>NZ_CP026124.1:5416314-5724471 GCF_002902905.1 Achromobacter sp. AONIH1 | reverse complement strand
ACGCAGACGCGCGCCAGCCCCGGACGCCAGAAGGGCGCCTGAACGGAATCAGGCGCGGCCATACATGTCCTGGAATCTGACGATGTCGTCCTCGCCCAGATAGGCGCCGGACTGCACCTCGATGATTTCCAGCGGGATCTTGCCCGGGTTCTCCAGGCTGTGGATCTCGCCCAGCGGGATGTAGGTGGACTGGTTCTCCGTCAGCAGGTATTGCTTGTCGCCGTTGTAGATGCGGGCCGTGCCGGACACCACGATCCAGTGCTCGGCGCGGTGATGGTGCATCTGCGACGAGAGCCGGGCGCCGGGTTTGACCGTGATCCGCTTGACCTGGTAGCGCGGACCCTGGCCCACCGAGTCGTAGGAGCCCCAGGGCCGCTGCACCTCGCGATGATGGTTCAGCTCGGAACGGTGCTGGACCTTGAAGGCTTCCACCAGCCGCTTGACGTCCTGCGAGCGCGACTTGTGGGCCACCAGCACCGCGTCCGCGGTTTCGATCACCACGATGTCGTCCAGCCCCACCGAGGCCACCAGCCGGCTGGTGGAATGGATCAGGCAGTTGCGCGAATCCTCCACCATCACGTCGCCGGTGGTCGAGTTGCCCTCCACCGATTTGGGGGCGATGCCCCAGACCGCGTCCCAGGCGCCCACGTCGCTCCAGGGCGCGGCCAGCGGGATGACCACGGCGCTGTCGGTGCGTTCCATGATGGCGTAGTCCATCGAATCGCTGGGGCAGGCCTCGAAGGCGGGGCCGTCAAGCTGGAACAGCGCATCGTCGCCATGCCCGGCGGCGATCGCGGCGCGCACCTGCTGCAACATGCGCGGCGCGAGCCGGTCCATCTCGGCCAGGAAGACCGAGGCCTGGAACGCGAACATGCCGCTATTCCAGTAGTAGTTGCCTTCCTCGATGAAGCGCTGCGCGACCTCCGGCGAGGGCTTTTCGACGAAGCGGCGCACGCGCCGGGCGGGCGCCATGGCGGCGGGCGCATCGGCCTGGATGTAACCATAGCCGCTGAGCGGCGCGGTCGGGGTGATGCCGAACGTCACCAGCGCGCCCTGGCGCGCCGCCAGATAGGCCTGCGCATAGGCCGTGGCCAGCACCTCGCCGTCCTCCAGCACATGGTCCGAGGGCATGATGAGCATCACCGGGTCCTCGCCGCCGCGCATGGCGCGCAGCGTGGCGGCGGCGATGGCCGGCGCGGTGTTGCGGGCGTGCGGCTCCAGGATCAGCTCGGCATCCTTGATGCCCAGCTCCTGCGCCTGTTCGGCCGCGATGTAGCGGTGGGCTTCGTTGCACACCAGCGTGGGGTGCGCCTGGGCGCCGGCCGAATCCAGCCGCAGCAGGGTGTTCTGCAGCAGGCTGCGGTCATCGGTCAAACGGATGAACTGCTTGGGCAGCAGCTCGCGCGACAGCGGCCACAGCCGCGAGCCCGATCCGCCGCAGAGGATGACGGCGCGGTAGGGGGGAGGGGGATTGGTCATGGCGCGTACTCCTTGAAGTAGGCCCGGGTGTAGGGATGCACGTCAGGGTCGGCGACGATGGCGGCGGGCGACAGCCAGCGGTAGCCGCGATGCTGCGCGTGCGGCAGGCTGGCCGGATCCAGCGCCCGCTCGGCCTCGTAGGCCAGCACGATGTAATGGGTGGAGCGGTTGATTTCGCCGGCGAAGTTGGTGGAGTAGAAATGCTCGTGGACGCCGCAAGGCGTCCAGGCGGCGGCCATTGCGTGCAGGCCCAGTTCCTCGCGGGCGATGCGGTCCAGCGCCAGCGCCAGCGGCTCGTTCTTGCGGATGCGCCCGCCGGGCACGAACCAGGCGCCCTGGGCCGGCGGATTGCTGCGCAGCCCCGTCAGGTAGCGCCCCTGGCCGTCGTGCAGCAGCAGATCGATGGACACCAGCGGCAGCATCTCCACCGCCCGCCGGAAATCCGCCGGCGACAGCAGGCCGCCGGCCGGTTCCGCCGCGCCCGAAGCCGCCGTTCCGTGCACACCAGACTCACCGCATGCAGCCGCCGCCCCCAGCCCGGAAGCGCCACCACCAGTGGCGGCGGCCTTCAGCCCGGGCGCACCACCACCACCAGCGGCGGCCTCCAGCACAGCCCCCCCGCACGCCACCGCTGCCACGCAATCGGGATGCCGCGGATCCGGCTCCGCCGGTCCGCAGGCATGCCCCCCTGGGGGGGAAGCGCGCAGCGCTTCGGGGGGGGGGCCACTCCTTCTAGTAGACATTGCGGCCCGTCCATCCGGAGATCGCCGTGCGGGCGATGATCCGCAGGTCCATGCGGAAGGTCCAATGCTGGATGTAGTACAGGTCGTGCTCGACGCGGTCGCTCATCTTGCGCAGCGTGTCGGTCTGGCCCCGGAATCCGTTGACCTGCGCCCAGCCGGTGATGCCGGGCTTGACGCGGTGGCGCATCATGTAGCGCTGCACCAGGTCCTTGTACATCTCGTTGTGCTCCAGCGCGTGCGGCCGGGGGCCGACCACGGACATGTCGCCCAGCAGTACGTTGATGAATTGCGGCAGCTCATCCAGGCTGGTGCGCCGCAGGAAGGCGCCGATGCGGGTCACACGCGCATCGCCCCGGGTGGCCTGCGTGACCACGCCGTGCTCCTGGTGCACCGTCATGGTGCGGAACTTGTAGACGCGGAACACCTTGCCGTCCACGCCCAGGCGGGGCTGGGTGAACAGCACCGGACCGCGCGAGGACAGTTTCACCAGCGCGGCCACGGTCAGCATGACCGGCGACAGGCCGATCAGCGCGCATAGCGCGAACACCCGGTCGAACGCTTCCTTGGCCAGGCCGCGCACGCCGGCGGCCGGCAGGGTGTTGAGCTGGATGGCGGGCAGGCCCAGGAAGTCGCCGATCCGATGGCCCAGCAACTGGATCGACAGCACGTCCGGGATCCAGCGCACGTCCACCAGGTCATTGCGCAGGTGATAGAGCACTTCGCGCAATTCCTGCCCGGCCTCCATCGGCAGCACGATCCAGATCTCGCGCACGCCATGCTCCAGGACGAAGGCGTGCAGTTGGTCCAGGCTGTGCAGGCGTCGCACCTGCGACGGCAGGTTCTCGTGCGGCTCGGCATAGATGCCGGCGACTTCGTAACCGGCCTCGCTATGGCGCCGCACCCGGCGCCACAGGTCGTGCCCCAGCGCGCCGAAGCCGACGATCAGCACGCGCTTTCTGTTCAGGCCGCGATCGCGCGCCGCACCCAGGACGGCGTAGGCGCCGACGCGCGCGCCGACCAGCGCGACGGCGGCCAGCGCGAACCAGGCGCCGGCCCACATGCGCGACAGCGCCGCCGCCTGGTGCATCAGGAAACTGATCAGGATGCCCAGCGCGAACACGGTCGCCCAGGCGGCGACGCAGCGCGCCGCCAGATCGGCCAGGCGCCGGCCGCGCCAGGACTGGTAGAGGCGAAACGCGGGGAAGACGGCGATCACGCCCAGCCCGCACAGGTAGATGAGGAACAGATGGATGGGCGGCGGATCGCCGGTCATGTCCTCGGCGAACTTCAGCTCGGTGGCCGCGAGTCCGCAGGCGATCACGATCCCCGCGTCCAGCAGGCGATAAAGCAAGCTGGCGCCATTGAATCTTGCCGACGCGTCCGATTGGGGCGTGTCCATCGCGCACTCCTCTGTTCTTGGCTGGATGCCAGAAGGAACCGGGAACAGGCCGCTGCGTTGCCGCAAAGCCTGGGGCCACTGGAAAAATCTTATTGACTGGAGGGCGCACTCGAAACCTCCAAACGATGTAGGAGAAGGCTTAGGGCATCCGTCGAATGTGCGGGCCGGAAAAAAGAGAGTGGAATGTCGCAACCCGTTACGCATCGGGCTCTCTTGCTGGCAACGAAGTCATTCACCGTGGAGTCGCCATGACGACAATTTTCGGAACCGTGAGCCGGGCCCTGGCAGCCATCGCGCTCGTGTCCTCGTTGGGCGCTTGCGCCTTGTCCCCCGGCATGACCTTCAAGGCCGGCCACCTCGTCGATCCCAATGATCCGAATTCCGTCTCGGAGGTCCGCGAGCTCACGCCGGCGCTGGTCATGGACGACGTGCGCGCCCGCGACGCGCTGATCGACAACGACGGCGTGGACCGCCTGTACGGCAAGAGCGAGCCGTACCGCATCGGCCCCGGGGACATCCTTTCGATCGTGGTCTGGGACCACCCCGAACTCGTGCTTCCGACGCAAACCTACGCCATCGGCGCGGGGGCGACCGAACTAGCCATTGGGGACACCGCCTCGGGCATTCCGGGCTATGCCGTATCAGCCACTGGATTCATCCAGTTTCCGTACACGGGATTGCTGAAAGTGGCCGGGTTGACGGAGCTTCAGGCGCGCAATCTCATAGTCAATAGTTCGAGCAAGTACATCCAGGATCCGCAGATCACCGTGCGCGTGCTGGGCTACCGGAGCAAGCGTGTCTATGTGGAAGGCGAAGTGAAGACGCCGGGCGCGCTGGCGATCAACGACATTCCCATGACCCTGATGGAAGCGGTCAACCGGGCCGGGGGCATCCTGGCGACGGGCGATCGCAGCGGCGTGTATGTCATCCGCGAAGGCCGCCGCACGCGCATCAATCTGCCGGCTCTGATCGAACGCGGCAAGGACCTGAACCAGGTCCTGCTGAAGGCGGGAGACATCGTGCGGGTGACGCCGCGCGATGACAGCAAGATCTTCGTGATGGGCGAGGTGACCACGCCCACGGTGGCGGTGATGCGGGACGGCCGCATGTCGCTGAACGAGGCGTTGGGACTGGCCGGCGGCCCCAGCCAGTTGAACTCGGATCCGTCGCAGGTGTTTGTCGTGCGCAGCACGGAGGAGGCAAAACCGCTGGTCTTTCACCTGAACGCGGCATCGCCGCAGGCGCTCGCGGTGGCGGAGAAATTCGAGTTGCAGCCCAAAGACGTCGTATTCGTGGATACGGCCGGTCTGGTGCGTTGGAACCGTTTCATCAGCAACCTGTTCCCCAGCGCGCAAACGGTGCAGACCGTCAATTCCATCAAGTAGTCGCCTGACAAACAACGCCTTTGGAGGCGCCGCGACGGCGGCGGCGCCTTCTCCTGGAGAGCTGCATGTCGTTGCCCATCGAGTCCTTTGAACCCACGGCGCCTGCCCGTCAGCAGGAAACCCCGCTGTCCTCGCACGTGGACGCGATCTTCTCCAACCGCTGGATGATCATCGGCATCACGCTGCTGGCCCTGCTGGGCGCGGTGATCTACGTGATGATGACGCCGTCGGTCTACCAGGCCGACATCATCGTCCAGGTGGAGGAGGAGCAGCCCAACGGACAGGCCCGCAGCCTGCTGGGCGATGTGTCCGCGATCTTCGACACCAAGACCGAGACCTCTGGCGAAATGGAGGTGCTGCGTTCGCGCATGGTGGTCGGACCGGCGGTCGACAAGTTCTTGCTGTATATCCACGCCAGGCCGAATTACTTCCCGGTGGTGGGCGCCTGGCTGGCGCAGCGCCACGAGAGCTTTCCCTATCCTGGCGGCCTGCCCCGGGGCGGCTACGCCTGGGGCGGCGAGACCATTTCCGTGTCGCAGCTGGATGTGCCCAATGAATGGCTGGGCAAGCCGCTGCGGGTGACGACGCTGGGCGACGGGCGCTACACGCTGTTCGACAAGATCACCGGCTCGACCTTCACCGGGACTGTGGGCACGCCGCAGCATTTCGTGCTGCCAGGCGGCGGCGCGCTGGACGTGCACATCGACGCGCTCAGCGGCCGTCCGGGCACCGAGTTCACCGTGTCGCGCAGCTCGCGGCTGGCGGCCATCGAGGACGTGCAGGCGCGCATGGGCATCTTCGAGCGCGGTCGCGCCTCGGGCGTGATCGGCGTCACGCTGGAAGGCAACGATCCCGCGCTGACCACCGCCGTGTTGAACGAGATCGGCGCGGAGTACGTGCAGCAGAACGTGAACCGCAAGGCGGCGCAGGCCGAGAAGTCGTTGAGCTTCCTGGAGCAGCAGCTGCCCCAGATGAAGAAGGACCTGGACGCGGCCGAGACCAAGTACAACGCCTTGCGCAACAAGCGCGGCACCATCGACCTGAGCGAGGAAGCCAAGCTGATCCTGGCGCAGTCGGTGGACGCGCAGACCAAGGTGATGGAACTGCGCGCCAAGCGCCAGGACCTGATCACGCGCTTCGCGCCCACTCACCCCAGCATCCTGGCCATCGACCGGCAGATCGCCTCGCTGACCGGCGACGTGAACCGCATCGGCAACAACATCAAGCAGTTGCCCGACCTGGAACAGGACGTGGTGCGGCTGGTGCGCGACGTGCGCGTGAACACCGAGCTGTACACCGCGCTGCTGAACAATACCCAGCAGCTCAAGCTGATTCGCGCCGGCAAGGTCGGCAACGTGCGCATCCTGGACGCGGCGGTGCAGCCGGACAAGCCGGTGCGGCCCAAGGCCGCCATCATCATCCTGGTGGCCAGCGCCATCGGCCTGATCATCGGCCTGCTGTCGGCCCTGGTGCGCAACGCCCTGTTCGGCGGCCTGTCCGAGCCGGAGGAAGTGGAGCGCTATACCGGCCTGCCGGTGCTGGCGGCGATTCCCTACAGCGACATCCAGGACAAGCTCTGGCGCCGCAGCCGCCGCAAGAATGCGACCGTGCCCGCGCTGCTGGCGCAGAGCCAGAGCAACGCGCCGCCCATCGAAAGCCTGCGGGGCTTCCGCAATGTGCTGCAGGCCTCGCTGCGCCAGTCGGCCAACAACATGGTCATGTTCACCGGCCCCGTGGCCGGGGTGGGCAAGTCCTTCCTGTCGGCCAACTTCGCCTTCATCCAGGGCGGCGTGGGCAAGCGGGTGCTGCTGATCGACGCCGACTTCCGCAAGGGCCAGCTCAACCGCTATTTCGGCGTGCCCAAGGAGGACGGCCTGTTCGAGGTGCTGTCCGGCACGATCCCGCTGGAGCAGGTGCGCCGGCACAGCGTGTCCGAGGGCGTGGATTTCATTTCCACCGGCGCCGTCACCTTCGACCCGTCCGAGCTGCTGGCCTCGCCCGTGTTCGGCCAGACGCTGCGCGAGCTGTCCACCCAGTACGACATGGTGGTGCTGGATACCGCGCCGGTGCTGTCCTCGCCGGATGCAGCAGTGGTGGGCAGCCATGCGGCCGCGGTGATGGTGGTGGTGCGGTCCGGCATGAACACGGTGGGCGAGATCCGCGAGACGGCCAAGCGGCTCATCCAGGCCGGCGCGCCGGTGGACGGCGTGCTGTTCAACGGCCTGAAGCTCTTGCCCGAACGCTTCGGCCTGCGGTCCAAATATGGCGGATACCGCTACTCCAGGGCGGCGTACTACGGCGATTTCAAGCAGAACGGTCCCAAGTGACGCCAGCCGGAGGAAACGGACATGCACGGAACTTTTGGCTGGGACGCTCCGAACATCCTTGATTCGGTTTTCAAGGCCTACGACATCCGTGGCACGGTGCCCGAGGAGATCGACGCGCGCTTTGCCCACAGCCTGGGCATGGCGGCGGGCGTGAAGGCGCTGGAGCTGGGCGCGCGCGCGATGGTGGTGGCGCGCGACGGCAGGCTGAGCAGCGTGGAGCTGTCGGCCGCGCTGCAGGCCGGCTTGCGCGCCGCCGGCCTGCATGTGATCGACATCGGCATGGCGACCACGCCCATGCTGTATTTCGCCACGCGGCTGATGGATACCGGCGCGGGCATCGCGGTCACCGGCAGCCACAATCCGCCCAACCACAACGGCTTCAAGCTCGTGCTGGATGGCGCTTCGCTCTACGGGGACGGCATCGCCGCGCTGCGTGACGCCATGCGGCGGCCGATAGAAGGCGCGGCCCATGCCGGCGGGCGCACGCAGATGCAGATGCAGCCCTGCTACGCCGCGCGCGTGATGGGCGACATCCGGCTGACCCGGCCGATGAAGATCGCCGTCGATTGTGGCAACGGCGTGGCCGGCGCGATCGCCCCATCCCTGTTCCGCGCGCTGGGCTGCGAGGTCACCGAGCTGTTCTGCGAGGTGGACGGCGCCTTTCCGGGGCACCATCCGGACCCGGCCGATCCGCAGAACCTGCAGGACTTGATCTATTGCCTGCGCTATTCGGACTGCGAGATCGGCCTGGCCTTCGATGGCGATGGCGACCGCCTGGGCGTGGTCAGCAAATCCGGCCAGATCATCTGGCCGGACCGGCAGCTCATCCTGTTCGCGCGCGATGTGCTGTCGCGCAACCCGGGCGCCGAGATCATCTACGACGTGAAGTGCAGCCGCCATGTGGCCCGCGCCATCACCGAGGCCGGCGGCAAGGCCACCATGTGGAAGACCGGCCATTCGCTGATCAAGGCCAAGATGCGCGAGACCGGCGCGCTGCTGGCCGGCGAGATGAGCGGGCATCTGTTCTTCAAGGAACGCTGGTACGGCTTCGACGACGGGTTGTACGCCGCCGCGCGCCTGCTGGAAATCCTGTCCGCGGCGTCGGATCCCTCGGCCATGCTGGAGGGGTTGCCGCAGTCCTGCGCCACGCCCGAGATCAAGCTGGAGACCGCCGAGGGCGAGCAGTTCGCCCTGGTCGAGGCGCTGCGCGCGCAAGGCGGATTTCCCGGCGCGCAGTCGATCAACGATCTGGACGGCGTGCGGGTGGATTACGTCGACGGCTTCGGCCTGGCGCGGCCGTCCAACACCACGCCGACGGTCGTGCTGCGTTTCGAAGGGGACACGATGGCCGCCCTGGCGCGCATCGAGGAGGACTTCCGCAACGCCTTGCGTCGCGTCGCGCCTCATGTCCGTTTACCGTTCTAAGGAGCACTACGCGATGGATAGGGCTGAATTTGCGAGGGAAGAGGCGCAAGCCGCGGGATTGCTGGACTGCGCCGAATGGCGCGCCTTCGACCATGCGGCGCGTTGCGCGGAACTGGACGCCGGCGCGCTCAAGCTGATCGAGGCGGCGGGCCTGAGCCTGGACTTGTCCATGCAGCGTCAGTCGCCCGCGCTGGAGGCGGCGGGGCTGGCCCTGCTGCGCGCCCGCGGCGTGCCGAGGGCGGTGCAGGCGCTGTTCGCGGGCGAGGCGGTGAACTGGACCGAGGACAAGCCCGCCTGGCACACCGCGTTGCGCGCGGGCCGCACGCGCGAGCAGCCCGACGGCCAGGATGCCGGCTCCGTCTGCGAGTACGCGCGCATGCTGGACTTCGTGCGCGCGCTGGACCAGGAGGCGGACATCGGCGCCGTGCTGCATATCGGCATCGGCGGCAGCGACTGGGGGCCGAGGCTGGCGGTGCAGGCCTTTGGCGGCCCCACGCAGCGGCGTCAGATCCGTTTCGTTTCGAATATCGACGGCCATGCGTTCAACGACGCGGTGACCGGGCTGGACCCGAGGCGCTGCCTGGTGGTGGTGTCGTCCAAGTCCTTCACCACCGCCGAGACCCTGCACAATGCCCGCGCCGCCATCGCCTGGCTGCGGCGCGGCGGCGTGACCGATGTGGCGGCGCATCTGGCGGCGGTCACGGCCAACGCGGCGGCGGCGCGCGCGCTGGGCGTGCCGGCCGAGCGGGTGTTCTCGATGTGCGACTGGGTGGGCGGCCGCTATTCGGTATGGTCGGTGGCGGGCCTGTCCATCGCGCTGACGGTGGGCGCGGAGGTGCTGATCGGCATGCGGGCCGGCGCCGAGGCCATGGACCAGCATTTCCGGCTGGCGCCGCTGGCGTCCAATGCGCCGGCGCAGCTGGCGCTTGCCGGTCTGGTCAATTGCAGCGTGCTGGGCCACAACTCGCTGAACATCGCGGCCTACAGCGCGCGGCTGCTGCACCTGGTGACCTACCTGCAGCAGCTGGAGATGGAATCGCTGGGCAAGCGGGTGGCGGGCGATGGCCAGGCCGTGGGCGTGCCGTCCGCGCCCATCATCTGGGGCATGCCCGGCACCGACGGGCAGCACACCTTCTTCCAGTGGCTGCACCAGAGCGAGAACGGCGCGCCGGTGGATTTCATCGCCAGCCTGCAAGGCTGCCCGGACAACCCGGACGCGCACCGCATGCTGCTGGCCAACTGCCTGGCGCAGCGCCAGGCCCTGCTGCGCGGCAAGAGCCTGGAGCAGGCGCTGCTGGACGTGGCCCATATCGACGACCGCGAGCGCGCGCTGCGTCTGGCGCGGCACATGGTGCATCCCGGCGGGCGTCCTTCCTCGCTGATCGTGCTGCGCAAGCTCGACCCGCGTGGCCTGGGCGCGCTGCTGGCCTTGTACGAGCACAAGGTGTTCGTGCAGAGCGTGGTCTGGGGCATCAATCCCTTCGACCAATGGGGCGTGGAGCTGGGCAAGCGGCTGGCCACCGGCATCGAGCGCGAGCTGGCGGTGCCGGTGTCGGCGGCCGTGGCCGACCGGGGGCACGACGCGTCCACGTCGTATTGGATCGATTGCTACCGGGGCCACGCCCAGGCGCCGCTGCCGCGCCATGCCTGGGTGCCGGGCGTCGCGGCGCATCTGTGAGCGGCGCCAGGGGGCCGGCGCCCAAGGGGACGACCCCTGCCGCATAACCCCTACGCCGTGTCGGGGGGATTCCGCGAAGAGGGCCCCAGCGGTTACAGTTGACGGGAATATTGCAAAGCAGCATCGGCCCGTCGGCCAGTCCGGCGGCCGCTGCTCCGTCAGCGAGGCACTTCATGTTCGACCTTCATTCCCACGCCGGCGCCGCCGGCATTTCCTTGCGGGCGCAGCCATGAGCGGGCCCAGCCACACCACGCCCGCGCACTGGAACCTGGACGGCATCGTGTCCGGCCTGCGCGAGGCGCGCCTGGCCTGGCGCGGTCCGCGCGGCCGCCTGCGCGAGGACGCCGGCCTGCGCGAGTTTCCGTCGCAGGAAAGCCTGCGCCAGATCGTCAAGGATCTGAGCGGCGCGCTCTTCCCCATGCGCCTGGGGCCCATCGATCTGCGCGAGGAAGTGGAAGACTTCTACGTCGGCCACACCATTGGCGCGGCGCTGGACGCGCTGCTGCACCAGGTCTGTCTGGAGCTGCAGTACGCCGGGCGCAATGATCCGGCGCTGCTGGCCGACACGCAGCAGCGCGCCATCGGCATCGTGCGCCAGTTCGGCGCCGAGCTGCCCAAGGTGCGAGAGGCGCTGGACCTGGACGTGACCGCCGCCTATCAGGGCGACCCGGCCGCGCACAGCGCCGACGAGGTGCTGCTGTGCTATCCCGGCGTGACCGCGATGATCCACCATCGCCTGGCCAACGTGCTGTACCGGCTGGGCGTGCCCATGCTGGCGCGCATGGTGGCCGAGATCGCCCATGCCGACACCGGCATCGACATCCATCCGGGCGCCACCATCGGCCGCAGCTTCTTCATCGACCATGGCACCGGCGTGGTGATCGGCGAGACCGCCATCATCGGCGACCGCGTGCGGCTCTACCAGATGGTGACGCTGGGCGCCAAGCGCTTCCCGCCCGGCGAGAACGGCGAACTCAAGAAGGGCCTGCCGCGCCACCCGTTGATCGAGGACGATGTGGTGATATACGCTGGCGCCACGATCCTGGGCCGCATCACCATCGGCAAGGGATCGACCATCGGCGGCAACGTCTGGCTCACGCGCAGCGTGGCGCCCGGCAGCAACGTGACCCAGGCGAGCTTGGTCAGCGACATGCCCGATTGCGGGCTGGGCGGCTGATCGTCGCGCCGGGCGCGTCCGCCGGTCCGCGCATCGGTGATTCTGGGAGCCTGGATGGACACACGCGTTTCGGATCTGGCCGCGCTGCGCGGCTTCGTCGACCGCCACCCGCGGCTGTTCGTGCTGACGGGGGCGGGCGTCAGCACCGATTCCGGCATTCCGGATTATCGCGACACCGAGGGCGAATGGAAGCGCAAGCCGCCCATGACCCTGCAGATGTTCATGGGCGGCGACCTGGCCCGCGCGCGCTATTGGGCGCGCAGCATGATCGGCTGGCGCCGCTTCGGCCGGGTCCTGCCGAATGACTCGCACCGGGCGCTGGCGCGGCTGGAATCGCGCGGCCGGCTCAGCCTGCTGGTGACGCAGAACGTCGATGGGCTGCACGAGGCCGCCGGCAGCCGCGAGGTCGTGGACCTGCACGGCCGGCTGGATCAGGTGCGCTGCATGCAGTGCGACTGGCGCGGCGGGCGGCAGGCCTGGCAGGACGAGCTGGCGGGGCTCAATCCCCATTGGGAGTCGCTGGAGGCCAGCGACGCGCCCGACGGCGACGCCGATCTGGATGGCGTGGATTTCTCCGGCTTCCGCGTTCCACCCTGTCCGCGCTGTGGCGGCGTGATCAAGCCCGATGTGGTCTTTTTTGGCGAGACGGTGCCGCGCGAACGGGTGGACCGCGTCAACGCGGGTCTGATGGCCGCCGACGCGGTGCTCGTCGTGGGGTCTTCATTGATGGTGTATTCGGGCTATCGCTTCGTGGCCGCCGCCGCGCGCAACGGCATGCCGATCGCGGCGATCAATCTGGGCCGCACGCGCGCCGACGCCTTGCTGACCCTGAAGGTGGAACAGCCTTGCGCGCTGGCGCTGGATGCCCTGTGAAAGCGCCCGCCGGCCGCCAGTCAGCGGCCGGTTTTTGAGCGGTTTATACAAGCCCTTGTCCTGCAAGGGTTTTTTTCTGCTGTTACAGAGCTTTCCATAGGGTTGTCCACAGATAGTGGGGATAACTCCTAGGGATAACCCGAGGCGGAGTCCCGGAAAATGGGACTCCGGACGGGGACGGACCCCGCCCGGGCTCAGCTTTCCGAGGCCACGAAATCCTCGCCCATCAGCGCTTTCTGCGCGGCATGCCAGCTGCCCGCGTCGGGCGCGTACAGCAGGCCGCCGCTGCGGTGCGTGGGCTTGTACGGCGAACCGTCGAAGCGCGCGGCATAGCCGCCGGCTTCGCGGTGCAGCAGCCAGCCCGCGGCGTGGTCCCAGGCGGTGAGCTGGTTGTACAGCGCGACATGGCAATGGCCCGCCGCCAGCATGCGGTATTCATGGGCCGCGCAGCGCAGCGAGGCCGTGCTGCCCAATTTCGAAAGATTGCCGTTGACCGTGCTGCGCAGCGGCTCGGGCAGCGCGCCGGTGGAGATCAGGCCGTCCATGTCCTCGGGCGGCGCGGGACTGGCCACGGCCAGCGGCGCCTGCTTGCCGTTCTCGTATTCCATCCATGCGCCTTCGCCGCGCACGGCCAGCGCGCTGTCGCGGCTGACGGGGTCGTAGATTACGCCGGCGATCACGTCGCCGCGATGGCAGGCGGCGATCATCATGCCGAACAGCGGCAGGCCCGCCACGTAATTGCGGGTGCCGTCGATGGGGTCGATCAGGAAGGCCAGGTCGGCGTCGACCAGCATGTTCAACAGCGCGGGGTTGCGGGTCGAGGCTTCCTCGCCGATCAGCACCGCGCCGGGATACAGCTTGGCCAGCCGCGCGCTGATCATGCGCTCGGCGGCCTCGTCGGCATCGGTGACCAGGTCGCGCACGGAGGTCTTGCCGCGCACGGCGCCCTCGGGCAGGTTGCGAAAGCGCGGCATGACCTCGGCCTGGGCCGTATCGGCCAGGATGGACGCCAGCCGGCGCGTTTCTTCGCGGGTGAAAGATCTGCTCATAGTATTCGTCCTAGCAACGCGCAAATCTAGCATGCCGGCAAGGCAATTGATCGTGTCGGGGTAGGGGTTGAATCAAAAGAGCATTTCAGGGACGGCTTGGCGTAGCGCGCCTTCGGATTCATGATGTCGCGCGGAAAGCGCCATCCCGTTGTGCGTGCCCTGACAGGATCAGATGAACAGGACCGTGGGCACGGATGATGGAAAAAAACCAGCATGGTCGGCATGCTGGCGGGGGTGGAGGCGCACGGGCTTCTTCTGCCCTGATCGGGGTATTTATCGCGCCCGCCCACGAAACAGCGCCGTCGGCAAGACGCGCGGGAACCTTCCCCACATGCTTTGCCGACGGCGCTGTCGCGTTCGTAAACGTCCGAAACGCGTAAAGCCATTCGCCCCGAAGCGCCATGCGCTCCAGGGCTTGGCCTTAACCCAGATCCAGGCAGAGGTACTTGATCTCCAGGTATTCCTCGATCCCGTACTTCGAGCCTTCACGGCCCAGGCCGGATTGCTTGACGCCGCCGAACGGGCCGACTTCGTTGGAGATCAGACCCGTGTTGATGCCGACGATGCCGTATTCCAGCGCCTCTGACACGCGCCAGACGCGGGCGTAGTCGCGGGTGAAGAAGTACGCGGCCAGGCCGAAGATGGTGTCGTTGGCCTGTTCGATGACTTCCTGCTCGGTCTCGAAGCGGAACAGTGGCGCGACCGGGCCGAAGGTTTCCTCGGTGGCGAAGCGCATGGACTTGGTCACGTCGCGCACCACGGTGGGCTCGAAGAAGGTGCCGCCCAGCGCGTGGTGCTTGCCGCCGACGATGACCTTGGCGCCGTGCGCGGTGGCGTCGGCGATGTGCTCCTGCACCTTCTCGACGGCGTTGGCGTCGATCAGCGGACCTTGCGTCACGCCCTCGCCGAAGCCGTCGCCGACCTTCATGGCCTGGACCTTGGCGACCAGGCGCTTGGTGACTTCCTCGTACACGCCGGCCTGGATGTAGATGCGGTTGGCGCAGACGCAGGTCTGGCCGGCGTTGCGGAACTTGGAGGCCAGGATGCCGTCCACGGCGCGATCCAGGTCGGCGTCGTCGAACACGATGAAGGGCGCGTTGCCGCCCAGTTCCAGCGACAGCTTCTTGATGGTGGGCGCGCACTGTTCCATCAGCGTGCGGCCGACTTCGGTCGAGCCGGTGAAGCTCAGCTTGCGCACGGCGTCGCTTTCGCACAGGGCCGCGCCGATCTCGCGCGAGCTGCCGGTGACGACGTGGAACACGCCGGCCGGCACGCCGGCTTCCTCGGCCAGCACGGCCAGCGCCAGCGCGGTCAGCGGGGTCTGCTGGGCGGGCTTGAGCACCATGGTGCAGCCGGCGGCCAGCGCCGGGCCGGCCTTGCGCGTGATCATGGCGGCCGGGAAGTTCCACGGCGTGATGGCGGCGGTGACGCCGATGGGCTGCTTGAGCGCCAGCAGGCGCTGGCCGGCCTTGGGGCTTTGCAGCACGTCGCCGTCGATGCGCTTGGCTTCCTCGGCGAACCATTCCAGGAACGAGGCGGCGTAGGCGATTTCGCCGGCGGCCTCGGTCACGGGCTTGCCCTGTTCCGAGGTCATGATGGCGGCCAGGTCCTTCTGGTGCTGCATCATCAGCTGCGACCACTTCAGCAGGATGGCGGCGCGTTCCTTGCCGGTCTTGGCGCTCCAGGCGGGCAGGGCGGCCTCGGCGCTGGCGATGGCGGCCTCGGTTTCCTTGCGGCCGAACTTGGGCACGGACACGATGGTCTTGCCGGTGGACGGGTTGCTCACGGGAATGGACGGGCCATTGCCGGCGCCGACCCACTCGCCGCCGATGTAGCAGGCGTCGCGCAGCAGGTCGGGGCGGGTCAGATTGATTTGGGTCATGTTGTCAGTCTCCTAGAGTGTTTGGGCAGTGTTGGGCTCACCCCCGAAGCGCTGCGCGCTTCCCCCTCAAGGGGGCACGCCTGCGGACCGGCAGAGCCGGATCCGTGGCATCCCGATTTTTGGGGGGCGGCCGTTTCAGGGGGGGGGCGTGGGGGTGGCACGATGGCGCCGTGTAAACGGATATCCGGCCGGGGCGGGCTCAGCCCTTTCGGGCTGGCGCCACCGGCCGGATGATCGGGGTGCGCCCGGTGCTTATGCTGCCAGCGCCTCGGACAGGATGTCCAGCGCGCGGGCGAACTGGGCGTCGGGAATGGTCAGGGGGTACAGGAAGCGCAGGACGTTGCCGTACACGCCGCAGCTCAGCAGGATCAGGCCACGTTCCATTGCGCGCGCCTGCACGCGCTTGACGGCGTCGGCGTCCGGCTTGCCAGTGGACGGGTCGTTCAGTTCCAGCGCCACCATCGAGCCCAGGCCGCGCACGTCGGCGATGCCGGGGACCTTGGCGCGCAGGCCTTCGAGATGGGCGCGCAGCTTGTCGCCCAACTGGACGGCGCGCTCGCACAGTTTTTCTTCCGCGATGACGTCCAGCACCGCGTGCGCGGCGGCCACGGCCAGCGGGTTGCCGGCGTAGGTGCCGCCCAGGCCGCCGGCGGCGGGCGCGTCCATGACGTCGGCGCGGCCCACCACGCCCGAGATCGGCATGCCGCCGCCCAGGCTCTTGGCCATGGTGATGAGGTCGGCCTGCACCGAGTGGTGTTCCATCGCGTACAGCTTGCCGGTGCGGCCGAAGCCGGTCTGGACTTCATCGGCGATCAGCAGGATGCCGTGCTCGTCGCAGACCTTGCGCAGCGCGGTCATCAGTTCGGGCGGGGTGATGTTGAAGCCGCCTTCGCCCTGCACGGGTTCGATGATGATGGCGGCGACGCGCTTGGGATCGATGTCGACCTTGAACAGCAGGTCCAGCGCCTTGAGCGAGTCGGCTACCGTGATGTCCTGGGTGCCGTTGGGGAAGGGCACGTGGTAGACGTCGCCCGGCATGGGACCGAAGGACAGCTTGTACGGCGCGACCTTGCCGGTCAGCGCCATGCCCATGATGGTGCGGCCGTGGAAGGCGCCGGAGAAGGCGATCACGCCCGAGCGGCCGGTGGCCGAGCGCGCGATCTTGATGGCGTTCTCGACTGCCTCGACGCCGGTGGTGAAGAAGGCGGTCTTTTTCAGGCCGTCGATGGGGGCCAGGCGGTTGATGCGTTCGGCCAGCGAGATGTAGCCCTCGTAGGGCACGATCTGGTAGGCGGTGTGCGTGAAGTTGTCGAGCTGGGCCGAGATGGCGGCCTTGACCTTGGGATGCAGGTGGCCGGTGTTCAGCACGGCGATGCCGCCGGCGAAGTCGATGTATTCCTTGCCGTTGGCGTCCCACAGCGTGGCGTTCTCGGCGCGCACGGCATAGAAATCGCACATCACGCCGACGCCGCGCGGCGTGGCCAGGGAACGGCGGGTATTCAGGTCCTGATTCTTCATCTCAGCCTCGCATCGCGGGTAAAGGGTTAGCCCCTAATTTAATGCTACGATGGCCCCATTGTTGGGAACCACTTTTGTAAAACAGGTAGAACCAATTGCGTTCCATCGTAGGCGACCTGCTGCTGCTCCGGCTGGCCGAGGCCAGCGCCGAGCCGATGAACCGGCGGCTGTATCGTGGCCTGCGCGAAGCCATCCTGGAAGGCGCCATCGCCGCCGATACCCGCCTGCCGGCCTCGCGCGACCTGGCGGCCGAGCTGGGCATCGCCCGCAATACCGTGGTCCACGTCTACAGCCAGCTGCTGGCCGAGGGCTATACGCGCAGCCGGCAGGGCAACGGCACCTTCGTCAACGCCTCGCTGCCGGATTCGTTCCTGAGCAGCGGACGGCGCGCCCGCCCGGCGGCCGCGCCACAGCCGCGTGCGGCGCTGTCGCCGCGCGGCGCGGCCATCGTCGACGGCGCCTCGGCCTCGCCCTACCAATGGGGCGCCTTCATGCCGGGCGTGCCCGACCTGACCGAATTCCCGCACCGCAAGTTCGGCCGCATCGTCAGCGCGCTGTGGCGCAATCCGCCGCCGGACCTGCTCACCTACGCCCATGGCGGCGGGCTGCCGGCGCTGCGCGAGGCGCTGGCGCAGCACCTGGCGCTGACGCGCTCGATCGACTGCGATCCGGAACAGCTCATCATCACCGAGGGCTCGCACCAGGCCATCGACCTGGCCTCGCGCATCCTGGGCGATCCGGGCGAGGTGGCCTGGGTCGAGGACCCGGGCTATTGGGGCGCGCGCACCGTGCTGCAGGCCAATGGCCTGCGCATCCGCCATCTGCCGGTGGACGAGGAAGGCATGCAGGTGCCGCAGGAAGCCGGCGGCGAGCCGCCGCGCTTCATCTTCGTCACGCCGTCGCATCAGTACCCGCTGGGGCCGGTGATGTCGCTGGCGCGCCGCCGCCAGCTGCTGGCCGTCGCGCGGCGCCATGGCAGCTGGATCATCGAGGACGACTACGACAGCGAGTTCCGCTTCTCGGGGCGGCCCATCGCCTCGCTGCTGGGGCTGGAGCCGGATGCGCCCGTGATCTACATGGGCACCTTCAGCAAGACCCTGTACCCGGGGCTGCGCGTGGGTTATCTGGTGCTGCCGCGCCCGCTGGTGGCGGCGTTCCAGGCGGCGCACGCCGAGCTGTACCGCGAGGGCCACCAGATGACGCATGCCGCGCTCGCGGCCTTTATCGCCGACGGCCACTACGCCGCGCACATCCGCCGCATGCGGATGCTGTACGGCCGCCGCCGCGCCATGCTGGTCAACCTGATCGAACGCCGCCTGGGCGCCGACTGGCTGCATCGCGACGCCAGCCTGGCCGGGCTGCACCTGGTGCTGACGCTGCCCCCCGACATGGACGACCTGCGCGTGGTCGAGGAGGCGCGCGCGCGCGGCGTGCTGACGCGTCCGCTGTCGCGCTACTACGCCGACCCGGCGCTGCGGCGTCCGGGGCTGCTGCTGGGGTTTGCCTGCGTGCCCGAGCAGGACATCGCGCGCAAGTTCGAGGTGCTGCTGGACAGCCTGGCGGAAGTGGCGCGCAAGCCGGCGCGCGCGGCCCGCGCCTGAGCCGCCAAGAGCGCATCGGCGACCGTGTCTCAGAACCCCGGCAGCGCCGCCGCGAACGCGGCCGCGTTGCGCACGCCCTGGTCCTCGAAGTTGGTGTTGAAGACGGCGTGCGCCTGCGCGCTTTGCGCGGCGAGCCGGGAAAAGCGCTCGGCCAGTTCCGCCAGCTCGGCCTCGGAATATTCGTACTGGAAGCGTCCCGACGAGGCTTGCGTGGTCCGGTTCCAGGCGGCCGCGTTGCGGCCATGCAGCCGCAACAGCGTCAGCTCGGGATGCGTGCTTGCCCAGACGGCGGGCACGCTGTTCTCCGGCCCGGCGGGCGCGTCCACCACCGTGTGCACCGCGCCCAGATCACGCAGCAGGGCCAGCGTGCCGGCCGTCGCGGCGGGGCTGTCGAACCAGCTGCGGTGGCGCAGCTCGATGGAGATCAGATGCTCGTCCATGCGCCGCGCCGCCTCGGCCAGCGCCGCGTGGCCGCGCGCGTCGCGTCGTATCCAGGGCGGGAACTGGAAATGCACGGCGCCCAGCTTGCCCGGCAGGCGCAGCGGCTCCAGCGCCAGCGTGTAGCGCCGCCAGAGTTCGTCGCGCAGCTCGCCGGGCACGTCGTTGTAGTAGAGGAACGGCGCCGGCCAGCCGTCAAGCTCCGCGCGGATGTCGGCGGGCAGGGCGGACAGCGGCGTCTGGTGGCCGGTGAACAGCCGGAATGCCTTGATATTGAAGACGAAGCCGTCCGGCGTGCGCTGGTCCCAGCGCCAGGCGTTCTCGGCCGTGGGCAGCGCGTAGTAGCTGGAATCGACCTCGACCAGCGGGAAGCGCGCCGCGTAGTAGCGCAGCCGGGCCTCGGCGTTGGCGGCCACGGCCGGCGGATAGAAGCGGCCGCAGGCCAGCAGCGTGGGATCGGTCCAGGAGGCTGCGCCGGTGAGGATGCGCATGGTGGGCAAGGGCGATGGAGGACGAGGAAACGCGGGCGGGTCGGGCGCGCGGGACGGGGCGACGGGCCGCTCAGGCGCTCCGGGCAAGGGCGCCGTGGCGGAGCGGGCACCGGGTTATGATAGCTGGATATATGAACAGTTGTCTGGCCTGTGCGCGCCCAGGCCGGTCCCGCCTTCCGGGCCGCGGGCGCGCATGGGACTGTTGCCATTCCCCCGCCCATGTCCGATACGCAATCCCCGTCTTCATCAGCGCCGCAGGACCGTCCCGATCCCCTGGCGGACCTCAACCCCGCCCAGCGCGCGGCGGTGGAATTCGGCGTGGCCCCGGCCCGCGCCGGGCAGGGCGGCGGCGAGGACGGCCCGCTGCTGGTGATCGCCGGCGCCGGTTCGGGCAAGACCAATACGCTTGCCCACCGCGTGGCCCATCTGATCCTGAACGGCGCCGATCCCCAGCGCATGCTGTTGTTGACCTTCTCGCGCCGCGCCGCCTTGGAAATGGAGCGCCGCGTGGGCGCGGTGCTGCACCGGGTGATGCGCCTGCATGCGGCGCAGCAGCCGCCGGCCCTGCCCTGGGCGGGCACCTTCCATGCCATTGGCGCGCGCCTGCTGCGCGATTGCGCGCTGCGCATCGGCCTGTCCGAGTCCTTCACCATCCTGGATCGGGGCGACGCCGAGGACCTGATGGGCATGGTGCGCCACGAGCTGGGCCAGTCCTCGGCCAAGTCGCGCTTTCCGCTCAAGGGCACCTGCCTGGCCATCTATTCGCGCGTGATCAACAGCCAGGCGCCGGTGGAAGACGTGCTCAAGACCGCCTTTCCGTGGTGCGCGCAATGGGAGGCCGAGCTCAAGGCCCTGTTCCGCGCCTACGTCGCGGCCAAGCAGGACCAGCAGGCGCTGGATTACGACGACCTGCTGCTGTACTGGGCCGAGATGATGGGCGATCCCGGCATCGCGGCCGATGTGGGGGCGCGCTTTGACCATGTGCTGGTCGACGAGTACCAGGACACCAATCGCCTGCAATCCGCCATCCTGCTGGCCATGAAGCCGGACGGGCGCGGCCTGACCGTGGTGGGCGACGACGCGCAGTCGATCTATTCCTTCCGCGCGGCCACCGTGCGCAACATCCTGGACTTTCCCACGCAGTTTCCGAAGCCGGCGCGCGTGGTCACGCTGGACCGCAACTACCGTTCCACCCAGCCCATCCTGAACGCGTCCAACGCCGTGATCGGATTGGCGGCGGAGCGCTATGCCAAGGATCTCTGGACCGACCGGCAATCCTCGCAGCTGCCCGAAATGGTCAATGTCAGCGACGAGGCCGGGCAGGCGCGCTGGGTTGCCGACCAGGTGCTGGCGCAGCGCGAGGCGGGCGCCACGCTCAAATCGCAGGCGGCGCTGTTCCGTTCGGCCAGCCATAGCGCGGCACTGGAACTGGAGCTGACGCGGCGCAATATCCCCTTCGTGAAATTCGGCGGACTGCGCTTCCTGGAGGCGGCCCACATCAAGGACCTGCTGTCCCTGCTGCGCTGGGCCGAGAATCCGCGCGGCCGCATGGCGGGCTTCCGGGTGGCGCAGCTGTTGCCGGGCGTCGGTCCGGCCACGGCCGGCAAACTGATGGATGCGATGTCGGCCTCGGCCGAGCCGCTGGCGGCCCTGCGCGCGTTCAAGCCGGGCGCGGCGGCGCAGCAGGACTGGGGCGCCTTCGCCGACACCTATGCCGCGCTGCGCGATCCCGCGCTGAAATGGCCCGCCGACGTGGACCTGGCCTTGCGCTGGTATGCGGGCCAGCTCGAACGGCTGTACGACGATGCGCGCGTGCGCCGCGCCGACCTGGAACAGCTGGCCCGCATCGCGGCCGGCTATCCGTCGCGCGAACGCTTCCTGACCGAGCTGACGCTCGATCCTCCAGACGCCACCAGCGACGAATCGGGCGCGCCGCTGCGCGACGAGGACTACATGATCCTGTCCACCATCCATTCCGCCAAGGGACAGGAATGGAAATCCGTGTATGTGCTGAACGTGGTGGACGGCTGCATTCCGTCGGACATGAGCACCGGCACGGCCGAGGAAATCGAGGAAGAACGCCGCCTGCTGTACGTCGCCATGACCCGCGCGCGCGAACGCCTGCAGCTGGTCGTGCCGCAGCGTTTCTACGTGCATCAGCAGACCGGCATGGGCGACCGGCATGTGTATGCGTCACGCACGCGCTTCATCACCAACGCCATGCTGCCGCTGTTCGATCACCTGCCCAAGGCGCCGCCGCTGCCCGAGGGGAACGGCGCGGGCCCGTCGCCGCAGGCGCCGGGCATCGATGTGGCGCGTCGGGTGCGGGGCCTGTTTTCCTAGTGCGCTTTCAGCCCAGTTGGGTTAAGAATAGTCCTACGAGACTTGGCGCTTTTAAAGAGTCAAGCCTCGTCGGCCGTTAACGGAAGTGTCAGCCCAGGCGCTCGCCGCCGCACGGTTGCGCGGATTCCCGCCCACATGGCGGGGGCTTTGTTCAAACTCTTGATCCGTCCATCATGAAGCTCAAACATATTGCTCTCGTCGCAAGCCTGGCCATGTCCTCGGCCAGCGCGGCCCATGCCGCTCCCGTCGTCAAGAAGATCACGCTCACCGCCCAGATCGGAGATTCCATCTTCGTTTCCCGGCCGGACGGCTCCGGCTGGTACGACCACGAGGAACTGGACGCCACCGACCGCACGCAGCGCGCGTTCTCCAAGACCTTGCCCATCCGCGTATGGACGAAGGGCACGGAGTTCAATATCGCGCTGGCTCGGCCCCTGACGATGCGGGGCGGCGTCTATGAGATGCGCGATGCCAAGGTGGTCCTGTCGCAGTCGGGGCGGGAGGACGAGGTTCGCGTCGGCGCGCCGCTGAAGGTGCAGCAGAGCACACCCGGCGACGGCGGCTACGACCAGATCCACAGGCTCACGGTGAGCGCGCGGGCGCCGGCGCAGACGCCCGATGGCCCGAGCATCAACGGCATCTATCGCGGCGATCTGGTGGTGCTGTTCGAGCCTTCCGCCGCCACGCCTTGAGTGGATGGCCGGCGCGTCCTGCGCGCCGGCCGGCGTGGCTCAGGCCAGTTCGGGGCGGGCGAAGCGCCGGTTGGCCAGCACCGGCAGCGCCTGGCGCGCCTGGGCCAGGCGCCGTGGATCCAGCTCGGCGTACAGCAGCGCGTCCTGCTCGGCCGCGCGGGCGATCGCCACGCCCAGCGGATCCACCACCATGCTCGCGCCGATATTGCGCGGGCCGCATTCGCCCACGGCCACCACGTAGCAGGTGTTGTCGAGCGCGCGGGCGGTGGCCAGCACTTCCCAGTGATGTTCCTTCAGCGGTCCCTTGACCCAGGCGGCGGGCACCAGCAGCGCGTCGGCGCCGTCCACCGCCAGGCGGCGCGCCAGTTCGGGAAAGCGCAGGTCGTAGCAGGTCATCATGCCGAAGCGCAGCCCGTCCACCTCGAGCAGCGGCGGCACTTCATCGCCGGGCACCACGTTGACCGACTCCTGCATGGAGAACGCGTCATACAGATGCAGCTTGCGATATTGCGCGACGATGCGACCGCCGCGCAGCGCGACCTGGATGTTCCAGACCTTGCCCTGATCGGCGGGCACGTGCACGGTCATGACCAGCGTCAGCGCGCGGTCGCGGGTGGCCTCCAGCATGCGGGTCATGAAGGGGCCGTCCAGCGGCTGGGCGGCGCGGCGCACCAGGTCGGGATCGGCGATGTCGCGCGCCAGGATGCCTTCCGGCAACACCAGCAGGCGCGCGCCGCCGGCGTCGGCGCGGGCGATCAGGTCCAGGCAGATCGCGGCGTTGTCTTGCCAGTCGGGGCGCACGGCGAATTGGCCCAGGGCGATTTTCATGTGAAGTCTCCTTGTATGTTCAAGAACGTCAGCCGTGGGCGAACAGTTCCGCCGGCGACATGCTGCGCTCGGTGAGACGCTGCGCGCGCAGTTCGGCCAGGAAGTCCGTCACCATGGGCTGGTTGGCTTGCAGACCGTTGCGGTCCCAGCCTTCGGGCAGGTCGCGCGAGGTCTGGATCAGCTCGTCCAGGATCCAGGGCGTGGTGTCCGCGTATTTACGGCGCTTGTGCAGCCACATCGCGGCGGACGCGTCCAGCGCGGCGCTCAGGGACTGGCCGACCCAGGGGTGGGCGCGCAGGATGTCCGGCTTGATGCCCAGCAGATGCATGCCGGGCACGTAGCCCACGTCGCGGAAGTACGCCACTTCGTCGCGGCGGCACTGCGGCAGCAGCTGGCGCAGGTCCGAGTCCGCGTCGAAGAAGCCGTCGGGCATGAAGGGCGTGAACACGGCTTCCAGTTCGCCCGAGCGCAGCAGGTCCACCAGCGGGCGCTCGCCGGCCACGGCCTCGATGCGTCCCGGCTGGCCATAGCCGGACAGCCGGTCGGCGACCGGGTGCGCGGCGGTCAGGCGGCCGACCCGCCATTGCGCGTCGTCGATGCCGATGCCGACGCGGCGCAGCAGGGCGCGCGTCCAGGTATTGCCCGAGTCCTGCCAGCCGGTCATGCCGATGCGGGCGCCGGCCAGCTGCTCCAGCTGGGTGATGCCGCTGTCGCGATGCGTGATGATGCAGCGATGGCGAAAGCCGCGCATCAGGAAGTGGGGCACGGCGGCGATATCGTCGCGGCCGCGCAGGCGACCCAGGCAATAGCGGCTCATGGACATCTCGCCGGCGTCGTAGCGCGGATCGGCGGCCAGGTCCTCGGGCAGGGCGGGCACCCGGTCGATGCGCAGGTCCAGGCCTTCGGCGACCACGTCGCCCAGGGCGAGCGGCACGATGTAGTCCCAGTCGCGCACGGCGAGTCGGATTTGGAGTGTCATGGGGATGGCCTTGGCGGCCCGGCGGACCGCGGTGGGAGGGGGAAGGGCGATGAGGGGCCTGGCGCCGCGCGTGCGGCGCAGGGGGCGGGCCGAACCCGCCCGAGCGGCGAGCCGCGCCTAGTCCAGCCTGATGCCGCGGGACTTGACCACGCCGCGCCAGAAATCCTGCATCTGCTTCTGCATGGCGAGCATGTCGTCGCCATAGAGGTCCAGGATGTCGTTGCCGCCGGCGAGGATGAACTCGCGCACCGCCGGCGTGTGCAGCGCCTGCTTGAGCGCACCGCGCAGCCGCGCCAGCGTCTCGGGCGGCGTGCCGGCCGGCGCGTACAGCCCGGTCCAGCCGTACAGCGTCAGCGAGGGATAGCCCAGTTCCTTCAGGGTGGGCACGTCGGGCGCGTCCGTGACGCGGGCGTCGCTGCTGGCGGCGATGGCCACGGTCTTGCCCGACTTCACATGCGGCAGGGCCGAGGACGGAGTATCGAACAGCAGGTCGATGGTGCCGCCCATCAGGTCGGCCTGCGCGGCGGCGGGGCCCTTGTAGGGCACGTGCGTCAGCTCGATGCCGGCCAGCTGGCTGAGCAGTTCGCCCAGCAGGTGCGGATTGGTGCCGGGTCCCGCGCTGCCGTAGGTGATCTTGCCGGGATGCGCCTTGGCCTTGGCGATGAGGTCCGGCAGGTCGCGGATGCCCGAGGCCTGGCTGGCGACCAGCAGGAACGGCGAGCGCGAGATCACGCCGATGGGCGCGAAATCCTTGTTCTCGTCATAGGGCAGCTTGCGCGTGAGCACGATGGGCAGCATGACCATGGCGCTGGAAGCGCCGGCCAGCAGCGTGTAGCCGTCCGGCGCGGCCTTGGCGACCGCGTCCACGCCGATGGCGCCGCCCGCGCCCGAGCGGTTCTCGACCACGAAGCTCTGGCCCAGCTGGTCGCCCATGGCCTTGCTAACCGCCCGCGCCAGCACGTCCGACGAGGCGCCGGGCAACGTGTGCACGATGACCTTGACTGGCTTGTTCGGGTAGGCGTCCTGCGCCTGCGCGGCGGGCGCGGACAGCAGGCTCAGCGACAGGATGGCGCCAGCGGCGCGGCCGAAGAAGGCGTTCATGGTTTTCCCCTGATTTGTCATGTGATGGCGCTGGGGCGGGCCACAGCGTTGCCGCATTGTCGGCAGGGGTGTTTATGTGCGTCAATCGTGAAATTAGGCATAATGATTGCATATCATGCAAGTATTTGCGGAGCGACTATGCAGCTCATGGGCATGGAGGCGCTGCGCGCCTTTGTCGAAGGCGGTTCGATCGCGGAGGCCTCGCTGCGCCTGCGCCGCAGCGCTTCCCAGGTCAGCCGCCTGCTGGCCGCGCTGGAGGACGATGTCGGGTATGCCCTGCTGGTCAAGGAGGGACGGCGGCTGACGCTGACCGAGCCGGGCCGCCAGCTGTACGAGCGCATCGGCGAGATGCTGCGCGCCAACGATGCGCTCACGGACTATCTGCGTCACGCGCGCCGCAAGAGCCGCACCCATGTCAACGTGCTGGTGGCGCAGCACCTGATCGACGGCCTGCTGGTGGACGCCATCGCCGGCGCCACGCGCGAGGAGCCGGATTTCGGCGCCAGCGTCAATGCCCGCATGCCGCCCAATGTCGACGCCTGGATCAGCCAGCAGCATTTCGATATCGCGCTGGCCCAGCTGCCGGTCGAGCATCCGCTGCTGGTCACCGAAACGCTGGCCGAGACGCATGCCGTGGCGGTGTTCGGGCCGGACGATCCGCGCGCCGATCTGCCGGGCCCGATCACGCCGCGCGCGCTGGGCCAGGGCAGGTTCATCGGCATGCCCGCCGGCGGTTCGCTGTTCCACCGCTACCTCAGGGCCTTCGGCGAAGCCGGCTATCAGCCCGAGGCGCAGTTCGAGGTGACGTTCGGCTTCTTCGCCTGCCAACTGGCCGCCTCTGGCTGCGGCGCGGCCCTGAGCGATCCGCTGGCCGCCCTGACGCAGCTGCATCGCGGCGCGCGGCTGCGGCGTTTCGAGCCGGCGGTTCCGCTCCAGTACGGCCTGATCTATCCCAAGTCGCGCCCGCCCTCGGCCGCGGCCCGCCTTCTGATCCGTCATCTGCGGCGGGTGGTGGGCGAGAAACTGGCACAGGCTGAAGCCCTGCTGAACGCCGCGGAGCCGGGACGCGCTGCGCTATCATCGGCCCACCGTCGCCGCGTGGGGCGCCGGGCAGCAGCGCAAGAGGACACTGGCTCATGACCACAGAACCGCAACCCGACGCCAACGGCAACCGCGAGGTCGTCGCGTCGATCTCCTATGTCAATGGCCGGCGCGACCGCGAGGTGCCCATCGACCAGGTCGGCGCATACGTGCGCCCGGAGCACGGCATGCTCTGGATCGGGCTGCGCAACCCCAGCCCCGAGCTGCTGGGCAAGGTGGTGAGCGAGCTGGGCGCCTGCGACAAGAACCAGGAAGAGATGCTGGAGCCGCACCGGCGGCCCAAGATCATCGACTACGGCAACATGGTGCTGATCGTGGCCATCACCGTCGAGGTCGAGGCCGAGCGGCCCATCTTCGGCGAGACCCAGTTCCTGATCGGCGACGGCTTTCTCGTCACCGTGCGGCGCGGCGCCACCGCCGGCCACAGCCCGCTGCGCGAACGGCTGGAAGCCTCGCCGGACCTGCTCAAGCGCGGCAGCGACTACGTCGCGTCCGAGCTGCTCGACTGGCTGGTGGACCGCTATGTGGCGGCGGCCGCCAAGATCGAGAGCGTGGTCGAGGGCGCCGAGCAGAAGCTGCTGATCCGGGGCGCCAAGGATTCCGATATCCGCAGGCTGTACCGCCAGCGCCGCGACCTGCTGCGCATCCATACCGTGGTGTCGCCGCTGGCCGAGATTTGCCGCCGCCTGGCGCGGGTCGAGATGACGGCGGTCGATGAACACGCGCGGCCCTATTTCGGCGAGGTGGCCGACCGCGTGCTGCGCGTCGACGAACTGTTCAATTCCTTGCGCGAGGCGCTGGCCTTCGCGTTCGAAGCCAGCCTGATGATCGGCCAGGCGGCGCAGAACGACACCACGCGCAAGCTGGCGTCCTGGGCGGCCATCCTGGCCGTGCCCACGGCCATCGCCGGCATCTACGGCATGAACTTCGAGTTCATGCCCGAACTGAAATCGCCCTGGGGCTATCCGGTGACGCTGGGCGTCATCGTGACGATCTGCTCCGTGCTCTATTGGCGCTTCCGCAAGTCGGGCTGGCTGTAGCCGCCGCGCCGGCCGGCCGCGCGTCGCCATCCTGTTCCGGCCCGGAGACGGGCCGGGCTTGTGGCACACTGCCAGCCATTCATTTTCCTGGAGCGCGGCGATCTTGCGCGGCAAATCCCCCTTCGGCGGCAGCAGGCTGACCGCCCTGATCGTGGCCCTGATCCTCGCGGCGGCCGGCGCGCTGGTCAACTGGATGCAGTCGTCGAAACCGGCCCAGGACGCCGGCCGCCCGCCGGCGGCGGGCAAGCCCCAGGGCGGCGCAGCCGGCGCGCCGCTGGCCGGCGGCATTCCCAAAGGCAGCTATACGATCACCGGCACCGTCGTCAACGTCGCGGACGGCGACACAGTGACGCTGCGGGCGCCGGACGGACAGCGCCGCATCCGCATGGACAGCATCGACGCGCCCGAGGAAGGCCATGGCGCGGACCAGCCCGGCCAGCCCGATGCCGAGGCCTCGCGCAAGCACCTGGCGGAGCTGGTGGCCGGCAAGACCCTGATCGCGCAATGCTATGAAAAGGACCAGTACGGCCGCGAGGTCTGCGCGCTGATCCTGGAGGACGGCCGTTCGGCCAACCGGCTGCAGGTCGAGGCGGGCTACGCCTGGGCCTATACCGCGCGCCAGGGCGACTACCTGCGCGACCAGGCCATGCCCGATTTGCAGCGCCAGGCCAAGGCCGCCGGCCGGGGTCTGTGGGCGCGGCCGGGCGCGGTGCAGCCCTGGAAGTGGCGCTACGACTGCTGGCGCCAGCGCCAGTGCGGTTGAGCCCGGCAGAGCATTAGGGGCATGCCGGGGTTCTGGTCGCGCCCCGGCTTTGCTATCCTCTGTCGCAACCATTGTTCTGGGAAGGTCTTATGCGCGTCATGAAGCAGCTGCGGGCAGCGGCGGCCGCGTTGCTGCTGCTGGCGGCGGCGGGCTGCTCCAACGACGGCAGCCCCGTCAACAGCCCCTATGAGTCCGGCGCCGAAAGCCGGAACACGCTGTATTCCGCCTTCGTCAAGCGCTCTCCCAAGTACCTGGACCCGGCCAGCTCTTATTCCAATGACGAGACGCCTTATACCTACAACGTCTATGAAACGCTCTACGGCTATCACTACCTGAAGCGGCCCTACGAGCTGGTGCCCCGCGCGGCCGCGAGCATCGATCCGCCCGTTTACCTGGACAAGCAGGGCAACACGCTGCCTGCCGACGCGCCGGGCGAACAGATCGCGCAGAGCGTGTACGACATCAAGCTGCGCCCCGGCATGCGCTACGCGCCGCATCCGGCCTTCGCTAAGAAATCAGACGGGTCTTACGCGTATTTCCCCGTGGCGGCTGCTGAGCTGCAGGACAAGTACGCCATCCCGGATTTTCCGCTGACCGGCACGCGCGATCTCACCGCCGACGATTACGTCTATGCCATCCGCCGCCTGGCCAGCCCGCGCGTGGTGTCGCCGATCTATTCACTGATGGCCGAGTACGTGCACGGCCTGAAGGACTACGGCGACCGGCTGCGTCTGCGCGACCAGGCGCTGCGGCGCGACGCGCCGGGCGGGGCGGGGGCCTCGCCCTGGCTGGACTTGCGCGAGGCCGATGGCTTCGACGGCGTGCAGGCGCTGGATCCGCTGACACTGCGCATCCGCGTCAACGGCAAGTATCCCCAGTTCAAGTACTGGCTGGCCATGACCTTCACGGCGCCGATCCCCTGGGAGGCCGACCGCTTCTACAGCCAGCCCGGCATGGCCGAGCAGGACCTGTCGTTCAATACCTGGCCCGTGGGCACCGGCCCCTACATGCTGGTGGAGTCCTTGCAGAACCGCCGCCACGTGCTGGCGCGCAACCCGAACTTCCACGGCGAGCCCTATCCCTGCGAAGGCGAGCCGGGCGACCAGGCCGCGGGCCTGCTGGCCGACTGCGGCAAGCCCACGCCCTTCATCGACCGCGCCGTGTTCAACGTCGAGAAGGAAGCCATTCCGCTGACCGGCAAGTTCCTGCAGGGCTATTACGACGTGCCGCAGATCGAGCGCGGCGAGTATGGCGTGGCCATGCTGGTGGCCGCCGGCGACAGCCAGGACAAGGCCCGCAAGTATCGCGAGCATGGCATCAAGCTGCCCACCACGGTCGAGACCGCGAACTGGTACATGGGCTTCAACTGGCTGGACCCGGTGGTAGGCAAGGGCGACACGCCCGAGCAGGCCGACCGCAACCGCAAGCTGCGCCAGGCCATCAGCATCGCCTTCGACTGGGAAGAATACGTGGCGGTGTTCGAGAACAGCCAGGCCTCGGTGGCCTACGGCCCGGTGCCGCCGGGCGTGCTGGGCTACCGCGAGCCGCCCGAGGGCGTGAACCCGGTGGTCTACGATCTGGTCGACGGCAAGCCGGTGCGCAAACCCATCGACGTGGCGCGCAGGCTGCTGGCCGAGGCCGGTTATCCCGACGGCCGCAATGCCCGGACCGGCGCGCCGCTGGTGCTGTACTACGACTCCATGACAGGCGGCGGCTCCAACCCGCAATTCGACTGGATGCGGCGGCAGCTTGCCAAGCTCGGCGTGCAGCTGGACGTGCGCGCCACCGACTACAACCGCTTCCAGGACAAGATGCGGCGCGGTTCGGCCCAGATCTTCTTCTGGGGCTGGAACGCCGACTATCCGGACGCCGAGAACTTCCTGTTCCTGCTGTACGGCCCCAACGCCAAGGCCAAGACCGGCGGCGAGAACGCGGCCAATTACGACAGCCCCGAGTACGACAAGCTGTTCGAGCAGATGAAGCTGCTGGACGATGGCCCCGAGAAGGAACGCCTGATCGCCCGCATGGTCGCCATCGTGCAGCGCGACGCGCCCTGGATGTTCGGCTACTTCCCCATGTCGGGCGGCGCCTACCAGCAGTGGGTCGGCAACGCCAAGCCCACCCAGATGGTGCGCAACATCCTGCAGTACATGAAGATCGATCCGGAACTGCGGCACCGCAAGATCGATGAATGGAATTCCCCCATCTGGTGGCCGCTGGGCGTGTTCGCGCTGCTGCTGGCGCTGGCGGTCTGGCCGTCGTACCGGGCCCTGAAGCGGCGCGAGCGGCAGACGGCGTTCGCCCAGGCCGCGCGCAAGGAGCATCAACCATGATCGGCTACGTGATTCGCCGGCTGCTGTACGGCGTGCTGATCCTGATCGGCGTCAACCTGTTCACCTTCATCCTGTTCTTCGCCGTCAACACGCCCGACGACATGGCGCGGCTGGCCATCGGCGGGCAGCGCATCAGCCAGGACGCGGTGGAGAAATGGAAGGTCGAGCACGGCTACGACAAGCCGCTGTTCTACAACGCAGAGGCGCAGGGCGCCGGGCGGCTGACCGACACGGTGTTCTACCAGCGCTCGGTGCCGCTGCTGGCCATGGAATTCGGCGCCTCGGACGGCGGGCGCGACATCGGCCGCGAGATCCGCACGCGCATGGGGCCCAGCCTGGCGCTGGCCGTGCCCACCTTCCTGCTGGGGCTGTTCGTCAGCATCGCGTTCTCGCTCATGCTGGTCTATTTCCGCGCCACGCGGCTGGATTTCTGGGGCGTGGTGCTGTGCGTGATCCTGCTGTCGATCTCCAGCCTGTTCTACATCATCGCGGGCCAGTGGCTGTTCGCCAAGACCTTGCGGCTGGTGCCTTTCTCGGGCTTTTCCGGCGGGCTGGACATGGCCAAGTTCCTGGCGCTGCCGGTGCTGGTGGCGATCATCTCGCGGCTGGGGCCGGAGGCGCGCTTCTACCGCACGCTGTTCCTCGAGGAAATCGGCAAGGACTATGTGCGCACCGCCAGGGCCAAGGGCCTGGCCGAGCGCGCCGTGCTGTTCCGCCACGTGCTGCGCAACGCCATGCTGCCCATCCTGACCAGCACCGTCGCGGCCTTGCCGCTGCTGTTCATGGGCAGCCTGATCGCCGAATCCTTCTTCGGCATTCCCGGCCTGGGCAGCTACACCATCGACGCCATCAACGCGCAGGACTTTTCCATCGTGCGCGCCATGGTGTTCCTGGGCGCCTCGCTCTACATCGTGGGCCTGATCCTGGCCGATATTTCCTACACGCTGGCCGACCCCCGCGTGCGTTTCGAGTAGCCGCCATGCCCAAGATCGTCTTGCTCTGGACCGATATCGCGCTCTGGCTGATGGCGTTGGGGGTGCTGGCCTACGCCTGGTACGTGCGCCGCAGTCCGGCGCTGCGCGCCACCTGGGGGCGTGTCGCGCGCGACACGCCGGCCATGTGTTCGGCCGTGATCCTGGCGGCCTTCGTCATCGTCGGGCTGCTCGATTCCGTCCACTACCGGCCGCTGCTGCCACCGGCGCCGGGCGCGCCGGCCGACGCCGCGCCCGCCTACGCGCCCGTCGTGCGCTCGGCGCTGGACGGGCTGCTGGACGGCAGCGTGTTGACGAGTCCCGAGAAAACCTATTCCACGCCGCTGGCGGTGCGCCAGTTCACCAAGGAAACCACGCTGGTGGACGACAAGCCGGTGCGCGATTTCCCGCTGCTGCGCGGCGCGGGCAAGCACCTGGCCGATCCGGACCGCGACCGTCCCGCCGACGTGCTCAAGCGCCTCGGCCTGGGGCTGGCGGGCGGCCTGGCGGCCGGGCTGGCCGGCACGTTCCTGCTGGCGGCCTGCCTGGCGCGCCGGCGCGGCGGCGTCGTGGCCGCCGCCGCCGAGGTCCTGGGGGGGCGCGGCGAACTGCCGTGGCGCGCCATGAGCCTGACCTTCGTTTTGCTGTGCATGGCGGCGGGCGCGTTGATCGGGCTGTCCACCGGCTATCACGCGCTGGGCACCGACCGCATCGGCAACGACGTGCTGTGGCAGGCCTTGAAGAGCATCCGCACGGCGTTGGTCATCGGCAGCCTGACCACGCTGGCCATGCTGCCGCCGGCCATCGTGTTCGGCATCTCGGCCGGCTATTTCAAGGGCAAGGTCGACGACGCCATCCAGTACCTGTACACCACCATCACCTCGATTCCGGGCGTGCTGCTGGTGGCGGCCTGCGCGCTGATGATGCAGGTCTACATCGACAACCACGCCGAGCTGTACGACACCTCGGCCGCGCGCGCCGATCTGCGCCTGTTCCTGCTGTGCATGATCCTGGGCCTGACCGGCTGGTCCGGCCTGTGCCGCCTGCTGCGCGCCGAGACGCTCAAGCTGCGCGAGCTGGAATATGTGCAGGCGGCGCGGGCCTTCGGCGTGTCGCACTGGCGCATCATGACGCGGCACCTGCTGCCCAACGTGGCGCACCTGGTGCTGATCACCGTGGTGCTGGAGTTCTCGGGGCTGGTGCTGTACGAGGCCGTGCTGTCCTATCTGGGCATCGGCGTGGACCCGAGCATGAATTCCTTTGGCTCGATGATCGACGGCGCCCGCCTGGAGATGTCGCGCGATCCCATGATCTGGTGGAACCTGATGACCGCCTTCGTCTTCATGCTGGCCCTGGTGCTGGCGGCCAACCTGTTCGCCGACGCGGTGCGCGACGCCTTCGATCCGCGCACGCGCCGCTACAAGCCCAGCCGCGTGGCGGGCCTGGCGCGCTCGCTGCGCCAGCGCCGCGCGCAATCCCAGGCTGGCCAGGGAGATGCGCGATGAACGCCGGCTCACCCATGCTCGAAGTCCGTGATCTGGAAATCGACATCGCCGGCGAACGCGGCATCACCCAGGCCGTCAAGCGCCTGGGACTGGCGGTGGCGCGGCGCGAAACCTTCGCGCTGGTCGGCGAGTCAGGCTGCGGCAAGAGCATGACCGCGCTGGCGCTGCTACGGCTGCTGCCCGATGCCGGACGCATCGTGGGCGGACAGATCGACCTGGACGGCGAGGACCTGAACCGCCTGCCGGAAAGCGCGATGCGCGGCGTGCGGGGCGGGCGCATCGGCATGATCTTCCAGGAGCCCTCGACCAGCCTGAACCCAGTCATGCGCGTGGGCGACCAGATCATCGAGACGCTGACCACGCACACCTCGCTGCGCGGCGACACGGCGCGCCTGCGCGCCATCGACTGGCTGAGACGGGTCGGCATTCCCGAGCCCGAGCGGCGCATCGACGACTATCCCTTCCAGTTTTCCGGCGGGCAGAAGCAGCGCGTCATGATCGCCATCGCGCTGGCCGCCGAGCCGCTGCTGCTGATCGCCGACGAGCCGACCACGGCGCTGGACGTCACCGTCCAGGCGCAGGTGCTGGACCTGCTGGCCGACATCCAGCGCGAGCTGGGCATGGCCGTGCTGCTGATCACGCACGACCTGGCGGTGGTGAAGAACGTGGCGCACCATGTCGCGCTGATGCGCGGCGGCGAGATCGTCGAAAGCGCCAGCGCCGAGGAATTCTTTCGCGCGCCGCGCCATCCCTATGCGCGCCAGCTGTTCGACGCCATCCCGACCTTCGACAAGCGCGGCGCGCCGCTGACCGAGCAAGGCCGGCAGGCGCGCCAGGGATCGCGGCGCGGCGAGCGCGGCGCCGGGGCCGTGGTGCTGGACGTGCAGGACCTGCAGGTCCACTACCCGGTGCGCAAGGGGCCGCTGCGCCGCATCGTGTCCTGGGTCAAGGCGGCCGACGGCGTGTCCTTCACGCTGCGCGCCGGCGAGACGCTGGCCCTGCTGGGCGAGTCCGGCTGCGGCAAGACCACCACCGGCAAGGCGCTGCTGCGCCTGATCGACGGCGCGCACGTGTCGGGACGCGCCATGCTGCTGGGGCATGACCTGCTGGCGGCCGACCGGCGCAGCCTGCAGCGGCTGCGGCAGGATATCCAGATCGTGTTCCAGGATCCCTTCGCTTCGCTCGACCCGCGCATGCGGATCGGCGACATCCTGGACGAAGGCCTGGAATCCCTGCGGCGCGGCATGAGCCCGCGGGAGCGCGCCGCGCGCGCGGCCCGGCTGGTCGAGCGCGTGGGCCTGCCGGCCGACACGCTCAGCCGCTATCCGCACGAGTTTTCCGGCGGCCAGCGCCAGCGCATCGCCATCGCCCGCGCGCTGGCGGTCGAGCCCAAGGTGCTGATCTGCGACGAACCCACGTCCGCGCTGGACGTGTCGGTGCAGGCGCAGATCCTGGACCTGCTGAACGAATTGCAGGAAGAGCTGGGCATCGCCTATCTGTTCATCACGCACAACTTCGGCGTGGTGGAATACCTGGCCGATCGTATTGCCGTGATGGACGGCGGGCGCATCGTCGAGCTGGACCAGGCCGATGCCGTGCTGCACGCCCCGCGCCAGGAAGTGACGCGCAAGTTGTTGGCGGCGGTGCCGCGCCTGCAATTCGGCGCCGCGCCCGAAGGTGGTTCCCGCTGAGGCGATGACGCGCGGCAAGCGCGCGGTCGCATCCCGCGCGCCCACGCAAATGCGCGTCCCGATCCTTGCGGAAGGGGACGCGCGCCGGGCCTCGCCGCTCGCCGAGGCGGGCCGGTTCAATGGTCGTCGTGATGATGCGCGCTGCGGGTTTCCAGCCACACCAGGGTGTCGTGCCTCAGGGCGCGCACGCACTGCGCCAGGAAGGCATGCACCGTTTCCAGCTCCGACGCGTCATAGCGGCGCGCCAGCGTGACGACTTGCTCCGTGATCCACTGCCGTTCCTGGGCCAGCATCTGGCAGGTTTCCTCGACCGGCCGGATCACGATCATCCGGCGGTCCAGGGGATGGCGACCGCGTTGCACATAGCCAGCCCCTTCCAGGCGATTGATCAGGGCCGTCGCGCCGCCGGAGCTGATGCCCATCAGCTGGGCCAGTTGTCCGGTGGGCAGTGCGTCGAACTCCATTACCAGCTCCAGCGCTTTCAGATCCGCCAGGGGGATCTCCAGCTTTTCCGCCAGGGCCGCCTGGCAGGCCGCGTTGTACACGGCGAACTGGCGGCCCAGCATCAGGGCGATATCCTCGAGCATTCCGGGGCGCAGCGTGGCGGTGCGGGACTCAGGCATCACGGTCACATGCTCGTGGTGAACGATGGTTTCTTGTTGCAGCATGATTTCGCTCCCTCACGAATCAGGTTGTCGTCATTACTTCTTGGCCGTCAGGCCGCCCGTCAGGCCGCCGAGCAATCCGCCCAGCAACCCGCCGTTGGCCGCGCCGCCGGACGAGCCGGTGGTGCCGCCGGTCGCGCCGCCCAGCAAGCCGCCAAGCAGCCCGCCGTTCGCGCCCGCCGAGGCGCCGGCGCTGGCGCCGCCCGCGCCGGCTCCCGCATTGACGGCCACGCCGCCGAGCAAGCCACCCAACAGTCCGCCGTTGGCCGCGCCACCCGAGGCGCCACCCGCCGTCCCGCCCGAGGCGCCGGCCGTGACGCCGCCGGTCAGTCCGCCCAGCAATCCACCCAGCAGGCCGCCATTGGCCGCGCCGCCAGCCGTGCCGCCCGCGGTGCCGCCGGCCGTGCCGCCGAGCAGGCCGCCCAGCAGACCGCCGTTGGCCGAGCCGCCGGCTGTGACGCCCAGGCTGCCCGTCACGCCCGCCAGCAGGCCGGTGACCGGCGCCAGCAGGCCACCGTTGCCGCCCGCCGGGGTGCCGCCGACGCCGCCCACGCCACCCAGGATGCCGGTGATCGGGCTCAGCAGTCCGCCGTTGCCGCCGGCCGCGCCGCCCAGGCCCAGGCCGCCGGTCAGGGCCGCCACGGTGCCGGTGGCATTGGCCAGCGTGTTGCCCAGCGGGTTGGTGTTGCCCGGCGTGGCGTTGAGCAGGCCGCCCACGCTGCTGACGGTGGCGCCCAGCCCTTGCAGCACGCCGCCCAGGCCCGCGGTGTTGCCGACCTGACCGCCCAGTCCGGCGACGGTGCCGCCCACGTTGTTGAGCAGGCCGGCGACCGGCGCGCCCAGCTTGGTGGTGGCGCCGACCTGCTGGGTCAGGTTGGTGACCGTGCCGGCCAGCGGGCCGACCGTCGGGTCAAGCGCCGCGCCCACGCCGCCCAGCGTCGGGCCCAGGCCCAGCGGCAGGAGGTTGTCCGCGGCCTTGCCCGTATTGGCCAGGGCAGGTTCCAGCACGGGCTTGTAGGGGCCGCTGAGCACGCCGCCGGTCACGCCGCCGACCAGCTTGTTCACCGGGTTGAGCAGGCCGCCCTGGCCGCCCAGGCCCGCGGTCAGCGCGCCCACGGCATTGGTGGCGTTGCCGAGCACGGTCTTGAGCGGATCCGGATTGTTCGGAGAGGCATTGAGCAGGCCGCCCGCGCTGGCCACGGTCTTGCCCAGGCCGTCGACCAGTCCGCCGACGCCGACGCCCAGTCCGCCCGGCAGGCCGGTGCCCTTCACGGTGGTGCCCAGATTGCTGACCAGGCCGCCGGTTTGTTGCAGCACGCCGTTCACGGGCTGGCCCAGGCCGGTCGTCGCGCCGACCTTCTGCGTCAGGCTGACCACCTGGTCGGTCACGGGCTTGACCGTGGGATCGAGCGCCTTGCCGATGCCGCCCAGCGTCGTGCCCAGGTTCAGGGGCAGGACGTTGTCCACGGCCTTGCCGGTATTGCCCAGGGAGGTTTGCAGCGCGCCCGGCGTGGTGGTCGGCGTGGTGGGGCCGCCAGGATCGGGGTTGCCCGGGTTTCCGGGATTGCCGGGGGTGCCGGGGTTGCCCGGCAGGCCGCCGCCCGGGTTGGTCGGGATGTTCGTGCCCGGCAGGCCGGCGGATTTGCTTCCACCGCCGCCACCGCCGCCGCAGGCGGAGAGGGCGCTCATGATGGCGGCCGCCATGACGGTGGCGGTCAGAATGCGTTGCACACGTTGCGTATCGGTCTTGATGTACATGGCGAGCTCCTGGTTTGGAAGGGTCAGACGGCGATACCGCCCGATACCTTTCCTCATGCATAAACCGTGCCAAGTTTTTTCTGGAACCGATTTTGAACGCGATTAATGGAGTTGAAGCTTAATAAATATCCATTTTTTTCAATGGCTTGCGTATCGCTCCAAGGGTTTGCACCAATATTGAGAAACCCGCAAATCTGGGATCGCAAAGAGCCTGCGAATGTTACGAATGCGGCGGATTCGGGGGTTACGTTACGTCCGGCGTTACGTAACGTGATGTTGGAAACCGGCAAAAAAAAGCGCCTGTCGCAACAGGCGCGGGGATATCGTGATTTATCGACGCCCCGGTTTGTCCGGGACGGGGGGCATGCCGTTCAGAATGCGTCGTAATAAAGAGAGTAATTCGCGTTGAAGCGCAGGTCGCGGTTGTCGCCGTTGGAGGTGCGGGAGGCGACGGGCTTGGCGACGTTGAAATCGAATAAATAGTACTTGTCGTCGGTAAACCTCAGGCCGAGCGCCACCGAGGACAGATGGCGCTGGTTCAATTGCTGGAGCGACGCGTTGTTGTACCAGGTGCGGGCATAGTCCACCAGCGCGTAGGGCTGCACATTGCTCAGATACCGCCAGCCTGTGTTGAAACGCCGATTGATTTCCAGCGACGCGCCCACGCCCTTGTCGCCGCTCTGTTCTCCTTGCGGGTAGCCCATGGCGTAGCGCCAGCTGCCGAACGAGACCTGTTCGGACGAGGGCAGGATATTGCTGGAGTATTGGCCGGCCGCGGACAGCACCAGGCCAAACTGCGCCGGCAGCACAAACGTTTGTTTCGCGTTCAGGTTGAAGCGCTTGAAATCCAGGTCCAGGACAGGCACCGAGGAAAACCCGTAATTGGTCGAGATTTCCTTTTTCGCGCCGGCGGCGTCAAAACCCTTGGCCACGCCCAGCGTCACGTCGGTGGCCATGCTCTCCGACAGCTGGATATACCTGAGCTCGGCATTGACGGCGCGCACGCGCGCGTCCTGTTGCAGCCAGCGATCGCTGTTGTTGGCTTCGTAGCGGTCCTTGGAATTGGCCGCGTATACCCCCAGCGTGCCGGTCAGCGAGCGGGTATTGTTGAGCAGGAAGGGGTAGCTCACGCCCAGGCCGATACGGTCATTGCGGACGCGTCGCTGAAATCCCAGGTATTCGATTGCATCGTCCTTGGGACGCGCGTCGTAGTGATAGCCGTCCACCTTCACGGCCAGCCCGTCGGAGCCGATCGGCACGCGGATCTCGCCCATGACGTATTTGACGTCGCCCGACCTGAAAGGCACGGCGGCTGTCAGTTTGATCTGTTCGCCCAGCGGCGTCAGGCTGTTGGTGGCGACATTGACCAGCGGCTGCATGCCCTTGCCCAGCTCGGCCACGCCGCCGGTCAGGCTCACCGGCTGCCGGCTGGCCTCCAGCACCAGTTCAGTGGCGCCGTCCGCGCGCCGGGGCAGGTCCAGGCTGGGCGTGAAGGTCACGCCGGGCACGGTGCGCATCAGGTTGAGCACGCGCTCCAGCGTGGCCTGCCTGAGCGGCTTTTCCTCTTTCAGCCGCTGCGCCAGCGATTCGAGGCGGTCCTTGGCATTGCCGAGGTCGCCGTTGATGCGAACGCTGCCGATATGGCCTTCCACCACCGTCACGACTACCAGACCGTTGGCGAAATCCTGGTTCTGCACCAGGGCGAACGACAGCGGATAGCCGCGGTCGCGATAGAGCTGGGTGATCTTGTCCACATGCTGCACCAGCTCGCCCAGGCTGATTTCCTTGCCGGACAGCGGGCTCAGCAGCGCCGACACCTCTTCGAAGGGCATGGCGTGCACGCCGGATACGTCGAAATGGCGCGGCACGATGCGCTGGGCCAGCCGGGCCTGCAGCGCCAATTGCTCCGGCGTGGGCGCCTGCACCACGGGAGGCGGCTGGTTGGCCGACGCGGGCCTTTCCATCGGCGGCAGCGAATCCACTGGATTGCCGCGCAGCGGGCCGTCTGCGTGGGCGGTTCCTGCGGCCAGCGCGCAGGCCAGCAGTACGTACGAGGGGCTTGCGGGGAGCGTGCGTCTCATGCCTGTCGTGTCTCTGATGTGCCGCGGCATTGCCGCCGGAACGGTAATGGCGATATATACCAAATATCAGTTATTAATGGGGACGCAATATTTACCGGGATAAATGGAGGATTGATGTCAGGCGGTATCTTGCCAGCGCCCATGGGTAATGACAATTTATTTCATTGTGGCCGGATGGCCACTTGCCGTAATTGCCCGGGATGCTGGCCGACGGCACGCTGAAATCAAGTGAAACCGTTGTCTGGCCTGGAGTTCTCAAGGGTTTCCAATATGATTGTTCTGAATATTGGGGGTAGGAGTTACATGTCTGTTGTTGTCACGCTGTGAATGCTGGTATAAACCCTGATGTGTATTAATTGTTAATAGATAAGACTATATACACGTTTCTAAACACTTTCGATTTTCGGGTTAACCGGAGTCCGCAAGATGTGCCAGGATGACCGCAAGACGAGTCGCGGCGAACGTTCGGCAAGACAGGCAGGCCAGGGGCTGCTGCCTCGGGGGCGCGCATGAATCCGGGTGACGTCGTTCCGCTTTCCTTCAATGGCGGCCTGGTCGCGCTGTCGTTCCTGACGGCGGTGCTGGGCTCCTATGTGGCGCTGCTTGCCGCTGTCGGCATCCGCACGGAAACGCAGGACGGCGATATCCGCCTGGGCTATATCCTCATCGGCGCGGTGGCGATGGGCGGCGTCGGTATCTGGAGCATGCACTTCATTGGCATGCAGGCGCAGGACCTGCCCTTCCTGGTTGGTTATCAGGTGGGTTTGACCGTACTCAGCTTCCTGGTTGCCGCGGGGTTCTCCGGGTGGGCTTTCTGGTATGTGGGACGTGACCGTTTCACGATCGGACGCTGCCTGGTCGGCGGCCTGGCCGCAGGCCTGGGCGTCGCCGCCATGCATTATGTCGGCATCAGCGCCATGCGCATGCCGGCAGTATTCCTGTGGAATCTGCCGCTCGTTGTTTTATCGGTTTTGATAGCCGTAATCGCCGCGTCGGCCGCATTATGGCTGGCTTTCAATACGCAAAATGAGCTCCAGCGCGCCGGAGCGGCCGTTTTGATGGCCGTGGCCGTGTGTGGCATGCATTACACCGGCGCCGCGGCGGGCACGGTGGTGTGCGCCGCGCCGCGCGACGGAACCGGCATGCAGATCGGCGGCGTGCTGCTTCCCTATATTGCCTTCGGGCTGTCGGCCGTGGTGCTGGTGCTCATGCGCTGGCACCTGCAGCGGGCCTCCAGCCGTTTTCGCGCTCGCCTGGCGCAGCGCATCGACGCCATCATCGAATCGGCTCCCGCCGTGGAGCCGGGCAGGACCCACGGTCCCACGGTGGGACCGGGTTAGGCACAGGGCCCGGGTGCAGGCCGGCGCCAGCGGGCTTGCGGACGGTTCCTGGCCTTAGCGAGCATGCTTCGCACGCGCGGGCGGCTCAATTGATCAATCGAGACCTTGGGAGCTCGACATGAAAGCGAAACTTGCGCAGTTCTGGAACGATGAGGAAGGCATCACCGCCCTGGAATACGGGCTCATCGCGGGCCTGGTGGCAGTGGCCCTGGTCATAGGCGTTGGCGCGTTCACGGGCAGTCTGAAAGACATGTTCAACGCACTCAAGACCAAGCTGGATACCGCCAGGACCACCTGATGGGTCGGCTGGCGGGCCGGCGGATGGCCCAGTGCCGGCCGCCGGTTCCAAGGGTCCGCCCGGCCAAGGGTGGAGCTGATGACAGAGCAGGAGTCTGAGATGAAAGCCAAGCTCATGCAGTTCTGGAATGACGACGCCGGCATCACGGCGCTGGAGTATGGCCTGATCGCCGGACTGGTCGCGGTCGCGCTGATCGCGTCGGTGGGCTTGTTCACCGGCAGTCTTCAGAGCATGTACCAGGCGCTCAAGGCGAAGCTCGACGCGGCCCAGGGCACCTGAGGCCCTCGGGAACAAGCCCGGCGCGCCGCGGACGGTCCAGGTTCCGGGGCCCCGCCCGCGGACTGCCGCGGTGGTGTTCGCGATGCACGGATTGGAGGGGCGGCGTCCGTTCGGACGGACGCGCTGCGGTCGTATCGGTAACCGTTGGAAGGTCGTGCCTTGTATCCAGGGGAAGCGCTGTGGTGGCTGTTGTTCGCATACTGGAATCTGGTGTTGATCCACGCCGATCTGCGCCATCGCCGCGTTCCCAATACGCTCATCGTCGCGGGATTCGCGGGGCAGCTGCTTTGGCTGCTGGCCGCCTGGCTGGTTCCTGGCTGGATGCCTCCGCCGCGTTGGGCCGGCTGGGGCATGGCGCTGGCAGGCTTTTTCTGCGCCTTCCTGTTCCTGCCTGTTTGGGCGCGGCGCAAGATGGGCGCGGGCGATGTCAAGGCCATCGCCATACTCGGCCTGCTGCTGGGCTTCGCGCCGCTGATGGTGACGCTGGTGGGGGCGAGCCTGCTGGCGGGCCTGCATGCGCTGGCCTATTTGCTGATCAACCGCCATTGGGCGCTGGCCGACCGCTGGAAGCAGATTCCCTATGGCGCGTATCTGGGCGCCGCCGCGCTCAGCGTGGTGTTTATTCCCTTGAATTCGGTCTGGTATTCGTGGTGTTTTTCCTGGTGTTCTACGGGATCCTGACCTACTCCTTGGTGTTCGCCGCACAGCATTCCATCACGCTGGCCGCGCAGGACGGCGCGCGCAAGGTGCTGCAATGGCAGGCCGGCACGCCGTCGCTGACGGCCCGCGCCAATGCCGGCCGCGACACCGCGCTGGCCCTGGCCAACTGGGTCAGCACAATGTCCTCCGCGCCGGTCAAGGTGGCGGTCTGCGGCAGCACCGGCACGCTCAGCAGCGCCGGCGGCGGCGCCTGCAGCGGCATGACGCTGGCCAAGGACCAGATCGAAGTGACGGTGTCCTATGCCTATGGCGCGCACCCGCTGATCCCCGCCTTTCCGTTCCTGCAGGATGCGCTGATGTCCGCATCCAGCGTGCTCAGCGCGCGGGCCACCGTGTATCTCGGCAACACCATGGACGGAGATACCTGAGCCATGCGGCCCGCGATGAAGCCCACTCCTGATCGCCATGGCGCATGCCGCGGGCAGCGCGGCATCGCCGCGCTGGAGTTCTCGCTGACCTTGACCATGCTGCTGATGTTCATCTGCGCCGTGGTCGGCTATGGCGTGCTGTTCTGGATGCAGCAACAGCTGGCCGCGGCGGCCAACGAAGGCGCCCGCGCCGCCGTGTTCGCGCGCTTCTCGGGCGCGCCCGACGTGAATGGCGCGGCCTGCACGGCGGCGATGGGCGTGTTCTCGACCGGCTCCGCGGTGGGCTGCGCCATCACCCGCGCGCCTTGCGCCTGGAGCGGCGCGGGCGGACAGACGGCCAACTGCGCCACGATCTCCATGACCTACAACACCCAGTCCTGGCCGGTGCTGGCCACCATGCAGGCGCTCATCGCCATGCTGCCCGGCACGAACAAGGACTGGATCCCGTCCAGATTGTCTTCCAAAGCCACCGTGCAAATCTCACAAGGGACACCATGAGCAGCCTGAGCAAGATCATCGCGGGCGTGTTGTTGGCGGCTGGGCTCGTGCTGGCTTTCGTGGCCTGGCGCCTGGCGTCGGCGCCGTCCTCGCCGCCGCAGCCGGTCTCGCCCGTCGCGGCCAGCGCGCCGGCGCCGCAGGAGCCGGTCAAGTTCTATCCCGTGGTGGTGGCGGCCAAGGCGATCCCGGCCGGTACGCGCATCGCGCCGGACATGCTGGAAGTGGCGAAGTGGCAGGTGGCCCTGTCGGGCGGCTTTCCGGCGGCCGACCTGCTCGCCGGCGCGATCGTGCGCACCGACGTCGCCGTGGGCGATCCCCTCTTGCCGTCCATGCTGGCGCATGGCATGGCCAGCCTGCTGCAGCCGGGCGAACGCGCGCTGGCGGTGGCGGTGGATGAAGTGAGCGGCGGCGGCAATCGCATCCTGCCGGGCGATTTCGTCGATGTGTTCTTCATGCTGGACAAGAGCTCGGAAGTGCAGGCGGGCCAGGCGCGCCTGCTGCAATCGCAGCTGCGCGTGCTGGCCTATGGCGCGAACTCGCTGGACGGCCCGGAAGAGAAATCGCTGTTGCAGCAGGGCGCGCCCGCGCAGCCGGCCAAGACGGCGGTGCTGGCGGTGCCGGTCGAGCGCGTCAGCGAGCTGATGCTGGCCAGCCGCGCCGGACGGCTGCAGCTGGCGCTGCGTCCGCTGGGTGACGCGGGCGTGCCCGATATCGCCCTGTTTCCGCAGCGCCGCGCGGCGATGCAGGCGCGCGCCGACCTGACGCCCGGACAGCGCGAGCTGCTCGACAGCGGCCCCAACAGGGCCTATGGCGGCGACACCCTGTTGCAAATGGACGGCACCACGCTGTCGCCGCGCCAGGCCGCGCGCGGGTCGGGCGGTGGCGGGCGCAGCGTGGAAATCGTCAGGGGAGACAAATCCGAACGCGTGCGCTATTGAACCCGGCTGCCGCCGGCAGCCCTGTGTACAGGCCCCAGAGACCGCAACCATAATCTGACCGAGCATGATGAAGAGATATCAGTTGTCCATGGCGCAGGCGCGCCACACGCATCGCAAGAATGGGATATCGCTCCATCGGGGCCGCGCGGAGCCGGCTTTGCCGGTCCGCGGTGACGCCCTCCTCAGGGAGGCATGCGTGGCGCCGCGAGGGTGGGCTGCCCTGCGGCGCTCTGCCTTGGTGATCTGCGCGCTGGCCGCCGCGGCGACGCTGGCCGGCAGCCCGGCCGCGATGGCGCAGAACGCCGCGCCGGCGCAGGGAGCCGTGGCGCCCGCAGGCAATATCGCGGTGGCGGTCAGGGGGCAGCAGACCCTGATGCTTGGCGGCGCGCCGTCGCGCATCGCCATTGGCGATCCGGAAGTGGCCGATGTGAAAGTGCTGCCGGCGTCCGGCAAGCGCGCCGCGTCGGTGCTGGTCTATGGCAAGAAGGCCGGCACCACCCAGCTGCAGGTATGGAGCGGCGCCAATGCCGCGCCGCAGGTCTGGAACGTGCGTGTGTCAGGCCCGGTCCAGGGCGTGCTGGCCGGGCGCGGCGTGAGTGGCGGGGCCAACGTGGACATGGCCGGCGACAAGGCGGTGTTGTCCGGGCATGCCGAGTCGCAGCTGAGCCATCAGGGTTCCGTGTCGGCGGCGGCCTCGGCCGTGGGCGGCGAGAAGAACGTGGTGGACCTGTCCACCGCCGGGCCGGGCGGCGTGGTCCAGGTCGAGGTCAAGGTGGTCGAGGTGCAGCGTTCCGTGATGAAGCAGGCGGGCATCAGCTTCGCCGGCCGCAGCGGTCCCTGGGGCGGCACCAACTCGATCACGCCCGATGGCTTCACCGCGCCGCTGGGCTTCAACAAGTCCGCGCCGCTGGCCTCGGGATTCTCGCTGTTCTATGACTCGAACAATTTCAGCGCGCGCTTGCGCCTGCTGCAGGGGAACAACATGGCCCGGGTGCTGGCCGAGCCAACCCTGGTGGCGCTGAGCGGGCAGAGCGCCAGCTTCCTGGCTGGCGGCGAACTGCCCGTGCCCGAGGCGGCCGGCCTGGGATCGGTCACGGTCGCATTCAAGCCCTTCGGCATCGGGCTGACCGTCACGCCGACGGTGCTATCGCGCGAGCGCATCGCGCTGAAGGTCGCGCCCGAAGCCAGCGAACTGGACTACAGCAACGGCATTCCACTGGTCACCAGCGCCGATAACGTCACGGTGATCCCGGCGCTGCGCACGCGCCGGGCCGACACCACCATCGAACTGGGCGACGGCGAGAGCTTCGTGATCAGCGGCCTGGTGTCGCGCCAGACCAAGGCGCTGGTGAACAAAGTGCCCATGCTGGGCGACCTGCCGATCATCGGCGCCTTCTTCCGCAGCGTGGACTACAAGCAGGAAGACACCGAGCTGGTCATCGTGGTGACGCCCCGGCTGGTGCGTCCCATCGCGCGCGGCGTATCCCTGCCGCTGCCGGGGGCCAAGCAGGAGGCGAGCGACACCGCGTTCAACGCCTGGGGCTATTACCTGATGGGTCCGATGAGCGGGCAGCAGATGCCGGGTTTTTCACGGTGAGCGACATGAAGACACATGCCAGGGAATGGGTGGGCCTGCAGAGCGGGAACCGCTTCTTGTTTTGTTCCAAGGGCGATGGCGTGGCCGCGCAGCTGGGTCAGGCCATCGGCGATCTGGGGATGCTGACCCAGGAAGCGCCCGCCGTCGAGGACCTGGCCAAGCGCCTGGCCGAGATCGCGCCGCAGGTGGTGTTCCTGGACTTCACGCTGAGCGAGGATGAACCCGGCAAGCTGTTCCGTTCGGCCGAGCTGGCCCGCTTGCTGGCGCGCATCGCGCCGGGCATTCCCAGGGTCGCGGTGGGCCTGCTCAGCCAGCCCGAAGGCGCCATCGCCGCCTTGCGCGCCGGGGTCAGCGATTTCGTCGATCCCTCGGTCGCGCCGCAGGAAGTGAAGGACGTGGTGCAGCGCCTGCTGGACACGCCCGTCGCCGGCGGCGGGCGCGCCGACGGCCAGCGGCGCAGCGTGCTGCTGCTGGGCACCCGTCCGGGCGTGGGCACCAGCACGCTGGCCGTGCACCTGGCCGGCCTGGTGCAGGACCGCATGAAGCAGGCGCATGCGCTGCGTGCCGGGGCTAGCGGCGCCAAGCCGTCCAAAACCGCCGAGGCCGGCGCCATGCAGCCGCTGTCCAGCCGCGTGGCGCTGCTGGACCTGGGTTGGCCGGTGGGCGATTGCCAGCTCTATCTGAACATCGGCAGCGACTTCGATTTCGCCGAGGCCGCGCGCAACCTGCGCCGCCTGGATCCGACCCTGCTGGGCTCGGCGATGGCGCACACGGCCAACGGCCTGAGCGTGCTGGCCCTGCCGCGCGATCTGGGCCAGATGCGCGATATCTCGCAATCCGATTCGCTGCTGGTGTTCGAGCGGCTGCGCCAGCATTTCGGCGTGGTGGTGGCCGATGCCGGCGGCTTCAACAATCCTGATTTCGTGGCCGGCCTGGCGCGCACTTCGCAGCAGAACTGGATCGTGACCGACCAGAGCGTGGGCGCGCTGGTGTCGCTGGCCGGCCTGTTGCAGGAACTGGAGCAGCTGCACGTGGATCGGCGCAGCCTGGGCCTGATCGTCAACCGCTATGACGAGCGCTACGGCATGACCGCGCAGCAGATCGCCGAGCGTTTCCAGCTGGAACTGGTCGGCACCTTGCCCGACCGCACGCTGGCCCTGATGGTCTGCACCAACCAGGGCCGCCTGCTGCACGAGGAGGCCGAGCGCGACGTCTATGTGCGCGCCGTGCATGCGCTGGCGGAAAAACTGAGCACGGAAGAACACACGCCCGGCGGGCGCGCGAGCTGGCTGGCCACCTGGCTGCCGGGCGTGCATCGCCGCATGGTGGTGGATTGACAAGGGACGGCGGCGGAATCCGACATGATCATGACAGGCACCATAGAATTCGGCGGCGACGGCGACCGGGGCTTTTCCGCTTCGAATCGCTACCAGGAAATCAAGACGGCGGCCTACGAGCACCTGCTGTCCCGCATCGAGGAACTGGGGGCGGAATTCGGCCGCTGGGCCCGCACGGCCATCCAGGAATTCGTCGATATCGAGGTGGCCAGCTTCGTGCGCCTGCGCCGCGTGCCCATCAACGAGGGCGAGATGCGGCAGATCTCGGAGGCCCTCACCAAGGAGCTGGCCGGGTTGGGGCCGCTCGAAGACCTGCTGGCCGATCCCGCGGTCGAGGACATCCTGATCAACGGCTATGACAACGTGTTCGTGTCGCGGCGGGGCGTGCTGGCGCGCGAGACGCTGCGCTTCACCGACAACCAGCACGTGCTGCGCATCGTGCGCCGCATCCTGGCGCCCATGGGCCGGCGCCTGGACGAGTCGACGCCCATGGTCGATGCCCGCCTGCCGGACGGCGGCCGCCTGAACGTGGTGATCGAGCCGCTGGCGGTGGACGGGCCGATGGTATCGATCCGCAAGTTCCGCCAGGATCCGCTCAAGCCCGCCGACCTGCTGACGCTGGGCACCTTCGACGAAGAGATCTACCGGCTGCTCAGCGAGGCGGTGAAGCACCGCTGCAACATCCTGGTGTCCGGCGGCACCAGCTCGGGCAAGACCTCGCTGCTGAACGCGCTGGCGTTCTTCATCCCGGAAACCGAGCGCGTGGTGACGGTGGAGGACACCGCCGAACTGTCGCTGAACCATCCTCACGTCGTGCGGCTGGAGGCGCGCCAGGGCGGCTTTGACGGCAGCGGCGCGGTCACCATCCGCGAGCTGATCCGCAACAGCCTGCGCATGCGGCCCGACCGCGTCGTGGTGGGCGAGGTTCGGGGCGCCGAGGTGATGGACATGCTGCAGGCCATGAACACCGGCCATGAAGGGTCCATGGCGACCATCCACGCGAACTCGCCGCGCGAATGCCTGTACCGCATCGAGATGCTGGCCGGCTTCGCCGGTTTCCAGGGTAGCGAGGACAGCCTGCGTCGCCAGATCGCCAGCGCGCTGGATTTCATCGTGCAGATCGGGCGCCTGTCCAACGGCAAGCGGCGCGTGCTGTCGGTGACCGAAGTCACGGGCATGGGCGACAACGTGATCTCGACGCAGGAACTCTACCGGCACGAATCCTTCGCCACGCCGGAGGGCGAGGAAAAGGACCGCTGGAACTGGCTGGGCATCCATCCGCATACGCCCAAGCTCGCCAAGATGCGGCACGAGGCGCGTCAGTCCGACGGCGGCGCGCCGGAGTCCGACGGCGGGGGCGGCGGGTTCTGGAGCCGGAGGCGCTGATGCAGCAAGCCCTGGTCCTGGCGGCATTGGCGCTGGTGCTGGCCGTGGCGGCCGTGCTGCTGTGGCGGCACGCCAATAGCGGCGCGCGCCGCGCCGCGAGTTCCGCCTTCCTGGAAAACCAGTTGCGGCGCGCGCGCGACGTGCCGATCGGTGGGGCGACATTCGCCGGCGGGGCGCGCGCGGCGCGCAGCGGTTTTTCGTGGTGGGACCGGCTGTTGCTGCTGGCCGGCCTGCGGCATGGCGCAGGACTCTACCTGCGGATCTTCGCGCCCATCGTCGCGGGCGCGCTGCTGGCCTGGGCCTTTTTGGGCGCCTTGTCCGGCTTCGTCACGCTGCTGTTGCTGACCGTCGGCGCCTATTTCCTGCTGTGGCTGCGCGCCGACAAGCGCCAGCGCCGCATGATCTCGCAATTGCCGGCCTTCCTGGACAACATGGTCCGGCTCATCACCATCGGCAACAGCATGGCCTCGGCCTTCCAGACCGCCGCCGCCAGCGCCGACGCGCCGCTGCGCGAGGTGGTCGAGACCGCCGCCGCCCTGAGCCGCTCGGCCAAGGAACTGGACGAGGCGCTGGCGCACGTGTCGCGCCAGTACGGGCTGAAGGAGCTGTACATGGTGGCGGCGGTGGTGTCGATCGCGCTGCGCTTCGGCGGCCGCAGCGATCAGGTGCTGGAGCGCATGGCGGCCTTCATGCGCGACGTCAGCCAGGCCCGCAGCGAGCTGTCGGCCAGCTCGGCCGAGATCCGCCTGTCGGCCTGGATCCTGGCTCTGCTGCCGCTGGGCATCGCCGGTTTCATCATCGTGGCCAACAACGATCTGTTCGTGGGATTGTGGGAGGACCCGCTGGGCTTCAAGATGCTGGCGACCGCCGTGGCGATGCAGGTCGGCGGATCCTATTGGCTGTACCGCATGGCCAAATCCATCTGACGGGGGCGAGGATGCAAGCGCTGGAATCCCTGAACCCGACCCTGGTGCTGGCCATGGCGCTGACCCTGGTGGCCGTCGCCATGCTGGTCCTGGGCGTCAGCATGGTGCGTCGCCTGCGCGGCCAGGGCCGCAGCCGCCAGGTCGTCGATCAGGCGCTGGCCACCCGCAGCGGACGGCCCAAGGCGGCCGAGCCCGAGGAGCCGGGCCGCCTGGCCGCCGCGGCTCGCGCGGCGGATTCCTTCGGCAAGCGCCTGACGGAAGGGCGGCTGGCCGAAGCCCTGATGGCTTCGGAAGACCGCAAGCTGGTCGATATGGCGGGCTACGCGAATCCGGTGGCGGCGCGGTCGCGCTTCGTGGCGGCGCGCTTCGTGCTGGCCATCCTGCTGCCCATCGCGGCGGTGGCGCTGGACCTGGAGAAGAATCTGATCGATTCCTCGGTCGGCGTGCTGATCGCGGCCTTCCTGGGTTTCGCCGTGGGCTACATGTTGCCGAAGATCTTCGTGCGCCGGCGGCTGGCGCGCCGGCGGCGGCAGGCGGCCGACGAACTGCCGCTGCTGATCGATCTGCTGCGCCTGCTGCAGGGCGTGGGCCTGTCCATCGACCAGAGCCTGCAGGTGCTGGTCAAGGAATTCGCCCAGGTGCTGCCAGTGCTGACATACGAGCTGCGGCTGGCCACCGAGCTGCATGTGCGCGGACGCACGCGCGAGCAATCGCTGGCGCGGCTGGCGTCAGGCTTCGACAACGACGATATCTCGGCCATCTGCCGATTGATCGCGCAGGTGGACCAGCATGGCGGCGCGGTGCAGGAGCCGCTTCAGCGCTTCGGCGAGCGGCTGCGCGACAAGCGTCGGCTGGACCTGAAGGAGAAAGTCGGCAAGACCACCGTCAAGATGACGGGGGTGATGATCGTGACCCTGCTGCCGGCCCTGTTGATCGTGACGGGTGGCGCGGGCTTCGTGGCGGTATTGCGCGGTCTGTCGCGCATGGGGGGGATGTGATGGCGGGCGGTATCGGAAGCACGATGGGCAGGCTGCGGTGGGCGGCGCTGGCGGCATTGATGGCGGGCGCGGGCCTGTCGGGGTGCAAGACCAACAACGTCGAGTCGGCGTGGCAACTGATTCAGCAGCAGCAACAGGAGCAGGCGCTGGCGCGGCAGAAGGAGGACGAGGCCGAGAACAAGCGGCGGCCCGCCGAGCCCGAGCTGATGCTGAGCATGATCGCCGAAGCGCAGCGACAGGAGCGCTATTTCGCTTCGCTGGCCTATATCGACGCCTTCCAGCAGCAGTTCGGCAATGATCCGCGTGTCGGGCCGATGCGCGCCGAGGCGCTGCGGCAGACGGGGCAGACCGCCGCCAGCGAGCAGGCGTACCGGGCCTTGCTGGGCACGCCACAGGCCGCCGACGGTTGGCACGGGCTGGGCCTGATCGCCGGCGCGCGCGGCCAGTACGCGCAGGCGGCGGACGATTTCTCGCGCGCGGCCAAGCTGGCGCCGACGGATCCGCGCATTCTGGGCGACCTGGGCTACGCGCGCCTGCGGGCGGGCGATCCCGCCGGCGCCCGGGTGCCGCTGGGCCAGGCCGCCGAACTGGCGCCGGACAATCCCAAGGTGCTGGCCAACCTGGCCCTGTTGTTGCTGGTGGAAGGCGACGCGGTCAAGGCGCAGCGGGTGATGGACCAGGCCAGGCTGGGCGAGGAGGCGCGCGCGCAGGTCCTGCGCCTGGCTTCGGAGGTGCGCAGCCAGAATGCGCCGCCTCCGCTGGCGGACGCCACGCCCTTGCGGACGCCAGCGGCAGGCGCGGCCCCGGTGTCGCCGGTGGTGGGGCCCATGATGGACCGGCTCGGCAACGGGCCCATCGTGCGTTGAGCGCGATTGATGAGCAAACCGATATTTCCCAGGAAAACCGTCATGTTCCCAGACCCGAAACGCGTGACCCTGTGCCTGGCGCTATTCATCAGCGCGAGCGCGACGGCGCAATCGAACGCGCCCCTGACCGGCGCGATGAACGGCGGCGCGCAAGCGCAAGCCGCGCCCGTGCCGGCGGCCGACATGCCGGCGCGCCCCGTGGTGCAGCAGGTCCAGACGCCGATGCCGCCGCCCCAGGCGAGCGCGCCCGAGCCCGAGCCGCGACCTGAAGCCGTGGGCGACATCACGCGCGCGCTGTTCGAGGCGCAGGCCGACGGCCGCCGCGCGGGCGGCGCGCTGCCCATGCTGGGGCCGGTGTCCTCCGCGGCCTGGAACCGGTATCTGGAGAGTTTTTCCCATCCCATTCCCGAGTGGTTCCAGAAGCGGATGGAAACCAAGAACACCAATTAATCAGCATGCGTTCCGCGCGCCCCGGGCCGGTGCCCGGGACGCGCGGGTTCCCCGGTCCAGGCACGCCGGTCTTCGTATCCATGCGGAGTCGCGAACATGTCAACCCGCTCGATCCGTTACGTTCCTCGCTCGCGGCAGCGCGGCAGCATGACCGTCGCCGTCGTGTTCGCGGTGCTGGTGGGCCTGGTGCTGCTGGGCGTGGCGCAGCTGGGCTATGGCTACTACATGAAGCGCGAGGTCCAGAAGGCCGCGGATCTGGCCGCGCTGTCGGCCGTGCAGGTGCTGGGCACGGGCGCCGCGGCGGATTGCAGCCGCGCCAAGGCGGCGGGCGTGTCGGCGGCGCTGGCCAATCTGCCGAATATCCTGGACACCTTTTCCGCGGCCGACGTGACCGTGGATTGCAAACTGTGGGATCCGACGCGCCCGCCGGTCGGCGGCATGCCGCTGTTCGATCCGGCCAGCGGCCAGCTGCCCAATGCGATGCGCGTGCGTATCGGCAAGACGCTGGGCAATGTCATTCCCAGCGCCTTCGTCGGCGGCGACACCGTCGTGTCGGTGCAGGCGGTGGCGACCAGCACGCAGCCGGTGGCAGCCTTCACGGTCGGATCGCGGCTGCTGCGGCTGGAAAAGGGCGGTCTCCTGTCCAAGATCCTGGCCTCGGTGGGCGCCACGCCGCAGCAGCTGGACGTGCTCGACGCGGCCGGCCTGGCCACGGTCAACATCACGCCGTCCGGCTTGCTCGATGCGCTGGGCCTGCCGCTGTCGGTGGCCACCGGCGTGGGCACGCCCGCCCAGCTGGCGGCGGTCAGCAACCTGACGCTGGGCCAGTTGCTGAACGCCACGCTGACCGTGATCAACAAGGCGGGCACGGCGGCGGCCGACATCACGCTGCTGAACAATGCCATCAAGACGGTGCTGCAGGTCATGCCGCTGAACCTGCCGGTCAAGCTGTTCGGCGATGGCGGCGTGCTGGATCTGCAGGTGGTGGGCGGCAGCGTCACGTCGGCGCTGCAGGCGAACGTCAACGCGCTCAACATCCTGCAAACCGCGCTGGTGATCGCCAACGGGCAGAACCTGATCGACCTGGGGCTGAACGTGCCGCTGCTGGGCGTGCAGTCGAAAGTGCGCATCGTCGAGCCGCCGACGATCGCGGTGGGCGGCGTGGGCGCAACGGCCACCAGCGCGGGCATCCGCGTCTACCTGCGCATCAACACGAGCAATATCCCCGTGCTCGGTCCTCTCCTGGGCACGACGCTGGGGACCTGGGTCGACCTGCCGGTCATCATCGACGTGGCCCAGTCCACCGGCACGCTCGCGAAGCTGTGCCAGGCGCCGCTGACCTCGACGCAGGCCACCATCAACGTGACCTCGTCGCTGGCCAATGTCTGCCTGGGTCGTTTCCCGGGCATGACCTCCGACAGCGACACCAGTCCGGCCAACTTCCTGGCCCTGACCAATGCCTGCCAGCCGGCTTCGTTCAACACCATTCAGCGCTATAAGGTGCTCAATGTGCTGGGCATTCTGCCGTTGACCAGCAAGGTCACGCTGCCGGTCTTCAATTCAGCGGCGCCGGTGCCGGTCACGCTGACCGCGCCGCCATCGCCCAATTCCACGGCCACCGTCAACGCCACCTCGCTGGACCTGACCAAGCTGGCCTCGAATCTGGCCGACGCGCTGATCGGCGGCATCCTGGGCGACCTGTTCAACACCGGCACGCCGCTGACCGAGCAGCAGCGCACCGATCTGGCCACCAAGCTGGTGGGCGGCGGCGGGTCGAACCCGGGCAAGTCCGTATCGGAAGTCGTCAACAACATGCAGTGGTCCACGGACGCCATGAATCAGCTCGGGCAGCGCATGAGCACGGGCGGGTTGACCGGGGTGCTGGGGGGCACGCTGCAGCTGGTGGGCAATATTCTGAGTTCGCTGCTGCTGGCGCCGCTGAGCGATCTGACCTGCGCGCTGGCGATCGTGCCGGACGCCATCCGCCAGTGCCGGGTCGGCGCCGTCAGCAGCCTGGCGTTGACCGGTGGCAATCAGGCGAGCGGCGTGCTGTCGGTCGTGGTGACGCTGCTGCAGCCGCTGCTGGACATGCTGTCGAACCTGCTGCAGCAACTGCTGAACCTGCTGGGCCTGAGCCTGGGCCAGACCGATGTGTCGCTGCTGTCGGTGGATTGCGGCAAGCCCCGGCTGGTGTATTGATCTGGAACCTCTAACTGGAAGCCCGGAAGCGGGCTGCGTGGTTTGCCAATGAATCAGAAATTCGTCCGCGAGGAGTTCGATCTGTATGTCTGGGAGGGCACTTCCGACATCGCCGCGCGCGCCGAGCGCTGCCTGGCGGGCATGGACGTGACGCTGGTGCGGGCGGACGCCGGCACGGCCTTCCCGCCGCCGCGCGATCCGGGCCGGCCCGCCGTGGCGCTGGTGTCGGTGTCGGTGATGGGTGACAACCGTTTCAGCGGTTATGACTGGCTGGCCGTGCAGGCGCTGCCCATCATCTGGGTGGCCTCCGAGGCGCGCGGCCGCGATCCGCGTTACTACCCGCCCGAATATTCCTATACCTTGCCGCTGGCCTTCACCACGGCCGACCTGCGCAAGCTGCTGTTCGAGCTGCTGGGCGTGCTGGGCCAGGCCCGGCCGGCCGCGCCCCGGCGCGAGCAGCCGCTGATTGCCGTGTCCGAGCCGATGCGGGCCCTGCTGGCGGAGGCCGAGATGTACGCGGACTGTCGCAGCAACGTGCTGGTCCATGGCGAAACCGGCGTAGGCAAGGAGCGCGTGGCGCGTCTGCTGCACGACCGCGCGGCCTGGGCCGACGGCCCCTTTGTCGCGGTCAATTGCGGCGCCATCCCGGAAGGACTGTTCGAGGCGCATTTTTTCGGCCACGCCAAGGGGGCGTTCACCGGCGCCGTCGGCGCGCACAAGGGCTATTTCGAGCAGGCCAGTGGCGGCACGCTGTTCCTGGACGAGATCGGCGACCTGCCGTTGTACCAGCAGGTCAAGCTGTTGCGGGTGCTGGAGCAGAGCACGGTCACGCGCCTGGGCTCGGCGAACGAAGTGCCGGTGGATTTCCGGCTGGTCGCCGCCACCAACAAGGATCTGCGAGTGCTGGTGGCGCAGGACGAGTTCCGCGCGGATCTGTACTACCGGCTGGCGGTGATCGAATTGCGCATCCCCAGCCTGGAGCAGCGCGGGGCCGCCGAGAAGGTCGCGCTGTTCCGCTCCCTGCTGGAGCGGATGGGCGCCGGGGACGAGCCGCCGGACTGGCTGCTGGAACGCGTCGGGGCCACCCGCTACGAGGGCAATGTGCGCGAGCTGTCCAACGTGGCCGAGCGCGTGGCCATCGTCCGGCGCCAGTTCCAGTCCTGGGACCGGGCGCGCATCGAGCGCATCTTCGACCAGCTGGCCGAGCCGCTGCGCCCGCCCGCCGCGATGGGCGCGGGCGGCGCGCAGTGCGAGCCGCCGGTGTTCACCGATGCCGAACGGGCCGAGCGCGCCCGCATCCTGGCCGCGCTGGACGCCAACGGCTGGCGCCGGCAGGACACCGCCAATACCCTGGGCATCAGCCGCAAGGTGCTGTGGGAAAAGATGCGCAAACTGCATCTGGGCGGCGGGCAGGGTGAAACCGCGGACGGGATGGTGGAAGCCTCCTGAAGGCGCAATAGGGAATGGCCCGTAGAGGGCGACATCCGGGGCGGCGCGCCCTGCGCGCGCGGCAGCTTCCGGAGCAATAAATTGCTATAGTTCCGCAACGATTTTTTTGGGGTAGGCATGAACGTCCACTTTATCCGTGCCACCGCGCGCATGGCGCTGTTGGGTACGGCCCTGTCCGGTCTGGCGGCTTGCGCCAGCGCCCAGCAACCCGAAGCGGCCCGGCCCGCGGTCCAGCAGGTTGAAGACACGCAGGCGGCGTCCACGCCGGTGACGCCGCCGCCGCCCGCGCCCGCCGCGCGTCCGGCCAGCACCGTCGCCGAGCTGCAAAGCCTGATCCAGAACCGCCAGGTCTCGGAACTGCGCACGACCTACAACGGCACCTATGGCGCCAGCCTGCTGTTCAAGCCGGACGACCTGACCTATTACGTGGCCCTGTTCCAGCAGAAGGATTTCTGGCGCGTGGTCAAGACCCAGTCGGACAAGCAGGCCGAGGCCACCTACCGCGCCTTCGCCGGCCAGTCGATGGAACTGGCCGAGGTCGATATCCAGCGCATCCGCCTGCAGGCGGAGTACGCCCACAACGAGAAGCTGCTGGCCAGCCGCAACGCCCAGCTGAGCACGCTGCAGGCCGACAACACGCTGCGCATGCAGCAGGAAGAGCAGGTCGCCGCCCGCCAGCAACAATCGCGCCAGGAAGCCACCGCCCTGGCCGACCAGCAGAAGGACGTGCGCCAGCAACTGCGCGATCTGCAGCGCCAGATCGACGCCCTGCAGGCCCAGCAGGCCCAGCTCGGCGGCGCGGGCGCGTCGTCCAAGCGGGGCAGGTAAGCGCTCTTCAGTGCGTCCGGCATGCGATATGGCGGGCCCGTCTGGGCCCGCTTTCTTGTATTCTGCCGGGTGATCCTCATATAGACCCCATGGCACTCAAAGTTTTCGACCTCCAGTGCGAGCACAGCCACATCTTCGAAGGCTGGTTCGGTTCGCACGAAGACTACGACGCGCAGCAGGCGCGAGGTCTGGTCACGTGCCCTGTCTGCGGGTCGGCATCGATCACCAAGCGCCTGTCGGCGCCTCGGCTGAACGTCGCGCACCTGCACGCGCCTGAGCCCGCGCCCCAGCAGCGGCAGGCCGAAGCGCCCGCCGGTGCGTCCGATGCCCAGAAAATAGCGGCCCTGCAGGCCGCCGTCCTGACCCAGGTGCGGGCAATGCTGCGCAACACCGAGAATGTCGGCGCGCGTTTCGCCGAAGAGGCGCGCCGCATCCACGAGGGCGAGGCCGACGAACGCCCCATTCGCGGGACCGCGTCGCGCGAAGAGCGCGAGGCGCTGGCCGAGGACGGCATCGAGGTCATGGCGCTGCCTGACTTCCTGGACGACGACCGGCTGCAATAGGCGCGGGCCAACCAGGCGATAAACGCCCGGTCAACAAACGTCGGGCGCGGACTCATCCCCGAACGACAGGCAAAAAAAAGCCAGACCGAAGGTCTGGCTTTTTCGCTTGCGGCCGGGATCAGTTGTTGACGCGGCTGCGGTACTCGTTCGTGCGGGTGTCGATTTCGATCTTGTCGCCGATGGCGCAGAACAGCGGCACGTTCAGTTCGTAGCCGGTGTTGATCTTGGCGGGCTTGAGCACCTTGCCCGAGGTGTCGCCGCGCACGGCCGGCTCGGTGTAGGTGATTTCGCGCACGATGACCGTGGGCAGTTCCACCGAGATGGCGCGGCCGTCGTAGAAGACCACTTCCACGGGCATCGACTCTTCCAGGTAGTTCAGGGCGTCGCCCATGCTGTCGGCTTCGATTTCGTACTGGTTGTACTCTTCGTCCATGAAGACGTACATCGGGTCGCCGAAGTAGGAGTAGGTGCACTCCTTGCGTTCCAGTTGGACGACTTCGAACTTTTCGTCGGCCTTGTAGACTGATTCGCTGGCGGCGCCGGTCAGCAGGTTCTTGAACTTCAGCTTCACAACGGCGGCGTTGCGGCCGGACTTGTTGTATTCAGCCTTCTGGACGACCAGCGGGTCCTTGCCGACCATGGCCACGTTGCCGACTCGCAATTCCTGAGCGGTTTTCATCGATAAAACTCCGGGGGGTAAGGGGTGCACTCGCCGTGCTTGCACAAATCACCGCCTTGTCGACCCTGGTCCGCCATCGCCATCATCTGGCGGGCGGATGCGGGATTTCACGCGGGTTTTCGATCTTGTGCACACCCCGGGAGGCGTCAGTATTTTGAGGCCCGATCGCGTCAGGGCTTCTCAGAAAACTCTCTATTCTAGCGTTTCTTGGCCAACTCTGCGCAAAATGCGGCCAGATTTTCCGCCAGATCGGGCCGGTCGGCCTGGGCTGCGTCCCAGTCACGGGCGGCCCGGGCCCAGGCCTGCCAGGCCTCGGGCGCCAGGGCGGCGGCCAGGGCCGGACCAAGGGCTTGCGGGCTGTCGGGCTGGTTCCAGGCCCGGATCAGCGCCCGGGCGCCTTCGGTGGCGGGGTAGCGGGCCAGCCAGGCCTCGAGCTTGTCCAGATGGACCGGGTCGTGCTGCGGGTAGATCTGCCAGACCAGCGGACGCGCGGCCCAGGCGGCCCGCACGAAGGAATCCTCGCCGCGCACGAAGTTCAGGTCGGCGCACCACAGCAGGCGGTCGAAGTCCGGCTGGCTGACGAAGGGCAGCCTGACCAGGGCGGGGCGGCCCGGCGCGGCGCAGGCCGTTTCCAGGCCGGGCGCCACGCCTTCGGGCGCCAGCAGCACGGTCGGGCGCGGATCGGCGGCCAGGGCCGAGGCCAGTGCGTCGACCGGCGCGTTCGGATAGCAAAACAGGGACACGAGGCGAGCGCCGTCGCGCCGGCGCGACAGCGCGTGCTGCGGCACGCCCAGCGCGCGCAGCACGGACTCCTGTTGTTCGGGCGAAGCCTGCAGCGCGTCGCGTTCGGCGGACAGGCCGGGCTCGCGCAGCAGTCCGCCCGTGGCCGGAGTGAAACCGGGAAAGTAGAAATGCTTGACCAGCCCGTCGGGCCGTTGCGACGGCAGGCCGTGACAGCTTTCTATCCAGGCTTCGGCGCTCAGGTATTCCAGGTTGATCCAGACCGGATGGACCTGGCGCATGGCATCCAGGAAGGCGTCGGGCGGATCGCAGGCGAAGGCCTCGATCACCACGTCGCCGGGCGTCAGGTCGGCGGGCGGCGCCGGCGTCCAGTGGATGATGTCGATGCCCAGGCATTGCTGGCGCGCCTGTTCCGGGTCCAGCCCGGGCTGGATGCGGGCGAAGGCCCGCAGGTCGTCGACCCACAGGCGCGGCCGCCAGCCCGGAACCTGGGCCAGCCGGCGGGCCAGGCGCCAGCACACGCCGATGTCGCCGTAGTTGTCGACGACCCGGCAGAAGATGTCCGCCCGCATCGCGCTTCCTAGTGGAACTTGGCCGGCGCGGCCTCGGCGTCCTCGGGCAGCTCGGCGTGCACCAGTTCGCCCAGCGGATTCGGGAAGTAGGGCGCGCCGCAGTCCTCGCAGTAGTCGGGCGGCAGCAGGCCGGGAATGCGGCGCACGTCGTTGACGCCGTATTCCTTGAGCAGCGCGGCGATTTCGTCGACCACGTCAGGCTGGCCTTCGTCGGCCGGCAGGTCTTCCTCGCGCCCGTACAGCGGCCAGACGCAACCGTAGTACACGTCGTTGCTGTTGCGCGCGGTGAAGCCGATGCGGTATTCGTCGATCCTGCTTTCGCCGCAGCCGGCCACCACGGCCCGCAGTTGCGAGGCTTCGAGATTGACCGCGCCTTCGAGCCAGCTGATGGCGGCGCGCAGCGACAGCGGGCGCACGCGCCGGTCGGCTTCGCGGTTGCTCACGTAATAAGCGTCCGGCAGCAGCGATTCGAAGCCGCAGCCGGGCAGCAGGGCGGCCAGCGTGGGCTGGGCCTGCGCGGCCCATTGTTGCTGGCAGGCTTCGCGGCTGGCGTCGGCGTCGCCAATCTGTTCCTGCCAGCGGAAGATGGGGGCGTGCTCGGGCACGGCCACCGCGGCGACGATGTAGCGGGTGTCCGCCAGCATGTTCGCCGTTTCGGCCTCGGTGTTCAGCGCCGGTTTCATGGTTTCGGCGCCCAGCGCCTGGGTGCCCAGGCGTTGCAGCCACTGCCAGGTTTCGGAGAAGGTACGCGGCATCTGGTCCACGCTGACCAGCCAGGGCATGAGCGCCGCGCGCGCCTGGCTGGACAGCACATGGCCATGCAGCTGGGCCAGCACCGCCTGCTGCGCGCTGGCGGAGATGGCGCCGGTCGGGATCGCGTAGCGCGTCCAGGCCACCACCGGGGCCACCACCAGCAATACATCGTGGCGCACGCCGTTCTTGTCGATCTTGGTGGATTCGGACAGGGTTTCCGCCTGTTCGATCAGCACCTCGTAAGCGCCGACATCGGCCTGCGCCAGATGGTCCAGCGCGGCTTCGAGCGGGGCGTCTTGCCCGGCCTTGAGCAGCTTCGGGATGGCTTCGGCCAGCTGGGCTTCCCAGAAGATGTCCTCGACGCGGCTGCCCGAGCGGTTGAGCGCCTGGGCAAGCGTGATCAGACGGCTGGCGTCACGGGTCAGGCGGGGAGCGGATTGGCTGCGGGAACGGGCCATGACTTCTATGGGCATCCAGTGAGTGTGCAACAGCGTAGTTTAACGCCCGCGCTGAACCGGATCATTGCGGTGTCGGCCGTGGCCGCGCGCAGGCGCATGGATGCTGGAGCCCGGGCGGGGGGAAGGCGATTGCGGCACGCCTTTTCGTGCGCGCGCGGCGCGGCTGCAAAAACGGTGGGAGGTATTGATCCGATTTTGGCAACAGAGCATGTCGAAATTCCATATTTATTGCTCAATCAAATCGGAAGAAAATGTTGTCATCGGATTTTATTCAGGAGGCAGCGCCATGCGTTGGCCCACGCTTTTCGTTTCCCACGGTTCCCCTATGCTGGCCGTCGAGCCCGGTCTGACCGGCCCCGCGCTGGCCGCCTGGAGCCAGGCGCAGGGCCGCAAGCCGCGCGCCATCCTGGTGGTGTCGCCGCACTGGATGGGCCATGGCCTGGCCCTGTCCACGCGCGACCAACAGGTGGCCTGGCACGATTTCGGCGGTTTTCCGCCGGAGCTGTACACGTTGCAATACGCCGCGCCCGGTTCGCCGGAACTGGCCGCGCGCGCGCAGGCGCTGCTGGCCGACGCCGGCATCGCCGCCGACCGTGATCCGCGCCGTCCGCTGGACCATGGCGCCTGGGTGCCGCTGCGCTACCTGTATCCCGAGGTCGACGTGCCGGTGGTGCAGTTGTCGCTGGACATGGAGCGCGACGCCGCCGGGCAGCTCGAACTGGGCCGCGCGCTGGCGCCGCTGCGCGACGAGGACGTGCTGATCATCGGCTCGGGTTCGCTGACGCACAATCTGCGCGATGTGCGCATGCCGCAGGATGCGCCGCCGGCGTCGTATGTGCCGGCGTTCCAGCAATGGTATGCCGGCCGTCTGGCCGACCATGACCTGCCGGCGCTGCTGGACTGGCAGGCGCGGGCGCCGGGCGCGGCGCAGGCCCATCCGCATGACGATCACCTGATGCCGCTCTACGTGGCGTTGGGCGCGGGCGGCGGGCGGGCCACGCGGCTGAACGACGAGATTTCCTATGGCGCCCTGGCGATGGATGCCTATGCCTTCGATTGACAGAGGCCGCTCGGGCTACCCGAGCGGGTTCGGGGCCTAAGGATAAAAGGCCCGTCGAAACCCGTAGCAGACGGGGGGCGCGTCGCGCCCGGACGCGCTTGCCTACGGTTTGTTACCCGGTGTGGTTTGAAATTTCAAAACGCCTGCGCATAATGGCTGCCGCCCGTATCCGCGGGCGTTTTCCTTTCTGGACGCATGCCGGAGCCTTCCGGCCGGGAGTGTAGAGATCGTGAATGCGCATATCGTGAAATCCGCGTGTCTGGCCGCCATCGCGGCGTCGCTGGCGACGTCGTCGCCGGCCTGGGCCGAGGACGTGAAGGGATCCAAGGACCATCCCGCGCTGACCCGCTTCGAGGGCGCCGAGATCCGCGCCTACGAACACAAGGACTTCGACGAAGCCGTGATGCCCGACCGGCCGATCCCGCGCGAAGCCGAGGCCAAGGGCCTGGAGCTGGAGGGCAAGCTGACCCGCATCTCCTACCGCATCGACGGCAAGAAATCGGCGCTGGAGGTCTACCGCAATTATCAGGGCGCGTTGCAGGCCGGCGGTTTCAAGACCCTGTTCGAATGCAAGGGCGACGAGCAGTGCGGCGGCGATTTCCAGTCCTTCGTCATCAACGGCGGAAAGGTACGCCAGCCCGGCCAGGGCGATGCCACGTTCGGCGGCAAGTACTACGTGGTGCTGGCCAAGAAGGAAGCGCCCACCGGCGACATCTACGTGTTCCTGGACGTGATGGAAGACGGCTCCAACCACATCACGCCGGTGTTCCAGCAGGTGCTCGAAACCAAGCCGATGCAAACGGGGCAGGTCCAGGTGCTGGACATGGCCGCCATGCAGAAGTCGCTGGCCGAATCGGGCCGCGTCGCGATCTATGGCGTGTACTTCGATACCGACAAGGCCGTGGTCAAGCCTGAATCGAAGGCGGCGCTGGACGAGATGGGCAAGCTGCTCAACGCCAATCCGAACCTGAAGGTCTACGTGGTGGGTCACACCGACAACCAGGGCACGCTGGCCGGCAATATGGACCTGTCGCAAAAGCGCGCCGACGCCGTGGTCAAGGCGCTGGAGGCGGGCTACAAGATCCCGGCCGCGCGCCTGTCGCCGCGCGGCGTGGCGTCGTTGGCGCCGGTGGCCGCCAACGACGCCGAGGCCGGCCGCGCGAAGAACCGCCGCGTCGAGCTGGTCAGCCAGTGACGACACGCCACCGAGGCATGGCCCGGTGATCAAAAAAGCCCCCGGAACCGCGAGGTTCCGGGGGCTTTTGCCTTGATGGCCCGCGCGGGGCCCGGGCTCAGGCCGCCAGCAGCTGGCGCAGCACGAAGGGCAGGATGCCGCCGTGCTGGTAGTAGTCCACCTCGATCGGCGTGTCGATGCGCAGCAGCACGGTCACGTCCTGCTTGGAACCGTCCTTGCGGGTGATCGTCAGCGTCACGTCCTGCATCGGCTTGATGCCGTTTTCCAGGCCGGAGATGTCGTAGGTTTCCTCGCCGGTGATGCCCAGCGACTGCACGCTGTCGTTGCCCTTGAACTGCAGCGGCAGCACGCCCATGCCGACCAGGTTGCTGCGGTGGATGCGCTCGAAGCTGCGGGTGATCACGGCCTTCACGCCCAGCAGCTGGGTGCCCTTGGCGGCCCAGTCGCGCGACGAGCCGGTGCCGTACTCCTCGCCGCCGAACACCACGGTGGGCGTGCCGGCCGCGACGTACTTCATGGCCGCGTCATAGATGGACATCTGTTCGCCGGTGGGCTGGAACAGGGTCTCGCCGCCTTCGAAGCGGCTGCCGTCCGGCAGCGCGGGAATCATGAGGTTCTTGATGCGCACGTTGGCGAAGGTGCCGCGCATCATGATCTCGTGGTTGCCGCGGCGCGAGCCGTAGCTGTTGAAGTCGGCCTTCATCACGCCGTGTTCCTTGAGCCACTTGCCGGCGGGCGAGGTTTCCTTGATGGAGCCGGCCGGCGAGATGTGGTCGGTGGTGACCGAGTCGCCGAACACGCCCAGCGCGCGCGCGCCCTTGACGGTCGGCGTGGCGCCCGGCGTCATGCCGAAGTCCTGGAAGAACGGCGGCTCGGCGATGTAGGTCGAGTCGGGCCAGTTGTAGGTGTCGCCGGTGACGCCCTTGATGTGTTCCCAGAGTTCGCCGGGGTTGCTCTTGACCTGGCCGTAGTTGGCCTGGAAGGCCTTGGGATCCAGCGCGAACTTGAGCAGCGCGTCGATTTCCTCGGTGCTCGGCCAGATGTCGCCCAGCCACACGTCGCCGTGCTTGCCTTGGCCCACGGGCTCGGTCATCAGGTCGCGCGTGATGGTGCCGGCCAGGGCATAGGCCACGACCAGCGGCGGCGAGGCCAGGAAGTTGGCCTTGATGTTCGGGTGGATGCGGGCCTCGAAGTTGCGATTGCCCGACAGCACGGCGGCGCAGACCAGGTCGTTGCCGGTGATGGCCTCGTTCAGGTCCGGGGTCAGGTCGCCGGCGTTGCCGATGCAGGTGGTGCAGCCGTAGGCGGCCACGTCGAAGCCCAGCTTTTCCAGGTAGGGCAGGAGGCCCGTCTTGGTCAGGTATTCGGTGACCACGCGCGATCCGGGGGCCAGCGAGGTCTTGATGTGCTTGGGCACGGTCAGGCCGGCTTCGACGGCCTTCTTGGCCAGCAGGCCGGCCGCCAGCAGCACGCTGGGGTTGGACGTGTTGGTGCAGGACGTGATGGCCGCGATCAGGATGTCGCCGTTCTTGACCTTGGTGCCGGCGCTGGTGGTGTAGGTCTGGCCGAGCTTGTCGGCGGGCTGGTTGAAGCCGTTCTCGGCGACCGGCTTGGAGAACAGATCGATGAAGGTGTTCTTGACGTTGCCGATCTCGATGCGGTCCTGCGGACGCTTCGGGCCGGCCAGCGACGGCGCCACGGTGGACAGGTCCAGCGTCAGCAGCTTGGTGAAGTTGATGTCCTTGGCCTTGGGCACGCCGAACATCTTCTGGGCCTTGAAATAGGCTTCGAAGGCGGCGATCTCGGCTTCGGTGCGGCCGGTGCCGCGGAAGTAGTCGATGGTGCGTTCGTCGACCGGGAAGAAGCCCATGGTCGCGCCGTATTCCGGCGCCATGTTGCCGATGGTGGCGCGTTCGGCCACGGACAGGCTGGCGGTGCCTTCGCCACAGAATTCGACGAACTTGCCCACCACTTTTTCACGGCGCAGCATTTCGGTGATGGTCAGCACCAGGTCGGTGGCGGTGACGCCGCCGCGCAGTTTGCCTTTGAGCTCCACGCCGACCACGTCGGGGGTCAGGAAGTACACGGGCTGGCCCAGCATGCCGGCCTCGGCCTCGATGCCGCCCACGCCCCAGCCGACCACGCCGATGCCGTTGATCATGGTGGTGTGGCTGTCGGTGCCCACCAGCGAGTCGGGGTAGTAGACGTTGTGCTTCTTGTCCTGGTGCACGCCGCGCGCCAGGTATTCCAGGTTGACTTGGTGGACGATGCCGAAGCCCGGGGGCACCACGCCGAAGGTGTCGAAGGCCTGCATGCCCCACTTCATGAACTGGTAGCGCTCCTGGTTGCGCTTGAATTCCAGCTTCATGTTCAGGTCCAGCGCGTTCTTGGTGCCGAAGTAGTCGATCATGACCGAGTGGTCGACCACCAGATCGACCGGCACCAGCGGCTCGATGCTCTTGGGGCTCTTGCCCATCTGGTCGGCCACCGAGCGCATGGCGGCGATGTCGGCCAGCAGCGGTACGCCGGTGAAGTCCTGCAGTACCACGCGCGCCACCACGAAGGGGATCTCATCCTCGCGCTTGGCGTTGGCCTGCCAGTTGGCCAGCTGCCTGACGTGTTCTTCGGTGACTTTCTTGCCGTCGCAGTTGCGCAGCACCGACTCCAGCACGATGCGGATGGAGACGGGCAGCCGCTGCACGTCCACGCCCAGGGCCTTGCCCAGGGCCGGCAGCGAATAGTACTGACAGGACTTGTCGCCGATCTTGAAATTCTTCAGGGTGTCGAGGGTGTTGTGCGGCATGATGGACTCCATGGTTTCGCCCGCGTGAAGCCGGCATTTTCTGGCGTTTTGGCGCGTTTGTCATTCTAAGCGTGACAAGCTCGCGGCGGACCTTATGTCTTATATCTTATATAAGACTTGGGTGGCGCGTCAAAGTTCCGGCCCTGCCCAAACCGGGCCCGAGGCCGTCCGGCCCGCCTCGCGCGCCGCCGCCAACGCGCGAGGCGGCGGGCGCATCCCCGCGGGGACCCTGTTTTTTTACCAAGAAAGTCCTGCAAGCGTATGGCGGCCGGCACGCGGCGGGCGTTCAACCCAGCCGCGCGGGCAATTCGGCGATGGCGAAGTCCAGGAACCGCCGCAGGGCCAGCGGCGTGCCTCGGCGGGCGGGCATGACCGCGTAGATGCGGGCCGGCGCGGCGGTCCAGGACGGCAGCAGGGCGACGAGGTCGCCGCGCGCCAGCGAGGCCGCGCACAGATAGTGCGGCAGTAGCGCGATGCCCAGGCCGGCGCGCGCCATCTCGCGCACCGCGGCCGGATTGTTGCTCAGGCTGCGGGGCGTGAACTCCAGCGACTCCCGCTCGCCCGAAGGATGGCTGAATTGCCAGTTCTGCAGGCTGTCCTGCGTGGCATGGGCCAGCAGCGGCAGCGCGGTCAGGTCGCGCGGACGGCGCAGGTCGGCGCGCGCCAGGTCCGGCGCGGCGACCAGGACCAGCGGAACCGGGGCCAGTTCGCGCGCCACCAGTCGCGAGTCCGTCAGCGAGGCGCCCTGCGCGCGGAAGGCCAGGTCGTAGCCTTCACCCACCAGGTCGATGATCTGGTCGCGGGTGTCCAGCAGCACGCGCACGCGAGGGTGCTGCTGGCAGTAGCGTCCGATCAGGTCGCCCAGCAGCGTGACCGCCAGGGCCGACGGCGCCGTGATGCGCAGCAGCCCGCTGGGCGTGTCGCCCATCGATGCCGCCAGGTCATAGGCCGTGCGCGCCTCGCGCGCCATGGCGCGGGCGTGCACATAGATCTGTTCGCCCATGGGCGTCAGCGAGATATGCCGGGTATTGCGTTGCAGCAGGCGCAGCCCCAACCGGGCTTCAAGGTCCGCCACGCGCCGGCTGAGTTTGGAGCGCTGCAGGCCCAGGATGCGGGCGGCGGCGGAGAAGCCGCCTTTTTCCACCACCTCGCTAAAAAGCAGCAGGTCGTCCAGGTGGTGAATATGGGAAGTCATAAAGGAAACATGTGTTGAGATTGTCCTGACAAGCAGGACAATTATTCCTGAAATTGGCCTCTATTGTCTGGCATGCGGAACGCCTAAGCTGTGCGCCACGCAACAATCAGGCAGCATATTCTTGACGATTCTTCTCAGCCCGCTGGTCGCCAGCCAGGCCCAGCCGGTCGGCGAGGCCTGTTCCATCCGCCAGTTCCGCCACACCGATTTCCCCCTGGGCATGTCGCCGCTGGTGCTGGTGGACCATTTCGTGATGACGGGTCCGACCTTCGCGCCGCATCCGCACGCCGGCATTTCCGCGGTGACGCTGTTGTTCGAGGACAGCCAGGGCGTGATGCAAAGCCTGGACAGCGTGCGCAACGACCACGAGATCCGCGCGGGCGACCTGCACTGGACCCTGGCCGGCAAGGGGATCGTGCATACGCAGCAGCCGGTCGGCCCGGCCCGGCTCAACGGTCTGCAGATGTTCGTGAACCTGCCCGAGCGTCTGAAAGGGCTGCCTCCGGCGACGTCGCTGCTGCGCGCCTGGGAAATGCCCATCATCCAGAGCGACGCGGGCCGGGTGCGCGTGGTGTCGGGCGCCTATGACGGCTGGGAGTCGCCGCCGCTGGGTCCCGAGCCGCTGCTGATCCTGGACATCTGGCTGCGCCCCGGCGCCACTCGCCTGGTGCCGCTGCCCGACGGCTGGAATGCCTGGGTCTACGCGGTGCAGGGCGACCTGGGCCTGCGCGCGCGCCACCAGCTCGGGCCCGGCGCGGCGCCGGCCGCCAGGCGGCAGGGGGAGGATCCGGACTTCGCCGTCCTGCATACGGGTTCGGCCGTGGCGGCCTCTGCCGACGGCGACGGCATGCTGCTGCTGATCGCCGGCCGGGCGCCGGCGCACATCGTCCTGATCGCCGGGCCCGTCATCGACGAGCCCGTGATCCAGCGCGGCCCATTCGTGATGGCTTCGCAGCGCGCGCTGGAAGAGGCCATGCGGGCCTACGACGCGGGCGATTTCGGACGGATCCGAGATGACGGGGCGGCGCCGGGCAGGCCCGCGGAGCCGGCCGGCGCGGGCTGAGCCGGCCGCCGCGGCGGCGCCGCTATTCCAACGCGCCGCCGGTGTATTCCTGGCGGTCTATGCCATGGCGTTGAAGCTTGTCGTAGAACGTCTTGCGCGGAATGCCCAGGGCTTCCAGCGTGGATTTGATATCGCCATGGTTGACGGCCAGCGCGTCGCGGATCAGTTGCGCCTCGAAGCGTTCCACCCTTTCCGGCAGGCTGCCCGCACCGGCAGGCTGCGGCGCCGACAGCGGCGTGCCGCCATGCACGCCCAGCACGACGCGCTCGGCGAAGTGGGCCAGCTCGCGCACGTTGCCGGGCCAGGCGTGTTCCAGCAGATGCTGCCGGACCTGCGCCGGCAGGTCGGGGATGTCGCGCTGGAAGCGCCGCGAGGCGATGCCCAGGTAGTGCGCGAACAGCAGCGGAATGTCGTCGCGCCGTTCGCGTAGCGGCGGGATCCGGATGGTGACGACGTTCAGGCGATAGAACAGGTCTTCGCGGAAATGCGGGCGCGCCAGCGCGCTGCCCAGGTCTTCCTTGGTGGCCGCGACCACCCGCAGGTCCAGTCTGCGCACGTCGTTGGTGCCCAGCGGCGTGATCTGGCGGGTTTCCAGCACGCGCAGGAACTTGACCTGGATGTTCAGGGGCATGCTCTCGATCTCATCGAGGAACAGCGTGCCGCCGCTGGCATGCTCGATGCGGCCGATGCGCCTCTTCTGGGCGCCGGTGAAGGCGCCCGCCTCATGGCCGAACAGCTCGCTCTCGATCACGCTTTCGGGCAGCGCGCCGCAGTTGATCGCCACCAGTTCGTGCTGGCGTCGGCGGCTCAGACGATGCAGTGCGCTGGCGACCACTTCCTTGCCGGTGCCGGTCTCGCCTTCCACCAGCACGTCCACGTCGGCGTCGGCGATATGCCGCAGCGTCTGCTTGATCCGCAGCATGGCCGGGGTATTGCCGATGAATGGCTCCGCGTCGGCGCCCGAGGCGAAGGCCGCTTCCTGCAGGCGGCGGTTTTCCTGCACCAGCCTGCGCTTCTCGGCGGCATGGCCGATGGTGGCGATCAGGCGCTCGGCGGGATAGGGCTTGGCCAGGAAGTCATAGGCGCCCTCGCGCATGCACTGGACGGCGGTGGCGATGTCGCCATGGCCGGTGATCAGGATGACGGGGATTTCGGCGTCGAGGTCGCGCAGCCGCTGGAACAGTTGCAGCCCGTCCATGTCCGGCATGCGGATGTCGGTCACCACCACGCCGTCGAACGCGCGCGTCAGCACGGGCAGCGCGGCGCGGGCGCTGGCATGGGCCTCCACCTGGAAGCCATGCAGCTTCAGCGTCTGGCTGTTGGCGCGGCGCAGCTCGGCGTCGTCGTCGATGAAGACCACGCGCACGGCGGGTTTGGCGGGCAGGGCGGCGGCGCCGGATGGCGGCGCGGAAGAGGCGGATCGGCTCATGATGCGGGAAGGGGGGACGCCTTGCGCAGCGTCAGGATGAACAGGGCGCCGCGTCCGGGGCCGTGGGGCGCGGGGAACTCCGGGTCCGTGGCATCCGCCGCGCGCAGCTCGCCGCCGAATTCGGCGACGATGTCGCGGGAGATCACCAGCCCCAGTCCCAGGCCCTCGGGCTTGGTGGTGTGGAAGGGCGTGAACAGGCCGGCCAGCGCTTCGGCGCTCAGGCCCGGTCCGTTGTCATGGAAATAGAGCTGCACCCGCTCGCCCTGGTCGCGCAAGGCCAGGGTGATGCGGCCGCCGGGCTGACCGCCCAGAGCGTCCAGCGCGTTCTGCAGCAGATTGACCAGCACCTGCTCCAGCCGGATGCGGTCGGCCAGCACCCGCGCATCCTGGCCGGCGGCCGGCCGATGCAGCGCCACGCCCTGCCGCGCGGCGCGCGGGCCGGCCAGCAGCAGCGCGCCGTCCAGCGCCGCGCCCAGGCTGATCGGCGCGACCTGCGTGCTGGCCTTGCGCGAGAAGGCGCGCAGCTCGCCGGTGATATGGCCGATGCGTTCCGTGAGCGAGGCGATGGATTCCAGGTTCTCGCGCGCGGTCTCCGGATCCTGGCGGCGCAGGAATTCGGCGGCATTGTCCGCGTAGCTGCGGATGGCGGCGACAGGCTGGTTGATTTCGTGCGCGACGCCGGCGGCCACCTGTCCCAGCAAGGCCAGCTTGCTGGCCTGGACCAGCTCATCCTGCAGCGTGTGCAGCCGCGCCTGGGCGCGTTGGCGTTCGTCCATTTCGCCGAGCAGCCGGTCGTTGGCCAGCCGCAGCTGCGCCGTGCGTTCGTGCACCTGGTCGGCGAGCTGCTGGCGGATGGCGGTCTGCTGCCGGGTGTGCTCATGGCCTCGGTGCCGGCGGTAGAGCAGCACGCCGACGATGGCGGCCAGCAGGCTTTGCGCCAGCAGCGCGCCCAGCTGGGCATTGGCGCTGGCGCGGTTCAGCGCGGACTGCACCGGCGACAGCAGGTGCAGCGTCCATCCCGGCGATTCGGTGATGGGCAGCGTGGTGTGCAGCAGCGGCGAGCCGGCCGGTATCTGCGGCAGGGCCACGTCCGCGCGCACCAGCGTTCCCGTGCTGCTGGTCTGCAGCGGCGGGCTGATCGGCACGGACTGGAAGCGGGCGTCGCCGAATTGCAGGCTGGTGCGCAGCCGCTGCGCCAGCTCTTCGGATAGCGGCGCCAGCACGTCGAAGCGCCATTGAGGCAGGCTGCCCAGCAGGACCACGCCGTGTTCGTCGGTGACGAAGATCGGCGCGTTGGACTGGCGCCAGTCGGCCTCCAGCTCGCGGAAATCCACCTTCAGCACCACCACGCCGAGCATGCCGCCGTCCGGCGCGTCGACGCGGCGCGACAGGTACAGGCCGGCTTCGTGGCTGATGGTGCCGAGCGCGAAGTGCTCGGCCGAGCCATGCGCGACCGCGCCACGGAAATACGGCCGGAACTGGTAGTCCACGCCCTCGAAGCTGGCCGGCTCGCGCCAGTTGCTGGCGGCGATGGCGTAGCCCGTGCGGTCCAGCACGTAGATGGCCGCCGCGCCTACGCCGCGGCTCAGGGCTTCGAGTTTTTCATCGAGCGGCCCGATCTGGGCCGGCACGGGATCCAGCAGCGCCGCGCGCAGGTCCACATCGCGCGTCAGCACGAAGGGCAGCGCGCGGAATTTGTCCAGGTTGTTGCGCAGCAGGGCGGCGTTGATTTGGCTGGCGTTGCGCGCCAGCTGGGCCGCCTCCCGCAGCGCGCCTTCGCGCGCCCAGCCGGTGGCCAGATGCAGCACGGCGAAGATGGCGCCGATGAGCAGCAACGCCAGCGTGATGCGCGCGGGCCAGCCCATGCCCGGCTTGCTGGCGGGCGGCTCGATGCGCGGGGTGGCGGTGGAATCGGACATGGTTGTGCGGTTTTTCGCACATTTTATCTCCGGCTTGTGCGGACTTTCGCAGCCAGGATCCGCCGATGTTCATTGGAAAAAAAGAAAATCCTTGTTTTTCAATGGGTTGGAATGTTTTTGTGTGCCCAGGCAGGTTGGCACGCCGTTTGCATAAGAAAGGACAAGCCCGTGGCGCGTCCGCGCGGTGAAATCGGCCGCCTCCCCATGCGGGGCGACCATAAAAGAGATAACGCCCCGCCGCCCGTGCTGCTGAATCGCGCGGAGCTGGGGCCCTGGTGGGGACAAAACCCATGATCGACACTGATCAAGGCGCGCCCGCGCGCAAGCTGAAGTTCTATCAAGTCCTGTACGTGCAGGTGCTTTTCGCCATCGTGGTCGGCATGCTGCTCGGCCACTACAAGCCTGAGCTGGGACAGTCCATGCAACCGCTGGGCGACGGCTTCATCAAGCTGGTGAAGATGATCATCGCGCCCGTCATCTTCCTGACCGTGGCCACCGGCATCGCCGCCATGAGCGACCTGAAGAAGGTCGGCCGCGTGGCAGGCAAGGCCATGCTGTACTTCCTGGTGTTCTCGACGCTGGCCCTGGTGGTCGGCATGGTGGTCAGCCATATCGTGCAGCCGGGCGCCGGCATGCACATCGACCCCAAGACGCTGGACACCAAGGCGGTGTCGGGCTATGTGGCCAAGGCCCATGACTCGACCATCACCGGCTTCCTGATGAACATCATCCCGACGACCATCTTCAGCCCCTTCGTCGGCGGCGACATCCTGCAGGTGCTGTTCGTCGCGGTGTTGTTCGGCATCGCGCTGGCGCAGGTCGGCGAGCGCGGCAAACCGGTGCTGAACTTTCTGACGGCGCTGGCCCAGCCCATCTTCAAGCTGGTCGCCATCCTGATGAAGGCGGCGCCGATCGGCGCGTTCGGCGCCATGGCCTTCACCATCGGCAAGTACGGCATCAAGTCGGTGGTCAATCTGGCCATGCTGGTGGGCACGTTCTACGCCACCTCGGTGTTGTTCGTGGTGATCGTGCTGGGCGCGGTGGCGCGCTACAACGGTTTTTCCATCCTGAAGCTGGTGCGCTACATCCGCGAAGAGCTGCTGCTGGTGCTGGGCACGAGCTCCTCGGAAGCCGCGCTGCCGACGCTGATGCAGAAGATGGAGAAGGCCGGGTGTTCGAAGTCCGTGGTCGGGCTGGTGGTGCCGACCGGCTATTCGTTCAACCTGGACGGCACCAATATCTACATGACCATGGCGGCGCTGTTCATCGCGCAGGCCTGCGATATTCCGCTGTCGCTGGGCGATCAGATCCTTCTGCTGCTGGTGGCGATGCTGAGCTCCAAGGGCGCGGCGGGCGTGACGGGCGCGGGTTTCATCACCTTGGCGGCCACGCTGTCGGTGGTGCCCAGCGTGCCGGTCGCCGGCATGGCGCTGATCCTGGGCGTGGACCGTTTCATGTCCGAATGCCGCGCGCTGACCAACCTGGTCGGCAATGCCACGGCCGCCGTGGTGGTGGCGCGCTGGGAAGGCGAACTCGACCGCGGGCAGCTGGAACGGGCGCTGGACGGCCAGGATTTGCCGTCGCCCGGCGAAGCGCCGCAGCAGCAAGGCCAGAGCCTGGCGGTGCCGGCACCGGCGCAGCAGGGCTGACGGGTCAGGGAATGCGGATGCCGACCGCGCGCAGCAATGCCGCGGTCTCGAATACCGGCAGGCCCATCACGCCGGTATAGCTGCCCGACAGGCTGGCGACGAAGGCGCCGGCCAGTCCCTGGACGCCATAGGCGCCGGCCTTGCCATAGGGCTCGCCGCTGTCGCAATAGCGCGCGATGTCTTCCGCGTCCAGTGCACGCATGCTGACTTGCGTGACCGAGACGGCTTCCCGCAGGCCGTCGCCGGCCCACAGCGCCACCGCGGTGCGGACTTCATGCGTGGCGCCGGACAGGGCGCGCAGGATGCGTTCGGCATCGGCGCGGTCGGCGGGCTTGCCGAGCACGGCGCCCGCCAGGATCACCGTGGTGTCGGCCGACAGCAGGGGCAGCGGCGCCAGGCCCTGGGCCTGCATCCAGTCGCGTCCGCGCAGGGCCTTTTCCCTGGCGGTGCGGACCACATAGTCGGTGGCGCTTTCGCCCGCGTGCTGGGGTTCGTCCTCGCCGGGCGGAGCCGGCACCTGCAGCACCTCGTGCGCCACGCCCATCTGGGTCAGCAGCTCGCGGCGCCGGGGGCTAGCGGACGCCAGGTAGATGCGCGCGGGCGCGCCGGAAGTCGAGGTCAGGTCCATGCGGGGCTGGCCGCGCCCGGAGTCAGGCGCGGTGATAGGGATGGTTGGTCATGATGGCCCAGGCGCGGTAGAGCTGCTCGGCCAGGACCACCCGCACCATGGGGTGCGGCAGGGTCAGCGACGACAGGCGGATCTGCCCGCCGCAGGACGCCTTCAGCTCGGCGTCCAGGCCATCGGGGCCGCCCACCAGGAAGGCCACGTCCTGGCCGCCCGCGCGCCATTGTTCCAGCTTTTGCGACAGCGCGACCGTGGTCAGGTCGCGACCGCGCTCGTCCAGCGCCAGGCGCAGCGCGCCCGGGGGCAGGGCGGCATCGATGCGCTTGGCTTCCGCCGCCATCATCTGCGCCGGCGTCTTGCCACTGGTGCGTGGCTCGGGCTTGATTTCGCGCAGTTCCAGCGCGCAGTCCGGCGGCAGCCGCTTGGCGTAATCGTTCCAGGCAGTCTCGACCCAGTCGGGCATGCGCGTGCCGACGGCCGCGACGATGAGTTTCACGGCGGACTCAGTCGTCCACGCCGTCGTAGGCGTTGCTGCCGGCGACGGGGGCGGCGCGGGTGGATTCCGGCAGCAGCTTGACGCGCACCGGCTTGCCGCCCCAGATCTCTTCCAGGTTGTAGTACTGGCGGATGGCGGGCTGCATGATGTGCACGACCACGTCGCCCAGGTCGACCACGACCCACTCGCCGGTGTCCTCGCCTTCGATGGTGATGCCGGACAGGTCCATGGCGCGGCCACGGTCGGCGACGCTGGACGCCAGGGCGCGGGTTTGCCGGTTGGAGGTTGCGCTGGCGATCACCACCCGGTCGAACAGGCTGGTGAGGTGCGTGGTGTTGAAGACTTTGATGTCTTGCGCCTTGACGTCTTCGAGGGCATCGATGACGGCGCGTTGGAGTTTCTGTATATCCATAGCTGCGAATAATAACCCGCGGGCGGATGGCCGGAACCGATATTCACGGCGATCGCGCCCGGCGGGCGGGAGGATTATCGGTAGAGATTGTGCGCCGCAATATACGCGGCCACGGGCTCGGCCAGCATGCCCGCCGTGGATTCGCCCTTGGCCAGGCGGCGGCGGATTTCCGAGGCGGACACGGCCATGGGCGCGAAGGGCAGGGATTGCAGCCCGCGACCCAGCTCCCGCAGGCGCGCCGCCAGTTCGGCGGGCGGCGCCAGCGGCGTGCCGGGACGGACCGCCACGGCCATGTCCACGCGCTCGGCGATTTCGTCCCAGGCGCGCCAGGTGCAGAAGTTGGCCAGCTGGTCGGCGCCCAGCAGCCAGACGTAGCGGGCATCGCCGGGCAGGGCGCGCAGGGTGTCGATGGTGTAGGTGGCGCCGCCCCGCTCGATCTCGATGGGGTTGACGGCCAGGCCGGGCTGGTCCGCGATGGCCAGCGCCAGCATGTCGAGGCGCTGCGCCGGGGTCGCTTGCAGCGCCTCGCGCTGCCAGGGATTGGCGGTGGGGATCAGTTGCACCTGTTCCAGCGCCAGCGCCGACAGCGCGCTTTGCGCCAGCGCCACGTGCGCCAGATGGACGGGGTCGAAACTGCCGCCCAGGAGCCCGATACGCTTCACGCCCAGTCCCGTGGCGTCAGGTAGGCCGCCAGCTCGGCCTCGGGCGTGCCCGCCTGCGGCTGCCAGTCGTAGCGCCAATGCGCCATGGGCGGCATGGACAGCAGGATGGATTCCGTGCGTCCGCCCGATTGCAGGCCGAACAGCGTGCCTCGGTCGAACACCAGGTTGAATTCGACGTAGCGGCCGCGCCGGTAGGCCTGGAAGTCGCGCTCGCGCTCGCCGTAGGTCAGGCCGCGACGGCGTTCGACGATGGGCATGTAGCCCGGCAGGAAGGCGTCGCCGACCGAGCGCGTCAGCGCGAACGAGGCGTCGAAGCCGGGCGCGTTGAGATCGTCGTAGAAGATGCCGCCGACGCCGCGCGTCTCGTTACGGTGCTTCAGGAAGAAGTACTCGTCGCACCAGCGCTTGTAGCGCGGATAGTAGTCCGCGCCGTGCGGCGCCAGCGCGTCCCGACAGGTTGCGTGGAAATGGCGGGCGTCTTCCTCGAACGGGTAGTACGGCGTCAGGTCGATGCCGCCGCCGAACCAGAAGACGTCGCTTTCGTCATGGCCGGGACGGGCCGCGGCCAGGAACATGCGCACGTTCATGTGCGTGGTCGGCACATAGGGGTTGCGCGGATGCAGCACCATGGACACGCCCATGGCTTCCCAGGGGCGGCCGGCCAGCTCGGGCCGGTGCGCGCTGGCCGACGGCGGCAGCTGCGAGCCCTTGACGTGGCTGAACAGCACGCCGGCGCGCTCGAACAGCGCGCCGCCCTCGATCAGGCGCGACAGCCCGCCGCCGCCTTCGGCGCGGGTCCAGGAGTCGCTGCGGAAGGCGGCGCCCTCCGCGTCTTCCAGCGCGCCGACGATGCGGGACTGCAGCCCGGTCAGATAGTCCCGGACATCGGTGACGGGCAGGGCGCTCATCGGCCGGTTTTCTGCTGGGAGGGCTTGAGCGCGCGCCAGCCGATGTCGCTGCGGTACTGGCGGCCGTCGAAGTGGATACCGTCGATCGCCTCGTACACGCGGTCGCGGGCCATCTTGACCGAGTCGCCCAACGCCGTCACGCACAGCACGCGGCCACCGGTGGTCTGGACTTCATCGCCTTCCAGGCGCGTGGCGGCATGGAACACCATGCAGTCCTCGGCGTCGGCCGGCAGGCCCTTGATGACGTCGCCGGTGCGCGGCGTGTTGGGGTAGTTGTGCGAGGCCAGCACCACGCTCAGCGCGGTGCGGCGGTCCCAGGTGATGTCGGCCTGGTCGAGCGTGCCGTCCACCGCGTGCTCCAGCGCGTCGAGCAGGTCGCTTTTGACGCGCATCATGATGGGCTGGGTTTCCGGGTCGCCCATGCGGCAGTTGAATTCCAGCGTCTTGATGGCGCGGTCCGGATCATCGCCGGGGGCGATCATCAGGCCGGCGTACAGGAAGCCGGTGTACGGGATGCCGTCGCGCGTCATGCCCTGCACGGTCGGCAGGATGATCTCGCGCATGATGCGGTGGTGCAGCTCGGGCGTGACGATGGGGGCGGGCGAATAGGCGCCCATGCCGCCGGTGTTGGGGCCCTGGTCGCCGTCCTGCAGGCGCTTGTGGTCCTGGCTGGTGGCCAGCGCCAGCACGTTGCGGCCGTCGCACATGACGATGAAGCTGGCTTCCTCGCCGACCAGGCATTCCTCGATCACGACGCGCGCGCCGGCCTCGCCCATGGAGCCGTCGCCCAGCATGGCGTCGACCGCCGCGTGGGCCTCTTCCAGCGTCGCAGCCACCACCACGCCCTTGCCGGCGGCCAGGCCGTCGGCCTTGATGACGATGGGGGCGCCCTCCGCGTCGATGTAGGCGTGCGCGCGGGCCGGGTCGGTGAAGGTCTCGTAGCGCGCCGTCGGGATGTTGTGGCGGACCATGAAGGCCTTGGCGTAGTCCTTCGAGCTTTCCAGCTGCGCGGCCGCCTTGGTGGGACCGAAGATCTTCAGGCCGCGCGCGCGGAACACGTCGACGACGCCGGCCGCCAGCGGAGCCTCGGGGCCGACCACGGTCAGCGCGATGCCTTCGCGCTGGACGAAATCGGCCAGCTCCTCGGCATTGGTGAGCGCGATGTTTTCCATCTGCTCGGCGCGCTGGGTGCCGCCGTTGCCCGGCGCGACGTAGACCTTGTGTACGCGCGGGGAGCGGGCCAGCCGCCATGCGAGGGCATGTTCGCGGCCGCCCGAGCCAATTACCAGGAGTTTCATTATTGCGTGGTTCTGAAGGTTGCTTGCGGCTTACTGCGCTTCGTCGAAAACGACGGTCGTATAGACTTCCTGCACGTCGTCCAGGCCTTCCAGGGCGTCGAGCAGTTTCTGCATCTTGATGGCGTCTTCCCCGGCCAGCTCGGTTTCATTCAGGGCCTTCATGACGATGCCGTCCATCTCGGCCTTCAGGCCGGCGGCGTCGAAGGCCTTGCGCACGGCGGCGTAATCGGCCGGCGCGCTGATCACTTCGATCACGCCTTCGTCATCGGTCGTCACGTCCTCGGCGCCCGCTTCCAGGGCGGCTTCCATGACCTTGTCTTCCGGGGTGCCGGGGGCGAACACGAACTGGCCGCAATGCTTGAACATGAAGGCGACCGAGCCTTCCTGGCCCAGGTTGCCGCCGTTCTTGGCGAAGGCGTGGCGCACTTCGGCCACGGTGCGGGTGCGGTTGTCGGTCATGCAGTCGACGATCACCGCCGCGCCGCCGATGCCGTAGCCCTCGTAGCGGACTTCCTCGTAGGCTTCGCCGTCGGCGCCGCCGGCGCCGCGCTGGATGGCGCGCTGGATGTTGTCCTTGGGCATGTTGGCGTCGGTCGCCTTGTCCCAGGCCATGCGCAGCCGCGGATTGCTGTCCGGGTCGGGGCCGCCGGCACGGGCCGCCACCGTGATTTCACGGATGATCTTGGTCCAGAGCTTGCCCCGCTTGGCGTCTTGACGGCCCTTGCGGTGTTGAATATTGGCCCATTTGCTGTGTCCGGCCATAGCGTTCCAGGATAAAAGGTCTTTGAAGGCGAGCATTTTACCGTGCCGGCGCGGCGCGCGCCCGGCCGCGCGCCGGTTGTGTCCGTCCGGCCACGCGCACAAGCCCGCCGGCAGGCTCTACACTTGGGCATCTGTTTCAACCGGTCCGGAGTCGTCCATGCCCAACCCCATCCTCATCGCCAAGAACGCGCAGACGGAACTGGCCCTGCTGCCGGCCTTGGCAAACCGGCATGGCTGCATCACCGGCGCGACGGGGACCGGCAAGACCGTCACCCTGCAGGTGCTGGCGGAATCGTTTTCCCGCATCGGCACGCCGGTGTTCATGGCCGACGTCAAGGGCGACCTGACCGGCGTTTCCCAGGCGGGCGCGGCCTCTCCCAAGTTGCAGGAACGGCTCAAGAGCCTGGGCCTGGCCGAGCCGGCCTGGGCCGCCAGCCCGGTGGCGCTGTGGGACGTGTTCGGCGAGCAGGGCGCGCCGGTCCGGGCCACCATTTCCGACATGGGGCCGCTGCTGCTGGCGCGCATCCTGGAACTGAACGACACCCAGGAAGGCGTGCTGGCGCTGGTGTTCAAGGTCGCCGACGACGAAGGCCAACTGCTGCTGGACCTGAAGGACCTGCGCGCCATGCTGCAGAACGTGGCCGACCGCAGCGCCGAGTTAAAGACCCGTTACGGCAACGTGTCGGCCGCCAGCGTGGGCGCGATCCAGCGCAGCCTGCTGACGCTGGAGTCGCAGGGGGCCGAGAAGTTCTTCGGCGAGCCCATGCTCGATGTGGCCGACCTGATGCGCACCGACGCCCAGGGACGCGGCATCGTCAACGTGCTGGCCGCCGACAAACTCATGCAGGCGCCGCGCCTGTACGCGATCTTCCTGCTCTGGCTGCTGGGCGACTTGTACGAAAAGCTGCCGGAAGTGGGCGACATGGAACAGCCCAAGCTGGTCTTCTTCTTCGACGAGGCCCATCTGCTGTTCACCGACGCGCCGCAAGCCCTGCTGACCAAGATCGAGCAGGTGGTTCGCCTGGTCCGATCAAAGGGCGTCGGGGTGTATTTCGTCACCCAGAACCCGCTGGATATTCCCGACACGGTGCTGGGTCAGCTGGGCAACCGCGTCCAGCACGCGCTGCGCGCCTTCACGCCGCGTGACCAGAAGGCCGTCAAGACGGCGGCGCAGACCATGCGTCCCAATCCCGGGCTGGATATCGAGGCCGCCATCACCGAACTGGGCGTCGGCGAGGCCCTGGTGTCCTTGCTGGACGCCAAGGGGCGGCCGCAGCCCACCGAGCGCGCCTGGATCGTGCCGCCGGCCAGCCGCATCGGGCCGGCCACGGATGCCGAGCGCCAGGCGTTGCGCCGGGCCAATCCCTTGTCGGGCAAGTACGAGCAGGCGATCGACCGCGAATCCGCCTATGAGGTGCTGGCGGGCCGGGCATCGGCTCCCGCTGGCCAGAATGGCGGCGGCGCGGCCGCGCCCGGCGCGCCAGCGGGCGGGCAGGCGCCGGCTGGCGAGGAGGGCGGCTTCATGCAGGGCCTGAACGAAGTGCTGTTCGGATCGACCGGCCCCAGGGGCGGCAAGCGCGACGGGGTGGTCCAGACGATGGCCAAGAGCACCGTCCGCACGGTCGCCCGGGAACTGGCGCGAGGCATCCTGGGATCGTTGCTTGGCTCGAAGGGGCGCCGCTGACGTTGCGGGAGGATTGGCGGAGCCGTCCTACCTGACAATGCGCTGTCATACGCAATAGTCTGAAACGGGATTTTTGTGGCCGGTTTCCCGGAAATATCCGGAGTTTTTGTAACCAGGGGTATTGCGCCACTATAATTTATGCCTATGATCTTGGGCGGTATATACCGAGAATCAAAGGGAAAAAATTGGTGGCTAAGAAACACAAGATCGCGGTGCTTCCGGGAGACGGCATAGGCAAGGAAGTCGTGCCCGAAGGCCTGAAAGTGCTGGATGCGGTCGCGGCGCGATTCGATATCGGATTCCAGTGGGACCACTTCGACTGGAGCTGCGATTATTACGCGAAGCACGGCAAAATGATGCCGGACGACTGGCGCGCGCAGATTGGTCAGCACGAAGCGATTTTCTTCGGCTCGATCGGCTGGCCGGCCACGGTGCCCGACCACGAGGCGCTGTGGGGTTCGCTGTTCAAGTTCCGCCGCGAATTCGATCAGTACATCAATTTGCGTCCCGTGCGTCTGATGCCCGGCGTGCCTTCGCCGCTGGCTAATCGCAAGCCCGGAGAGATCGATTTCTACATCGTCCGCGAAAACACCGAGGGCGAATACTCCAATAGCGGCGGCCGCCTGTTCGAGGGCACCGAGCGCGAGGTGGTGATCCAGGAAAGTGTGTTCACCCGTGTTGGCGCCGACCGCGTGCTGAAGTTCGCGTTCGACCTGGCCCAGAAGCGCGGCAAGCACCTGACCGCAGCCACCAAGTCCAACGGCATTTCCATCTCGATGCCTTGGTGGGACGAGCGCGTGGCCGATATCGCCAAGGGCTATCCCGACGTGCGCTGGGACAAGTACCATATCGATATCCTGTGCGCTCATTTCGTGCAGCATCCCGACTGGTTCGACGTCGTGGTGGCGTCCAATCTGTTCGGCGATATCCTGTCGGACCTGGGTCCGGCCTGCACGGGCACCATCGGCATCGCGCCGTCGGCCAACCTGAATCCCGAGCGCAAGTTCCCATCCCTGTTCGAGCCCGTGCACGGTTCGGCGCCCGACATCTACGGCAAGGGCATCGCCAATCCGATCGGCCAGATCTGGAGCGGCGCGCTGATGCTGGATTTCCTGGGCTATCCAGAGGCATCCGCCGCCGTCGTGAGCGCGATCGAGACCGTGCTGGCGGACGGACCGCGCACCCGGGACATGCAGGGCACGGCATCCACCGCCGAGGTCGGAGACGCGATCGCGTCGCTGATTTCGGCGCGCTGAGCAAGGTAGTGAGGAAGGGCTTTACAGAGTGAAAATGGACCAAGCGATCTCGCCTGCTCCGCCCGGCCACATTGGTGGCGGGCGGGCGGATCGATTCGTGCGCAAGTTGTTCCGCATGCTGCGCTCGCGCAGCCAGCGGCACAACCAGCATCTCTGGCCGTTTGTCCGCATCCAGCGAGATTCGCTGGGAACCATCAGTGGTTATCGGGCATTCGGCCGGTCAGTGCCTGTGACGCCGTTGGACGAAGGATACGACCCCTCCGACGAAACCGTTCATCTGATCCTGAGCGGCCCTTCCATCGCGGAAATCCCCTATGACCGGATGAACATCCAGTGCGCGATGGGGGTGAACGGCGCGATCGTGCTGGCCAACAAGTACGACCTGCCGTTCAAGTATTACTGCATTATCGACCAGAACTTCGTGCGCGATCGCATCGCCCTGGTGCGCGAGATCGTGTCGCGCGACCTGACGCTGTATGTCTCGCCCGAGGTGCTGCGCTACATCGTCCAGGGCGTGCCCCAGGAAGAGATACGCTGCCGCATCTGTATCATCGAGCTCATCCTCGAGCGGGCCTATCAACGCAGCACGGCGCCGGCGACGTTGGTGCGCATGGTCCAGGCGAACCCGGACCTGCACCTGCTGGATGCGGAGCTGGGGCTGGGCTTCAGCTTCAATGCTGCGCTCGGGGTGTTCGATGCCGACACCGTGGCCTATGCCGCGTTGCAGGTGCTGTTTTCGTATGGCGCCCGTAATCTCTACGTGCATGGCCTGGACCTGAGCCTTGAAAACGGCCTGCGCTTCTACGATGAAGGCGTGTCGCCTCAGAGCAGCCGGTTGGCGCGGCATTTCGCCCGCGTGATCGAGCCGTCCTTCAGGTTTGCCGCCAGGCATTGGGCCGAGCGCGGCCTTTCGGTATACAACCTGTCCCCGGTCAGCGCCTTGCCGCCGGACGTGATCGAACGCAAGGACTGGCGCGAGTTGCTCAAGCCCGGTGCCGTCGAGCGCAACGAAACCGCCTGAACCGCGTCACTCTGGCGCGGGTCGTCGACGGGAACCCGGCCGCATCAGCCCTCATTCGCAACAGACCCGCCTCCAGGGCGGGTCTGTTCATTCCTGGTGGCCGCCAAGGCGGCTCGCCGGGTCTAGTGGGCTCCCGCCGCCGCTTCCGCCGCGCCGCCGCCGCCCGCCTTCGCGGACTTGGGCCGGGCGAACCAGACCAGGCCGGTCAACAGCAGGAAAATCACCGCCGAGCCATAGAACACGTCCACCGCGGACATGGTGAAGGCCTGCGTGTTGACCATCCGGTCCACCAGCGTCAGCGCCTGCGCGTGCGACACGCCCAGCCCGTTCTGCAGCGTGCCGACCGTCTGGTCGAAGGCCGCCTGTCCGGGCCGCGCGATTTCCGTCAGCTGCGCGTGATGCATCGTGGCGCGGTTTTCCCATAGCGTGGTGGCGATCGAGGTGCCGAAGGCCCCCGCCGTCAGGCGCAGGAAGTTCGACAGACCCGACGCCGCCGGAATGCGCCAGGGCTCGATGCTGGACAGCGTGATCGAGGTCAGGGGCACGAAGAAGGCCGCCATGGCCGCGCCCTGGATGATGGTCGGCGTCATCAGCGTGCGCACATCGGTCTGGGTATTGAAGCCCGAGCGCATGAAGCACACCAGCGCGAAGATCAGGAAGGCCACGGTGACGATCTGGCGCGGATCCCGCGTGGCCAGCATCTTGCCCACGACCGGCGTCAGCAGGATGGCCAACAGCCCCACCGGCGCGGTGACCAGGCCCGCGTAGGTGGCCGTGTAGCCCATGTTGCTTTGCAGCCAGAGCGGCAGCAGCACCACGTTGCCGAAGAACACGCCGTAGGCCACGGCCAGCGTCAGCGCGCCGACCGTGAAGTTGCGCACCTTGAACAGACGCAGGTCCACCACGGGGTGCGCGTCGGTCAGTTCCCAGATCAGGAAGAACACGAAGGCCACGACGGCCACCGCCGCCAGGATCAGGATGGTGGGGCTGGCGAACCAGTCCAGCTCCTTGCCCTTGTCCAGCATGATCTGCAGCGCGCCGACCCACACCACCAGCAGGACCAGCCCCAGCTTGTCGATGGGCAGCTTGCGCGTGGGCGATTCGCGGTCGCGGTAGATGCGCCAGCTGATCCAGGCGGCCAGCAGGCCGACCGGCACGTTGATGTAGAAGATCCAGGGCCAGGTGTAGTTGTCGGAAATCCAGCCGCCCAGCAAGGGCCCGGCCACGGGCGCCACCAGCGTGGTCATGGACCAGACCGCCAGCGCCATGCCGGCCTTCGACTTCGGAAAGCTCGCCAGCATCAGCGCCTGCGACAGCGGGATCATCGGGCCGGCGACGGCGCCCTGCAGCACGCGGAAGGCGATCAGCGCCTCCAGCGACGGCGAAAAGCCGCAGAGCCACGAGGCCAGCACGAACAGCAGCGTCGACATCAGGAACAGCCGCACCTGGCCGAAGCGTTGCGTGAGCCAGCCGGTCAGGGGCACCGTGATGGCGTTGGCCACCGCGAAGGATGTGATCACCCAGGTGCCCTGGCTGGTGCTCACGCCCAGGTCGCCCGAGATGGTGGGAATGGACACGTTGGCGATCGAGGTGTCCAGCACGTTCATGAACACCGCCGTGGACAGCGCGATGGACCCGATGATGCGGGTCGCGCCTTCCAGCGGCGGGTGGGCGCCCGGGGGGCGGGCCGGCGCGGCGGGCGCGCCGCCGGCCTCGGGCTGGGCGGGAGTGCTCATGGCGGTTCCTCAGCGGGCCGGGCCGGCGGACGCCGCCGACGCCACGGCGTCGCTGGTGTCCAGGTTGTCACGGATGATCTTGGCGACCATGGCGTCGATCTCGCCGTGCGCCGGCTCAAATGCGCGGGTGGACCAGGCCGGTTCCTTGCGTTCGGCCTGCGTCAGCGGTTCGCCGTCCTGCTTGCCCACATCGACTTCCACTTCCATCGACAGGCCCACGCGCAGCGGGTGCTTCTTCAGGTCCTCGGGATCGAGCGTGATGCGCACGGGCACGCGCTGCACCACCTTGATCCAGTTGCCCGTGGCGTTCTGTGCGGGCAGCAGCGCGAAGGCGCTGCCGGTGCCGGCATCCAGGCCGGCGATCGTGCCGTGGTAGGTCACCGAGGTGCCGTACAGGTCGGCATTCATCTTGACGGGCTGGCCAATGCGCATCTTGCGCAGCTGGCCTTCCTTGAAGTTGGCTTCCACCCACACCTGATCCAGCGGCACCACGGTCATCAGCGCGGCGCCCGGGGCGACACGCTGGCCGACCTGGGCGCTGCGGCGCGCCACCACGCCACCGACCGGCGCGGGCAGCACGGTGCGCGATTGCGCCAGCCAGGCATTGCGCAGGCCGGCGACGGCCTGCTGCACGTCCGGGTGCCCGGCCACGTCGGTGCCCCGGGTCAGCGCCTGGTTGGTGGCGAGCTTGGCGCGCGCGGCGGCCAGCGCGGCCTTGGCCTGGGCCAGGCCGGACTGCGCGGACTTCAGCGCGGCTTCGGCGTGCAGGATTTCCTCGCCGCTGACGCCGCCGGACTTGGCCAACTGCTGGCGGCGGCTGACGTCGCTCTGGGCGCGGGCCAGCTCGGCCTGGGCGCGCACGATGTCGGCGCTGCGCAGGTCGACGTCGGCGGCCAGCGCATCGTTCTGCACGTAATAGGTGCGGACCTGGCGCACGGTCTGGGCCAGCTTGGCCTGGGCCTGTTGCAGCGCCACGTCGGTGTCGGCGGAATCGAGACGCACCAGCGGCTGGCCGGCGCTCACGGTTTCGGTGTCGTCGGCCTCGATGGCGACGATGGTGCCGGGCACCTGCGGCGTGATCTGCACCAGATTGCCGTGCACGTAGGCGTCGTCGGTGTTTTCGAAATGGGCGCCGAACAGGGCCCACCAGATGCCGTAGGCGATGGCGATGAGCACGAAAGCGCCGGTCGCGAGCAGCAGCAGGCGTTTGCGGGCGGGATTGGTAGCGGGAGCGTTCATGACGTCTGAATCCGGGTCGGTCAGTGAGTGGTGGCGCCAGCGGGCGCGGGCTGGGCGTCAGGGGCGGCGGGCGCGGCGGGTGTGTAGCCGCCGCCCAGTGCGTAGGCCAGGTCGGCGTCCAGCTGGTAGGCGCGGATGCGCAGGTCGGTGTCGAGGCGGGCCTGGGTCAGCACGCCCGTCTGCGCGATCAGCACCGACAGGTAATTGCCCATGCCGGCCTTGTAGCGCTTGACGGCCAGGTCGTAGGCCGCCTCGATGGCGGCGCGCGCCTGGCGCTGCTCGCCCCGTTCCTGGTCCAGCAGGCGCAGGCCGTCGAGCGCATCGGCCACCTGGCGCACGGCGTCCAGCACGGACTGGTTGTAGTCCGAGACCGCCAGGTCCGCGTCCGCGCGGCGGCCCGCCAGATTGGCGTTGAGCGCGCCGCCGTGGAAGATGGGCAGCGAGATCGCCGGACCGATGCCGGCCATGCGCGAGGCCGCGTCCAGCAGGTTGCCGGTGCCCATGGCCTGGAAACCGGCGAAGGCGGTCAGGTTGATGTTCGGATAGAACTCGGCCTTGGCAGTGTCGATGGCGTGACGCGCGGCTTCGGCGCGCCAGCGCGCGGCCACCACGTCGGGACGGCGGCCCAGCAGGTCCAGCGGCACGCTGGCGGGCACGCCGCCGGCCGGCGCGACCAGCGCCGTCTCGGTCAGCGACTGGCCGCGCTGCGGGCCGGCGCCGGCCAGCGCCGCGACCTGGTTGCGCAGCTGCGCCAGCGTGGTCTCGACTTGCGTCAGTTCGACCTTGCCCGCGGCCAGCGATGATTCCGCCTGCTTGACCTCGACCTGCGTGTCCAGGCCGGCCGAGTAGCGGCCGCGCGTCAGTTCGAGCACGTCGGCGCGCTGCGCCAGCACGCGCTTGAGCACGCTGCGCTGGGCGAAGCCGTTCTGCAGATTGAGGTAGGCGCGCACGACAGCGCTGGCGAGCAGGTTGCGCGCGGCCTGCGCATCGGCCGCCGCGGCCGCCTGCTGCGAGACCGCCGACTTCAGGCGCGAGCGGTTCTTGCCCCAGAGATCCAGTTCATAGCTGAAGTCCAGCGCCAGCCGGTTGTCGCTGACCACCGAGCCGCCCAGCGGGGCAGGGTAGATGTACTGCTTGGACAGGTGCTCGCGGTTCAGCGTGTAGTTGGCGTCCACCTTGGGCAGCAGCGACGAGCGCGCCGTGCTGACGGCGGCATTGGCCTGGGCCAGGCGGGCCTGGGCGGAACTCATCGACGGGCTGTTGGCCAGCGCTTCATCCACGAGGGCGTCGAGCTGGCTGTCGCCGTAGCGTTGCCACCAGTGGTCGGCGGGCCAAATCGCATTCTGGCCGGTGAGTCCCAGCTGGGTCGCGTCCAGCGCCGGCACGGGTTCGGGGCCGGGTTCCATCAGCGCGCAGCCGCTCAGGGCGAGCGCTAAAGCGGTAGTGAGAAGGCGTTTCATCCTGACGGTTTGCTGAAAGTAATTGATTAATCTGTATTTGCCTAGGCAGATATTATGCCAAAGAAAACCCGCCTGAGCGGGGATGCGCGTGTACGTCAGCGCTCGGGCGCGCTGCTACAGGCCGAGCCGTTGGCCAGCATGCGCATCATGAAGTGCTTGAGTTGCTGCACCTCGTCGGCGCTGAAGCCGCGCAGGTGATGATTCAGCACGTGGGCGATGTTGTTCGGAATCTCGCGCGCCTTGGTTTCACCCAGCTCGGTGAGTTCGAGCTTGACCACGCGGCGGTCGGTCTGGCTGCGGTTGCGCCGCAGCAGGCCCTTGGCTTCCAGGCGATCCAGCGTGCGCGTCATGGCGCCGGTGTCCGTGCCGGTCAGGCGCGCCAGCTCGGCGGGCGTGTCGGCGCGGCCGCGATACAGCATGGCGACGGGGCGCCATTGCATGGCGGTCAGGTCCAGCGGCGCCATTTCCTGATCCAGCATGCGGTTCAGCGAGGAAGAGACCAGCTTGATCAGGTAGCCGGCGTTGTCTTCCGTCATGCAGCTATCGTTGCCGCGATAGTGGACGACGGCGTCGGGATTGGGTGTTTCGGCATTCATGAGGCCGAATTTTACTGCCTAGTCAGTTATTGTCAAGGCTGTTATTGTGCGGCAGGTTCCGAGGCCGCGGCCGCCTTGCGCAGGCCGGACCAGACGATGGCCGTCACGATCAAGGCGGCGCCGGCAAGCATGCGCGGCGTGGGCTGCTGGCTGAACAGCGCCCACGCGAAGGCGATGGCGTAGACCGGCTCCAGCGCGATCACCAGCCCGGCGCTGCGGGCGTTGAGCCGGGTCAGGCTGGACACGAACAGGTAGTGCGACAGCCCGGTGCAGAACACGCCCAGCAGCGCCAGCCAGAGCCAGTCCACCGCGGCGACCGAGGGCAGTTGCGCCGCCGCGAAGGGCAGCATCACCAGGGCCACCACCAGGTTCTGCCAGCAGGCGACCTGCATCGGATCCATGCCGGAGGCCGAACGGCGGTTGCTCAGGGCCAGCAGGGCGAAGGTCAGGCCGGACAGCAGGCCCCAGGCCAGGCCGACCGTGCCCTGGTCGGCCAGGTCGAAGGACGGCGTCACCAGCACCAGGCCGGCGGTGACCAGGCCCAGCAGCAGCCATTCGGCCAGCCGCACGCGCTCGCGGAAAATCAGGCCCTCGAACAGGGTGATGAAGGCGGGGAAGCTGGCGAAGCCCAGCGTGGCGATGGCGATGCCGCCGACCTTGACCGAGACGAAGAAGGTCACCCAGTGGGCGGCCAGCAAGGCGCCGGAGATCACCAGCACGAACAGCTGCGCCGGCGTCAGCGCGCCCAGCAGCGGGCGGCGGCGCATGCGGGCGAACAGGCCCAGCGCGGCAACGGCAAAGACGGCGCGGCCCATGGTGATGACCACGGCGCCGGCCTGGATCAGCTCGCCGAAGACGCCGGTCAGGCCGAACAGCACGGCGGCGATGTGGATGTAGGTCAGGGCGCGTTGTCGGGTCATGCTGCGAGGGAAGGGGCGTTGTGGAAAAGAAAAATGCACAGGCAAGGCGCGCGAACGGGCGCGCGCTGAAACTAAAATCATCGCATGAATCGTCTTGCCAGTTTCTTGCCCCTGAGCCATCCGTCCAGCCGCGCGGCGGGATATTGCCTGGCGACGCTGGGCGCCGTGTTGTTCTCGGCCAAGGCGATCGTCGTCAAGTTCACCTACCGCTACGGCATCGACGCGGTCACGCTGATCGCGTTCCGCATGCTGTTCGCCATGCCGTTCTTCGCCGCCGTGGCCTGGCACCAGTCGCGCCGCGCCACCCGTGGCGAGATTCCCGCCCTGAGCGTCCGGGAGCGCCTGCAGGTCTGCGTGCTGGGCCTGATCGGCTATTACCTGTCCAGCTTCCTGGATTTTCTGGGGCTGCGCTATATCACCGCCAGCCTGGAGCGCCTGATCCTGTTCCTGTCGCCGTCGCTGGTGGTGCTGATGTCGGCCTTCTGGCTCAAGCGGCCGGTGGCGCGCCGCCAATGGCTGGCCATGGCCTTGTCCTATGCCGGCGTGGTGCTGGTGTTCGCCCACGATCTGAGCTTCGGCGGGGGCGGCGAGGTGCTGTTAGGGTCTTTGTTCGTTTTCGCCTCGGCGACAAGCTATTCTGTGTACCTCATCTGTTCCGGGGAACTGATCAAGCGGGTCGGCGCGACGCGGCTGGTGGCCTATGCCATGCTGGTGTCCTGCGTGGCCTGCATTGCGCAGTTCTTCGCGGTGCATCCCGCTACGATGCTGCTCCAGCCCGCCGGGGTCTACGGCTACTCGCTGATCCATGCGACGCTCAATACCGTGGCGCCGGTGTTCATGCTGATGTGGGCGGTGGCGCGCATCGGCGCCCCGACCGCCTCGCTGCTGGGCATGGTCGGCCCGGTGTCGGTGCTGTTCCTGGCGGCCTGGTTCCTGGACGAGCCGATCACCGCGTGGCAGATGGCGGGCACCGCCCTGGTGCTGGCCGGCGTGCTGGTGCTGACGGCCGGCGCCAGGCCAGCGCGCTGAATACCGATTTCGTTTTATCCGCGTTATTCCCTCACGCATCACTCGCATGAAAGGAGGCCAGCATGGCCAGCAATCTCGTCAAGGCAATTCGTATCGAGCAGCATGGCGGTCCCGAGGTCCTGAAGCTCGCCGAGGTGGAAGTGCCGCCGCCGGCCGCCAATGAAGTCACCATCCGCCAGCACGCCGCCGGCCTGAACTTCATCGATATCTATTTCCGCACGGGCTTGTATCCGCATCCGCTGCCGCACGGCCTGGGTTTCGAGGCCGCCGGCGAAGTCACCGCCGTCGGCGCCGACGTCAAGCACCTGAAGAAGGGCGACCGCGTCGCCTACGGCCAGAGCCCGATCGGCGCCTACGCGCAGGCGCGCAACGTGCCGGCCAACCAGGTCGTCAAGGTGCCCAAGGGCATCGGTTTCGACGAGGCCGCCGCGCTGATGCTCAAGGGCCTGACGGTGCAGTACCTGTTCCGCCAGACCTACCGCCTGCAGGGCGGCGAGACGATCCTGTTCCATGCCGCCGCCGGCGGCGTGGGCCTGATCGCCTGCCAATGGGCCAAGGCGCTGGGCGTGAAGCTGATCGGCACGGTCTCCAGCCCCGAGAAGGCCGAGCTGGCGCGCGCCAACGGCGCCTGGGAAACCATCGACTACTCGCGCGAGAACGTGACCGAGCGCGTGCTTGAGCTGACTGGCGGCAAGAAGGTGCCGGTGGTGTACGACGGCGTGGGCAAGGACACCTGGGAAACCTCGCTCGACTGCATCGAGCCGCGCGGCCTGATGGTCAGCTTCGGCAATGCCTCGGGCCCCGTGTCCGGCGTGAACCTGGCGGTGCTGAACCAGAAGGGCAGCCTGTACGTCACGCGTCCGTCGCTGGGCGTGCACGTGAACACGCTGGAAAAGCTGCAGGCCGCGTCCGACGAGCTGTTCGGCCTGGTGCTGAAGAAGAAGATCAAGGTCCGCATCGACCAGCGCTACGGCCTGGAGCAGGCGGGCGAGGCGCAGACCGCGCTGGCGGCGCGCAAGACCACCGGCGCGACGGTGCTGATGCTGGACTGATCGACCCCGCGCGGGCGGCGCTCCCTGGCGGGCGCCGAGCCACGATCCGGCCCGGATGCTCTCGCGGCGTCCGGGCCGCTTCCTTTTGCGGCCTGTGCGCAGAATGACAAATCCCCATGCACGCGCCGACAAGTGTCCGCCGGACGCCGGCGCTATCCTGGCCTCCACCTATCCGTTGGAGCGCCAGCATGCCGTCCACCCTCACTCCGTCCGCCGCCGAACGTCCCGAACTGGGCGCCATCCGCGAGCACATGCTCATCGACGGCCAGCCCGTGCGGTCGGGGCAGGGCGAGTCCATCGCGGTCCATGATCCGGCCACCGGCGAGATCATCGCGCGCGTGCCGGACGCCGGCGCCGCCGAGATCGACCAGGCGGTGCGCTCGGCGCGGCGCGCGTTCGAATCCGGCTCCTGGCGCGATATGCTGCCGGCCGGGCGCGAGCGCCTGCTGCTGGCGCTGGCCGATCTGGTCGAGCGCCACGGCGCCGAGCTGGCGCGCCTGGAAACGCTGAACAACGGCAAGCTGCTGGGCGTGGCCCAGGGGCTGGAGGTCGGTTCGGGCGCGCAATGGCTGCGCTACATGGCCGGCTGGGCCACCAAGATCACGGGCGAGACGCTGTCGCTGTCGATCCCCTTCCCGCCGGGAACCCAGTACAGCGCCTACACGCTGCCGCAGGCGGTGGGCGTGGTCGGCGCCATCATTCCCTGGAACTTCCCGCTGCTGATGGCGATCTGGAAGATCGCGCCGGCGCTGGCGGCCGGCTGCACCGTGGTGCTCAAGCCCGCCGAGGAAACGCCGCTGACCGCATTGCGCCTGGGCGAGCTGGTGCTGGAAGCCGGCTTTCCGCCCGGCGTGGTCAACGTGGTCACCGGCCGGGGCGAAACCGCCGGCGCCGCGCTGGTCGCGCATCCGGGCGTGGACAAGATCGCCTTTACCGGCTCCACCGAGGTCGGCAAGCTGATCGGCCGCGCCGCCGTCGACGACATGAAGCGCGTGTCGCTGGAACTGGGCGGCAAGTCGCCGGTGATCGTGCTGGACGACTGCGATGTCGACCGCGCGGTGCAGGGCGCGGCGGCCGCGATCTTCTTCAACCAGGGCCAGGTCTGCACCGCCGGCTCGCGCCTGTACGTGCAGCGCGGCCTGTACCAGAAGGTAGCGCAGGGGCTGGCCGACGTGGCCGCCAGCATGAAGCTGGGCTCGGGCTTCGACGCCGACACGCAGGTCGGTCCGCTGGTATCTGCGCGGCACCAGCAGCGCGTGCTGGACTACATCGGCCTGGGCCGCGCCGAAGGCGGCCGCGTCATGGCGGGCGGCGAGGCCGGCGCGGGCGCGGGCTATTTCGTGCGGCCCACGGTGTTCGCCGACGTCCGGCCCGATGCCCGCATCGTGCGCGAGGAGATCTTCGGCCCGGTGGTGGTGGCCCAGCCCTTCGACACGCTGGACGACGCGGTGCGCCTGGCCAACGACAGCGTGTTCGGCCTGGGCGCCAGCATCTGGAGCAACGATCTGTCGCGCGTGCAGCGCCTGATCCCGCGCATCGCGGCGGGCACGGTCTGGGTCAACACGCACAATATGCTGGATCCGAACATGCCGTTCGGCGGTTTCAAGCAGTCGGGCATCGGTCGTGAACACGGCCGCGCCGTGATGGACATGTACCTGGAGAAGAAGTCGGTTTGTATCGCTTACTAGGCTAGAACGCCAAAAAACGGCGCGCGCGGATCAGACCGGGACACAACGGCGGCCGCGTTCGCGTCGACAACCAAGGGGAAGTGCATGGCAGGCAAGATCGGTTTCCGGTCTCGCGCAGGGGCGGCGTTCGCGCTGGCCTGTGCCGGGGCCTTGCAGGCGGCGTGGGCGGGAGACCCCAGCGCGCGCGATTGGATACCCGCGCCGGTGGGGACGAACATCATCGCCGGCTACATGGCGGGGTTGCGTTCGTCCGGCGTGTACGCGGCGGGCAAGCGCGCGGACGGCGTGTCGGTGGACGTGGACATGCTGATCTATCGCCAGATGCACTACCGCGATTTCTACGGCAAGACCGTGCAGCTGGAATTCATCGTGCCGATGAGCCGGACCACGCAGGAAGCGCCCGGCGCGCCGCGCGACCGCAAGTCCGGCATCGGCGACGTGACGCTGGGGTCGGCCATCTGGCTCTACAACAACGACCAGACCAAGACCTGGTTCGCCTGGGAGCCCTTCATCACGGTGCCGGTGGGCCGCTACGACGGCTCGCGTCCGGACGTGTCGCCGGGCAAGAACCGCTGGTCGACGGTGCAGGATTTTTCCTTCGTGCAGGGCGTGGGCGAGTCCACCTTCCTGGAAGCCATCGCCGAGGTCGAGATCTACGGCCGCAACACAGACTGGTTCGGCCAGACCCTGAAGAAGGATCCGTCGCTGCGCCTGTTCGCGCTGGCCTCGACCAACCTGACCGAGAACACCTACACCGGCGTGCGCTACCGCTACGAGACCGGCGGGCGCGAACGCTCCGGCGGCCAGACGGTGACCAGCCGCGCGCGCAATCACCAGCTGGCGCTGGAGCTGACGCACCAGATCAATCCGTCGAACCAGATTCAGCTGCAGTACATCCACGACCTCAAGGTCGAGAACGGGCCGCGCATGCGCGGCGTGCAGATGCGCTATGTCTACGCATTCTAGGAACAGGATCATGAAAGGAGACAGACAATGAGTGCGCTACGTGCAAGAACACGCGCCGCGCGGGCGGGAGGCTGGGCGCTGTGCGCCGCGCTGGCCGCCGCCGCCGGCGCGTCCTGGGCGGACCTGCCCGTGGAGGAATTGAAGGGCGGCACCCGCCTGCCACCGGCCACGCCGCATCGCCTGTACGTCATGGACGCGGCCTTCAACCACCTGGTGGACAGCCGCGTCAATCTCTACGATGGCGACAGCCTGAAGTTCCTGGGCCTGGTGCCCACGTCCTTCAACGGCCACATGACGGTGTCGAACGACGGCAAGGACATCTATGTGATGACGTCCTACTACGAGCGACTGAACCGCGGCAAGCGCATCGACGTGGTCGAGGCCTGGGACGCCGAGGCGCTGACGCCGAAGTACGAGGTGGCCATTCCCGAGAAGCGCGCCCAGGCCCTGAACTACCGCAACTACCTGCGCCAGAGCACCGACGGCGGCCTGCTGTTCGTGCAGAACGCCACGCCGGCCACCTCGGTGACGGTGGTGGACCTGAAGACGCGCAAGTTCACCGACGAGGTCACGGCCACGGCCGGCTGCTGGAGCATCATCGTGCCGCCGTCGCGGCCGCGCGGCTTCGCCAGCATCTGCGGCGACGGCGCGCTGCTGACCGTGGACCTGGACGACAGCGGCAAGCCGGCAGGCCAGCAGCGCAGCAAGCCGCTGTTCGACGTGGAGAAGGATCCGATCTTCACGCACACCGAGAACGTCGGCGATACCTTCTACTTCGTGTCCTACCAGGGCAATGTGTACAGCGCCGACATCGGCGCCAAGGACGTGACCCTGGGCGAGTCCTGGTCGCTGCTGGACAAGTCCGGCAAGGACCGTGGCTGGCGTCCGGGCGGCTACAACGTGCTGGCGGTCAACCGGGCCAACAAGCGCCTGTACGTGGGCATGCACCCGAACGGCGCCGAGGGCACGCACAAGACGCCGGCCGCCGAGATCTGGGTCTACGACCTGGCCACGCGCAAGCGCGTGGCGCGCATTCCGGGCCAGGGCGCGTTGTCCATGTCGGTGTCGCAGGACGACAAGCCCCGGCTCTTCACCATCGATGGCGGCAACGTCAATGTCTACGACGCCGCGCCGGTCGCGCCGGTGCTCAAGGGCGCCATCAAGGGCGCGGGCGAGACGGCGCTGCAGGTCGAGCCGCAGCCCTGGGCGGGAGCCGCGAAATGACCGATCCCGTGCTCTTCTATTCGGCCAGCGCGGCGCTGGCCTGCGTGCTGCTGCTGGGCGCGCTGGACAAGTTCCGCGACCTGCCCGGCTTCGCCGCCGCCGTGTCGGCCTACGAGATCCTGCCGGCCGGCATCAGCACGCCGTTCGCGCTGCTGTTCGCCCTGGCGGAAGTCGCGGCGGGCGCGCTGCTGCTGACGCCCGCGTGGCAGCCGGCGGGCGCGGGCCTGGCGCTGCTGGTGCTGGCCACGGCCACGGCCGGGCTGGCGTTCAATCTGGCGCGTGGCCGCCGCGACATGGACTGCGGCTGCTCCGGTCCGATGTCGCGCCGGCCCGGCGCGCGCGGCACAGGACTGTCCTGGTGGCTGGTGGCGCGCAACGCGGCGCTGGCGGCCTGGACCGCGCCGGTGCTGGCGGCCGGCGCCGCCGGCCTGTCGCGCGGCCTGCTGTGGACGGACGCCGCGTCGGTGTTCGGCCTGGCCGCCAGCGCCGTCGCCCTGTACTTCACGGCCAACCACCTGTTGGCTTCGCATCTCAAGCTGCAAGCAATCTGAAGGGAGCGTCACATGGATGCCTTGATCATTTCCAATTTCCTGCTGTGGGGCGTGTTGCTGTGCCTGGTGCTCGTCATCCTGGCCCTGTCGCGCCAGATCGGCGTGCTGTATGAACGCGTCGCGCCGATGGGCGCGCTGACCATGGACCGCGGCCCGGCCGTGGGCGAGGCCGCGCCGCGCTTCGACATCAACGACCTGCTGGGCCGTCCGGTCGCGGTGGGCGGCGGCGGTGGGCAGAGCCAGCTGCTGTTCTTCCTGTCGCCGTCGTGCCCGGTGTGCAAGAAGCTGCTGCCCATCCTGAAGTCGGTGGCCGGCACCGAGCATGCGTGGTTGCGCATCGTGCTGGCCAGCGACGGCGAGATGCCGGAGCACCTGGCGTTCTACCGCCAGGCGGGGCTGGAGCGCTTTCCGTATCTGCTGTCCACCGAGCTGGGCATGAAGTTCCAGATCAGCAAGCTGCCCTATGCGGTGTTGATCGACGAGTCGGGCACGATCCGCGCCAAGGGCCTGGTCAATTCCCGCGAACAGCTGGAAAGCCTTTTCACCGCCAAGGAACTGGGCGTGGCGTCGGTGCAGGAATTCCTGGCCACCGGCGCGACCCTGGACGAGACCCGCATTTCGCGCAAGGAGAACCGCAATGCACTGGCTGGATAAGCTTGGGGAGCGCGCCGCGCGCTCCGTCGCCCACGCCACCTCGCGGCGCAGCGTGCTCAACCGCATCGGCCGCCTGTTCGTCGGCGCCGCCTTCATCATGCCGGTGCTGCCGGTGGCGCGCGCGGCGCCAGCCGCCGCCGCCAAGAAGCCGCAGACCGACGAGACCGCCTGCGACTACTGGCGCTACTGCGCGGTGGACGGCTTCCTGTGCTCCTGCTGCGGCGGCAGCATGACGTCCTGCCCGCCGGGCACCTCGCCATCGGCTGTGTCCTGGGTCGGCACCTGCCACAATCCGCTGGACGGCAAGGACTACCTGATCAGCTACAACGACTGCTGCGGCAAGACCGCCTGCGGCAAGTGCATGTGCGCGGCGGCCGAGCGCGAGCGGCCGGGCTATCAGATGTTCCTGCACAACGACGTGAACTGGTGCATGTCGAACGAGTCGTCCATCTTCCACTGCACCACGTCGGTGATCGTGGGCCTGGCCAAGCCCAAACCATGAACGGGACCAGGCGTTTCGTCGGGGGGCCGCGCCGGCACGCGGCGGTCCTGGCGCTCGCCTTGCTGGCGCCGCTGGCGGCCTGGTCGCAGGACCGGGCCGCCAGCGGCGAGGCCACGCTGCGCGCGGCGGCGCGCGCGGACTACGTGCTGCAATGCGCCGGCTGCCATCGGGTGGACGGGCGCGGCAGCACGCGCCACGGCATACCGGACTTCCGCGATTCGGTCGGCCACTTCACGCGCTTGCCGGCCGGGCGCGAATACCTGATCCGCGTGCCCGGCGCGGCGCAGTCGCAGTTGAGCGACGCGGACCTGGCTGCGGTGCTGAACTGGGTGCTGGCTTCGTTCAGCGCGGCGCAGCTGCCGGCGGACTTCCAGCCCTACACGCAGGCCGAGGTCGCCGCCGCGCGGCCGCGTCGCTACGACGACGTGGTGCCGGTGCGGCACGCGCTGGGGCGGGAACTGGCGGAGCGCGGATTCCCGCTGTCCGAGTATTCCTATGGCAGCCATCGGCAGCCCTGAGCGCACGCGGTTCGGGATCGGGCGGCAGCGGGACTCTTTCCATCGCCGGCAGACCATAGGGGTTGTCACCGATACTCGGGGGCGATCTCGGGTGCTAGAAAGAGTTCAAAAGAGACCGTGAAGCCGGAGCCGTCATGTCCCAAACCCTGTTGCGCAGCGCGCCCAAGCAATTCCTGGATTGCGCCAGCTGGAAGGAGAGCATCAGCAGCGCCTTCGTGCCGCTGGAAGTGTCCGCGCTGCACCCTGGGCGTTTTCGCAGCAGCGTGGCCGATGACGAATTGGCGTGGCTGCGCGTGAGCGAGTTGCATACCAGCGCGCAGCGCGTCAGCCGCAGCCGGCTGCAGGCCAACCAGTCCGAGAGCGCCGGCTACAAGGTCACGCTGCAGCTGTCTGGCCGCAGCGAGATCCGGCAGGCGTCGCGGCGCGCGCTGCTGGCGCCGGGCGAGTGGGGGGTGTACGACACCACGCGGCCCTACGAGGTCGACGTGGACGACAATGCGCATTTCCTGGTGATGCAGGTGCCGGGCAGGCAGGTCCAGGCCTGGGAGCCTTATATGCAGAACGCGGTGGCGCGGGTATTCAGCGCGCGCCAGGGTTGCGGGCGCATGGCGATGGACCTGCTGCGCGTGGCGCTGGGCGAGCATGCCCATCTGTCCGAGAGCGCGGCGCGCGACGCGGCCAATGCCGTGATGCAGATGATGGGGCTGGACATCAGCGAGCGCGCTGGCGGCCGTGCCGACCAGGAGCAGGCCGGGCTGCGCCAGGCGCAACTGCGCCGCGTGCAGCAGCACATCCTGGAGAACCTGCACGATCCCGAGCTGTCGCCGGCCATGGCCGCGGCCGCGTTGCGGGTGTCGCGACGCTATCTGTACAACCTGTTCGCCCAGGCCTCGACCACCCCGGCGGATTTCATCCTCAGCGCGCGCCTGGAGCGCTGCCGCGACATGCTGTGCGACGCCGCCCAGGCCGCGCGCCAGATCGGCGATATCGCTTTCCGCTACGGCTTTTCCGACGCGGCGCGCTTCAGCCACGCGTTCCGCCGCCGCTACGGCGTGTCGCCTTCCGAGTACCGGCGCCGCGCCGTCGAAAACGCGACGGGGCGCTGAACGCGCCCCGTGGTGTTGTCCGCCGACAGCCCGTTCCGGGCCGTTCCTGGCGTTGACCCGTCCTAGAGGTTTTCCTCTTTGAGCAGGTCTTCCTTGCCGTAGAACTTCACGCCGATATGGATGCGCTCGCGGCCCTGCGAGCGGCGATGGCGGTTGGTGTCGCGCAGCGAATAGACGCAGCCGCAGTACTCCTGCTGGTAGAAGTTCTCGCGCTTGCTGATCTCGATCATGCGCTGCGAGCCACCGCCCTTGCGCCAGTTGTAGGTCCAGTAGACCAGGTCGTCGTAGCGGGCGGCGGCGCGTTCGCCGCAGCCGTTGATCTGGTTCATGTCCTTCCAGCGCGAGATGCCCAGCGAGCTGGTGATGGTGTCGAAGCCGTGCTCGTGCGCGTACAGCGCGGTGCGCTCGAAGCGCATGTCGAAGCAGACCGTGCAGCGCTCGCCGCGCTCGGGGGAGTCTTCCAGGCCCTTGACGCGGTCGAACCAGTTGTCCATGTCGTAGTCGGCGTCGATGAACTCGATGCCGTGCTGCTCGGCGTAGCGGATGTTCTCCTGCTTGCGGATCTCGTACTCTTTGACCGGATGGATGTTCGGGTTGTAGAAGTAGATCGCGTAGTCGATGCCGGAGGCCGTCATGGCTTCCATGACCTCGCCGGAACAGGGCGCGCAGCAGGAGTGCATCAGCACCTTGCTGCGGCCGGCGGGGAGATCGAGTTTGGGGCGCACGAGTTCGGACATGGCGGACAAGACAGGGAAAGACGGCCGGTGCGGCCGGAAAAACCCTTATTTTACGACGAGTTGGCGCAAGGCGGGCCGCCGACCCGCCCGCCCCGGACGGCTCAGCCCAGCACCGTGGTCCAGAGTTCGCGCACGGCGGCCCGCTCGGCCTGCAGCTGGTCGGGCGCGACGCGGGCCTTTTCCACGCCCTGCAGCCGCATCTGGTGCTGCACCCGGCGCAGCGTGCGGTAGGCGTCGCCGGCTTGCAGGGCCAGGTCGGTCGGGATCAGGCCGGCTTCGCCCGCCAGCCGCAGCAGGGCGATATTGCCCAGGTTGCGCACCAGCACCGGGTGGCTGCCCGAATGGCACAGCACCAGATATTGGGTGACGAATTCCACGTCCACCATGCCGCCCGCGTCGTGCTTCAGGTCGAAATTGGGCGTGGCGTTGGGATGGCCCGCATTGATCTTGCCGCGCATTTCCAGCACTTCCTGGCGCAACGCCGCCGGATCGCGCGGCTGCACCAGGATGTCGGCGCGAATGCGCTCGAAGCGCTCGCCGACCGCCGCGTCGCCGGCGGCATGGCGGGCGCGGGTCAGGGCCTGGTGCTCCCAGGACCAGGCGTGCTTGCGCTGGTATTGCTCGAAGGCTTCGACCGACACCGCCAGCAGGCCGGCGTCGCCGTCCGGCCGCAGCCGCAGGTCGATTTCGTACAGCCGGCCCGACGAGGTCATGGTGGACAGCCAGGAGGTCATGCGCCGGCCCAGCTTGGCGTAGACCTCGGCGGCGTCGTCGCGCGGGTCGTCGAACAGGAACACCAGGTCCAGGTCCGAGGCGTAGCCCAGTTCCTTGCCGCCCAGCTTGCCGTAGGCGATCACGGCGAAGCGCGGCTCGGCGCCCGGCTGCCGGTTCACCAGCGGCCAGACGCGGCGGATGGTTTCGGCCAGCAGCAGGTCGGCCAGGGCGGACAGCTGGTCCGCCAGCTTTTCAACGGTGAGCTCGCCTTCCAGATCCTGCGCCAACAGCTGGAAGCTGGCCTGGCGCTGCACGTCGCGCATCAGGTTCATCTGGCGTTCGATGTCGGGATCGCCGTCGGGTAGGCGGCAGGCGTCCAGGTCGGCGGCGAGCTGGCGCGCGATCTGACCGAAGTCCAGCGGCTCGAACAGCGTGCGCCAGTCGATCAGGCTGTCGAGCAGCAGCGGGTGCTGGGTCAGGTACTGCGCGGCCCAGGGGCTGGCGGCCACCATGCGCGCCACGCGCGCCAGCGTGTCGGGATATTCGGCCAGCAGGGCCAGGTAGGCGCTGCGCTGGGCGATGGTCTCGATCAGGTCGAACAGCCGCACCGCCGCCTGCAGCGGCGCGGGCGTCTGCCGCGCGGCGCGCAGGGCGGCCGGCAGCAGCGCCTCGACGCGGCGGCGGCTGGCGTCGGGCAGGCTGCGCACGCGGTGGCTGCCCATCAGGGTGTCGGCGCGCCGCAGCAGGTCGTCGGCCTCGTCGCCGAAGGCCTGACGGATCTGTCCGGCCAGCGCGCACTGTTCGTCGGGTTCTTCCTTGTCGGCCGCATCGGCGGCCGGCGCGGGCTCCTCGGCGTCGCCCATGCCGACCAGGCGGAACACGTTGCGGAAAGTCCGTGAGACGAAGGCGCGGTGCGCGGCCAGCGTGTCCTCGAATTCGCCGGCCTGCATGCCCAGCGCCGCCGCCAGCGCGGCGCGCAGGGCGGGGTCGCCGGGCAGCAGGTGGGTCTGCTCGTCTTCGCGGTACTGCAGCGCGTGCTCGGTGCGGCGCAGGAAGCGGTAGGCGGCCTCCAGCCGCTGCGCGTCGGCTTCGGGCAGCAGGCCGGCGGCGCTTTCGGCGTGCAGCGCTTCGAGCAGGCCGCGGCGCTGCAGGGCCGGCATGCGTCCGCCTCGGATCAGCTGGGCCAGCTGGACCACGAATTCGATCTCGCGGATGCCGCCGTCGCCCAGCTTGATGTTGTTGGCGCTGTCGATGCCGTTGCGCGCGCTGGCGCGGCGCTGCCAGTCCTGGCGGATGCGCTCGCGCAGCGCGCGCAGCGCGGCCAGCGCGTCGAAGTCGAAATACTTGCGGTACACGAAGGGCACGCGCAGGCTTTCCAGCTGCCGCGCCTGCAGGGCGCTGTCGCTGCCCTCGAAGGCGCGGGCGGGCATGAGCCGGGCCTTGAGCCAGGCATAGCGCTCCCATTCGCGGCCCTGGCCGATCAGGTAGTGTTCCAGCGCGTCCAGGCTCCAGGCCAGCGGGCCGGCGTCGCCGTCCGGGCGCAGCCGCAGGTCGGTGCGGAAGACCTGGCCGTTGGCGTCCACCTCGGACAGCACCGGCATCATGCGGCGCGTCAGGCGGCCATAGAACTCATGGTGGCTGATGCGGCGCGGCCCGTCGGTCTCGCCTTCCTCGCCATAGAGCATGATGAGGTCGATATCGGACGACACGTTCAGCTCGCAGCCGCCCAGCTTGCCCATGCCCACGATCAGCATTTCCTGGGGCAGGCCGGTGGCCGGGTCGCGCGGCACGCCGTGCACGGCGGCCAGTTCGGACGCTACGCTGCGGTAGGTTTCGGCCACCGCCAGATCGGCCAGCGCCGTCATGGCGCCCACCACTTCCTCCAGCGGCGCCTGGCCGCCCAGGTCGCGCGCGATCAGCGTGCAGAAAACGCGTTCGCGCAGCTTGCGCAGCACCATGCGGCAGGCGTCGACCGGCAGCGGCGCGGCGTCGTCCATGCCCGCCAGTTCATCGCGCCATTCGGCCAGCCGGGCCGGCGTGACGGGCGCCTGGCGGGCCGTTTCCAGCCAGGCCGCCAGGTCCGGCAGGGCCTCAAGGCGGCGGCGCAGGTGGCCGGACCAGGCCAGGACGGGGGCGAGGGTGGGCGATGGTGTCATGATGAAATAGGCGCAGACTAAAGGACGCGTTTCAGGTATAAGTGGGGACGATACCGCAAGACCCTTACTCCTGCCCACTGATCCGTGTCTGTTCCGAAAAAAGTGCTCCGCGGCCTGTACTGGGGCGCGCTGGCCGTTTATGGCGTCGCCGCCATCGGGTTGCTGGGCCTGCGCTATTGGGTCCTGCCCCGCGTCGACCAATGGCGGCCTCAGATAGAAGCCTACGCCAGCCAGGCGTTGGGCGCACAGGTTTCGATCGGCGCGATCCAGGCCAATTGGCAGGGGCTCAATCCCAGGCTGGATCTGGCTTCGGTCCAGGTCCATGACGGCGCGGCCGATGCCGTGCTGACCCTGCCCAAGGTATCCGCGGTGCTGGCCTGGCGCAGCATCCTGACCCTGTCGCCTCGGCTGTTGCAATTGCGGCTCGACCAACCCGAACTGAACCTGCGCCGCGACGCGCAGAACCGCCTCTGGGTCGCCGGCATGGCGATCGACCTGAACGACCAGGGCGGCCCCGCGCCCGGGCTGGAGCATCCCGCGCTGCGCTGGCTGACCTCGCAGCGTGAATTGCTGATCCATGGCGCCGTCATCCGCTGGCAGGACGAGTTGCGCCAGGCGCCGGAACTGACGCTGCGCGACGTGGAATTCCTGGCGCGCAACGGCCGGCTGTCGCACCGATTCGCGCTGCGCGCCTCGGCCGGCGAGGCGCTGGCGCGGCAGCTGGACCTGCGGGCCGAGTTCAATCGCGGCCTGTTCTCGGGCGACGCGGGCAACCCCGCCAACTGGAGCGGACAGATCTATCTGCAGGCCGACGATCTGGAGCCGCTGGCCTGGTCTGCCTGGCTGCCGGCGCCGCCCGTGGCCGGCCGCCTGAGCGGCCGCGCCTGGCTGCAGCTGGACCACGGCAAGTTCACCGAGCTGACCTCCGACCTGGCCGTGCGCGGCCTGTCCTGGGCGGCGCGTCCCGAAGGGCCGGCGCTGCGCGGCGAGTACGCGCAGTTCCGCGTGCAGGGGCTGCCGGGTGATTTCATCCAGACCGACAGCCTGGCCCTGGCCCGCAGCCCGGGCGCGCCCAACGCCTCGCTCAAGGGCCGCGCCGAACGGTTCCAGTTCACGCTGCCCGACGTCTTCGAGCAGCCGACCGTCAAGGTGGGCGAGCTGGACGTGGACGCGCAGGTCAAGGGCCCGGATGCGCGCGACTGGTTCGTCGACATCGCCGAGCTGCGGGTCCGCAACGAGGACCTGGACGCGCGCCTGCAAGGCCAATGGCGCGCCGAGGGCAAGACCGCCGCCGGCAGCGCCGACCTGCGCGGCGTGATGATCCGTGGCGCCATGCCGGCCATCCACCGCTACCTGCCACTCACGGTCAATCCCGACGCGCGCGAATGGCTGGCCACCGGCTTGCCGGCGGGCGAAATGCGCTCGGCGGCGATCACGCTGAAAGGCGACCTGGACGATTTCCCTTACGGCGCGCCGGGCGCGCAGGGAGAATTCGTCATCGCGGGCGAGTACGCCGGCGCGACCGTGGACTATGCCCCCGCGCGGCCGCAGCGCAAGGCCTGGCCCATGCTCGAGAACCTGTCCGGCAACTTCCGCATCGACAAGGTCAGCCTGACGCTGGACACGGCGGGCGGCGCGCTCATGCATCCGGCGCCGGGTCAGACGCTGTCGCTGGGCGCGATCAGCGCCGTCATTCCGAACATGGAACTCAATTCCGTGTTGCAGGTGACCGGCAACAGCTCCGGGTCCGTGCCCGCCTATCTGGCGCTGGTGGCCAACTCGCCGCTGGGCAAACTGCTCGACGGCGCGCTGGACGAGGCCCAGGGCACGGGCGACTGGCGCATGCCGATCAAGCTGACGGTGCCGCTGCTCAATACCGACGACACGCAGGTGGACGGCCATATCCAGTTCGCCGACAACAGCTTCTCCTTCATGCCGGAAATGCCGCTGCTGACGCAGATGCACGGCGACCTGGAGTTTTCCGAGAAGGGCGTGCAGACCCGCGAGGTCCGCGCCCAGTTCCTGGGCGGACCCGTGAAGATCTCCGGACGGCTGGCGCAAAGCGGTGACGCGCTGAACTTCGAGGGCACGCTGGCTGGCGCCGGCCTGACGCAGATCAGCAATGCCGCGTCGATGTCGCGCTTCTCGGGCAAGGCCGCATACAAGGGCAAGCTCAGCTACCAGAAGGGCGGCGCCGTCGAGATCTCGGGCGAGTCCGATCTGGCGGGGATGGCGATCGACATGCCGGCGCCGGTTGGCAAGTCCGCGCAGTCCTCGCAGCTGTTGAAGCTGCAATGGGGCTCCGCGCAGGACCAGGGCAGCCGTGGCCGGCGCTGGCTGACGGCCAGCCTGGGCACGACGGTCAACGCGCTGTTCGAGCGCGATCCCGCCAGCAGGTCGGCGTCGTATTTCGCGCGCGGCGCGGTCGGCATCAATCGCCCGGCCAGCCTGCCGACCGAAGCGGCGCTGAGCCTGAGCGCCAGCCTGCCGGAACTGGACATGGACGGCTGGGAAAAGGTCGGCGACGGTTTTTCCGTCCAGCCCGGCAAGGGCAAGCCGGCGCCCAAGCCGATCCTGCCGCCGCCCGGCCGTGTCAGCCTGGCCACGGGCGTGTTGCGCACCAGCGGCTACACGCTCAATGACCTGACCCTGTACGCCACCCGTCCGGATCCGGCGCAGTGGCGCGTGGACATCCAGTCGCGCCAGGCGGCCGGTTCGCTGGAGTGGCGCGAGGCATCCGGCGCCATCGCCGGCCAGATCACCGCGCGCCTGAAGCACCTGGCGCTGGGCGGCGAGGACGACGGCAACAAGGCCGACGAGGCCCTGTCCTCGAACAGCGATCTGTCCGACATTCCCGCCATCGATTTGCAAGCCAAACAGTTCCTGCTCTACGGGAAAAACCTGGGCGAATTGCAGGTGCTGGGCACCAACCTGGAGCGCGGCCGCCGCTGGCGGCTGGACAAGCTGTCCATCGCCAATGACGCCGCCAAGCTCGACGCCAAGGGCGACTGGACGCTGGACGGAGCCAGCCGCGGCCTGACCGTGGACGCGGCGATCAAGTTCGCCAACCTGGGCGGTTTCATGGACCGGATCGGCTTCGAGAAGATGGTGTCCGGCGGCGACGGCACGATGCAGGGCCGCATGACCTGGCGCAACCTGCCCTGGACCCACAATATCGCCGACATCGATGGCGAGGTCGAGGTCAGTGTCGACAAGGGCCGCTTCATGCACGTGAACTCGCGCACGGCGCGGCTGCTGGAACTGCTGTCGCTGCAATCGCTGCAGCGCCTGGCCAAGCTGGAAGCCAACCCCACCAGCCTGCTGCGCGACGGCTTTCCGTTCGACACCATCCGAGGCCACATGAAGCTGTCCGACGGCGTGTTGCGCACTGATGGCTACAAGGTCAACGGACCCGTGGCGGCCATCGTGCTGGCCGGCGACGTGAACGTGGTGCAGGAGCGCTGGAACCTCAAGGCCGTGGTGATTCCGAACCTGGACGCCAGCGGCGCGGCGGTGGTGACGGCGCTGGCAGTCAATCCGCTGATCGGCCTGGGCGCTTTCGTGACGCAGTGGCTGCTCAAGCATCCGCTGGCGAGCGCGATGACCATGGAGTACGCCGTCACCGGCACCTGGGACGATCCCAAGATCGACCCGCTGGATGGTTCGGGCAAGCCCGTGCCCAAGCAGACGCCGCGTCCGGCGGACGCGCCGGTGCGTCGCCTGGAAGAGTTCATCGAGCATTGAGGCGGCGTGGGCCGCGCCGCCGCTCAGGCGCCGCGGATCGCGATGCCGCCGATAGCTCCCGCCGGCGCGCGTCGCCAGCGCGCGGGGCCGTCCTCGTGCACGTTGCCGCCCTGCGCGTCCACCGCCACGGTGACGGGCATGTCGACCACGTCGAACTCGTAGATGGCTTCCATGCCCAGGTCTTCGAACGCCACCACGCGCGCGCTTCGGATGGCCTGCGACACCAGATAGGCGGCGCCGCCGACGGCGATCAGGTAGGCGGCGCGATGGCGCCGGATCGCCGCGACCGCCTCGGGTCCGCGCTCGGCCTTGCCCACCATCGCCAGCAGGCCGCCTCGCGCCAGCATCATCTCCGTGTAGTCGTCCATGCGCGTGGACGTGGTGGGTCCGGCCGGGCCGACGGCTTCGCCGCGCACCGGGTCCACCGGGCCGACGTAGTAGATGACCCGGCCCGCGAAATCGGCGGGCATGGGCTCGCCGCGCGCCAGCAGATCCTGGATGCGCCGGTGCGCGGCGTCGCGGCCGGTGAGCATGCGGCCGTTGAGCAGCAGCGTGTCGCCGGCGCGCCACTGCGCGATGTCGTCGCGCGTCAGCGTGTCCAGGTCGACGCGTCGCCCGTCCGTGGCCGCCGGCGCGAGGTCCGGCCAGGCGGCGGGCGGCGGCGCGTCGAAGCGGGCGGGACCGTGGCCGTCCAGGGTGAAGCGCGCATGGCGGTTGGCGGCGCAGTTCGGAATCAGAGCGACCGGCTTGGCGGCGGCGTGCGTGGGATAGGTCCTGAGCTTGACGTCCAGCACCGTGCTGAGCCCGCCCAGGCCCTGCGCGCCGATGCCCAGCGCGTTGACACGCTCATGCAGCTCGACGCGCAGGGCCTGTTCCGGCGTCAGCACGCGACCGGCCCGCAGCGCCGCGCGCAGCGACAGCATATCCAGCGGTTCCATCAGGCTTTCCTTGGCCAGCTGCATGGCCTTCTCGGCGGTGCCGCCCACGCCGATGCCCAGGATGCCGGGGGGACACCAGCCGGCGCCCAGCTCGGGCACCGTGCGCAGCACCCAGTCGACCACGCTGTCGCCCGGGTTCAGCATGGCCAGGCGGGCCTTGTTCTCGGAGCCGCCGCCCTTGGCCGCCACCGTGACCGTCAAGGTGTCGCCAGGCACGACGCGGGCATGGATGACCGCGGGCGTGTTGTCGCGCGTGTTGGGGCGGCCGAACAGCGGATCGGACACCAGCGACGCGCGCAGCGGGTTGTCGGGATGGCGGTAGGCCAGGCGCACGCCTTCGTTGACGGCATCCTCCAGGCCATCGTCGAAGCCGCTCCAGCGCGCGTCCATGCCGACTTCAAGCAGCACGTTGACGATGCCGGTGTCCTGGCAGATGGGGCGCCGGTCCGTCGCGGCCATGCGCGAGTTCAGCAGGATCTGCGTCATCGCATTGCGCGCGGCCGGGCTGGCCTCGCGCGCATGGGCCTCGGCCAGGTGCGCGAGGAAGTCGGCGGGATGGGTATGGCTGATGTGCTGCAGGGCGCGGGCGACGGAGTCGACCAGGTCCTGGCGGCGGATGGGGAGGGTCATGGCTGGAGGTCGTGGCGGCAAGGTCATTCGCCGTGCAGCGTGGCGCCGGCCCGTTCGCGGATCAGGCTGACGGCGACCAGGGACACCAGGGCCATGGCGATGACGTACACGCCCACCATCCAGGACTTGCCGGTGGCCGAGATGATCCATTGCGCGATCATGGCCGCGAAGGCGCCGCCCAGGATGGAGCCGAGCGCATAGCCGACCGAGATGCCCGAGTAGCGCACGCCGGCGGGGAACATCTCGGCGTACAGCGCGGCCTGCGGGCCGTAGGTCAGGCCCAGCGGCAGCGCCAGGATCACCAGCGCGGCCGTGAATTGCCCGATGTCGGCGGCGTCGATGAAGCCCCACATCGGCACGGCCCACAGCGCCAGCAGCACATAGCCGATCTGGAACGTGCGCACCCGGCCGATGCGGTCGCCCAGCCAGCCGCCGAGCAGGGTCGTGGCCAGCCAGACGCCGGCGGCCAGCGTGCAGGCCATCAGCACCTGCTGGGCCGGCATCTTCAGCGCGCGGCTGCCGTAGCTGATGAAGAAGCCCACCAGCAGATAGCCGGCGGCGCTGTTGCCCACGAAGATCAGCGCGGTCAGCAATACCTCGCGCGGATGCCTGCGCAGCAGTTGGCCCAGCGGCGCGGCGCTGGCGCGCTTGCGCGCCTGCATCTCCAGGAATACCGGCGATTCCTCGACCGCGCGGCGGATGAAGGTGCCAACCACGATCAGCAGCACCGACAGCAGGAAGGGCACGCGCCAGCCCCAGTCCATGAAGCGTTCCATGCCGATGGCGGTGGTGAGGCACCAGAGCACGCCGGTGGCGACGATCATGCCCATGGGCACGCCGATCTGCGGAAAGGCGCCGAACAGCGAGCGGCGGTGCGCCGGCGCGTGTTCCACCGCCATCAGGGCCGCGCCGCCCCATTCGCCGCCGGCCGAGAAGCCCTGCAGCACGCGCAGTCCGACCAGCAGCACCGGCGCCCAGACGCCCAGCACGGCATAGGACGGCAGCAGGCCGATCAGCGCGGTGGCCGAGCCCATCAGGATGAGCGTGGCGGCCAGCACGCGCTTGCGGCCGTAGCGGTCACCCAGGTGTCCGCAGATGATGGCGCCGAGCGGCCGGAACAGGAAGGCCACGCCCACCGTGGCGAAGGACAGGATCAGCGCCCATTCCGGATTGTTCTGGGTGAAGGGGGCGAAGAACAGCGCGCCCAGCACCAGCCCGGCGGCCTGCGAATAGATGAAGTAGTCGTACCACTCGATGGTCGAGCCGACCAGCGTGGCGGCCAGCACCTTGCGGTCGTCGGCGCTGATCAGCGGGCGGCCGGCGGGCGCGACGGCGGCGCCGGGCGCGGAAATCTCGGTTTGCATGGTTTGTCTCCTGGGTGGCGGCGGCGCCGCTGATCTTGGGAGGGCCGCGCGGGGCGCGGCCCTCCTGGGGGGCTGCGATGGGACTGCGCGGTTCAGGCGGGATTCGCGGCCGGCGCGGGCTGCGGCGCGTCGGGCTGGTGCTCGGGGCTGGCGGCCTGGAAGGCTGGCAGGGCGGCGCAGGCCCGCGCGATGGCGTCGATCCGTCCATACGGCGCCAGGTCCGCGCCGTAGCGTCTGGCGTTGTAGACCTGCGGCATCAGGAAGCACTCGACGATGCCGGGCGCGTCGCCCAGCGCGTAGGGCGAGCCGTCGTCGTCGCCCAGCGCGGCCTCGAAGGCGGAAAAGGCCTCGTGGCACCAATGGCGATACCACTCGCCGACCTGCTCGTCGTCGGCGCCGAACTGCGTGCGCAGCCGCTTGAGCGCGCGCAGGTTGTTCAGCGGATGGACCTCGCAGGCGATCAGCTGCGCCAGCGCGCGGGCGCGCGCCCGGGCCGCGCGGCCTGGCGGCAGCAGCGCGGGTTCGGGGTTGCGTTCCTCCAGGTACTCGATGATGGCCAGCGACTGCTGCAGGCGCAGGCCGTCAATGTCCAGCATCGGCACCAGGCCGAACGGCGCCAGGCCGAACGGCGCCAGGCGCCGGTAGGCCGGCTGCAGGTGCTCGCCCTGCGCCATCTGCCAGGTGACGCTGCGGTACGGCTGGCCCTTCAGGGCCAGCGCGATGCGCACGCGGTAGGCGGCCGAGCTGCGCCAGTAGCTGTGCAGCACGGGGATCGAAGCGGATTCGGCCATCGCGCGCTCCGTTCAGGCTGCGGCGGTTTCAAGTGCGGCCGTGGCCGGCAACGGCCGCGTGGCGGGAATTTCCACCTCCTGGTCGATATCGCCGAACAGGCTCGCGCCGGCATCGTCGCGCATGCCGATCCGCACGCGGTCGCCATGCTTGAGGAATGGCGTGCGCATTTCGCCATCGCGCAGCTTCTCGCGCACGCGCGCTTCCACCAGGCAGCAGACGCCGGCCGCGTCGCTGGCGTTGGAGATCGTGCCGCTGCCCAGCAGCGTGCCGGCGCCCAGGCGGCGCGTGCGCGCCGCATGCGCGATCAGCTCGCCGAAGTGGAACTGCATTTCCTCGCCGGCCTGGGGCTGGCCGATGAGCCTGTCGTTCAGCCAGACCTGCATGGGCCGGTGCAGCTTGCCGCCGCGCCAGTACGGTTGCAGCTCGTCGGGCGTGACCAGCACCGGCGACAGCGCCGAGGCCGGCTTGCCTTGCAGGAAGCCGAAGCCCTTGGCCAGCTCGGGCAGCACCACGTTGCGCAGCGTGACATCGTTGACCAGGCCCAGCAGCACGATGTGTCGCAGCGCGTCGTCGGCGTTCACGCCCAGGGGCACGTCGTTGGTGATCACGACGATCTCGGCTTCCAGGTCCACGCCCAGGTCCTCGCTGGCGGCGGTGATGGGATCCCGCGGCCCCATGAAGTCGTCCGACGCGCCCTGGTACATGAGCGGATCGGTCAGGAAGGATGGCGGCATTTCGCCGCCGCGCGCGCGTCGGGTCAGGTCGACGTGGTTCAGGTAGGCCGACGCGTCCAGCCATTGATAGGCGCGCGGCAGCGGCGCGGCGCAATGCGCGGGATCGAAGGGTTCGCCGGCGCGGCGGCCGTCGTTCAGGGCCTGGTATTCGGCTTGCAGGCGTGGCGCGATCCGAGTCCAGTCGTCGAGCGCCTGCTGCAAGGTGGCGGCGATGGCGGACACGGCGAGGTGGCGAGACAGATCGCGGCTGACGACGACCAGTTGGCCGTCGCGCGCGCCGTTCTTCAAGGTGGCGAGTTTCATGGGTTCAATCTCCTGCGGGGTTCGTCGGGGCGGCGCTTCAGCTGTTCAGCTCGGCCCACATGTCGCGGTCGCGCTCGGCGGTCCAGACGCGCGGGTCGACGATGCCGCTGGCTTCGTCGTAGGCGCGCGAGACGTCGAAGGGAATCGCGTGTTCGTAGATGACGACATGGCCGAATTCCGGATCCATCACGCGTCGCGTGTCGGCATAGACCTGCTTGAGCGACTTGCCGCTGGCCACGCCCTCGCGCGCGCAGCCGTACAGCGTCTGCACCCAGCGGCGCGTGTAGCCGATGGCTTCTCGGCAGTCCTGCGGCGTGGTCAGCGCCGGGCCTCGGCCCGGCACCATCTGCGCGGGGCGCAGCGCCTCGAGGCGATCCAGCGTGGCGGGCCAGTCGGCCAGGTAGGCGTCGCCGGTGTAGACGCCGGCGTTGAACTCGACCAGGTCGCCCGCGAAACAGATGCCCTGCGACGGAATCCAGACCACGCTGTCGCCGCGCGTGTGGCCATTGCCCAGATGCATCATGCGCACCTCCAGCGAGCCCAGCCGGATCGTCAGCTCGCGTTCGAACACGAGGGTGGGCCAGGTCAGGCCGGGGATCGATTCGGACGAGCGGAACAGGCGCGGAAAACGGCCGATCTCAGAGTCCATGTCGGCCTGGCCGCGCTCGACGATCAGCTCGTGGGTGCCACGGCTGGCGATGACGGTGGCCGCGCCTTCGGCGGCGAAGGCGGACGCGCCCAGCACGCGCACCGCGTGGTAGTGCGTCAGGGCGACATGGCGGATAGGCTTGTCGGTGACGCCGCGAATCGCGCGGATCAGGTCCTGCGCCATGGCCGGCGTGGCCGTGGCGTCGACCACCATCACGCTGTCGTCGCCGATGATGACGCCCGAATTCGGATCGCCGTCGGCGACGTAGGCATAGGCGTTGTCCGACAGGCGCTCGAACGAGATTTTCTTTTCCGCCAGGTCGGCCTGGGACGCGAAAGGCTTGCTCATGGGATTTCCTTGTGAAGAACGAAACAGGGGGTCAGCCGGCCTGGCGCGCCTGGCTGCTGGTGCCGCTCTGGCCGGGCCGCAGGCCGGCGGCCTTGTCGCGGGTCCAGGCGGCCAGCTCGTCGTGCGCGGCGCGGCGCTTGTCGGCGACGTAGTCGTGCATGGGCAGGCGCACGGTGATTTCCAGGCGCAGGCCGTTGGGATCGAAGAAGTAGATGGAGCGGATGAAGTGGTGGTCGGTCGGCCCGACGGTCTCGATGCCGTGTCCGGTCAACCGTCGGCGCATGGTTTCCAGCGCGGCTTCGTTCTCGACTTCCATGGCGAAGTGATTGACCCAGCGCGGCGTGGCGGGGTCGGGGACGCTGACGCCGTTGTCGCCCAGGTCGAAGAAGGCGATGTGCGAGTGGTCGGCGAATTCGAAGAACAGATGCACGAAGGGGCAGTATTCGCCGGTCGACGGCACGCGCTCTTCCTTGACCACGTGCACCAGCGGCAGGCCGAGGATGTCTTCGTAGAAGTGGCGCGTTTCCTCCGCGTCTCGGCAGCGCCAGGCGAAGTGATGCAGTCCGCGCAGGGCGGCGCCGGACTCGGCGTCGCGGGGCAGGTCGGATTGGGTCATGCGGGGTCTCCGGGAATCAGGGAATGGACAGGCAGGACGGGTCCGCGTGCGCCGCCATCATTTCGTCGACGACGGCCTGGGCACGGTCGCCGTCGCCCAGCGCTTCGATCAGCAGCAGCACCAGCTGCGCCAGACGGTCGCGCTGGACCGAGGGATCGGGCGCGCTGGTGAGCGCGATCAGACGTTCGAGCAGATCGTCAAGCTGCGGCTGCGACAGGGGCATGGGCGTGGGCTCCGGCATTCGATGGGGAGTGCGCGTCCGGGGACGCGGGGTGGGCGCAGGGGTAGAGCGCGGCGGCGATCCAGTCCGGCAGGGCGGCGCCAGCCTGGCCCGAGGCGGCGGCATCGACGGCGGCCATCACATGCTGGTCCGGTCGGATCAGCCAGACTTCGCCGTTCATCTCCACGCCCAGCTGGCGCCGCAGCGCCTCGCGGCCCTCGGCATCGCAATGGGCGCCGACCGTCACGCGACGCAGCAGGGCGTCGTCGGCGGCCGGCTCCGGGATGTCCGGTACGGGGTCGCCGAAGACCAGGGCGGTGAACCAGGGGCCGAGCAGCTGGTGCAGTGAGCGCTGCGCGCGCCGGTCCAGCACCACGTTGGGCAGCGCGCGTCCCGCATGCGGGCTGGCGGGATGCGCCAGCGGCGACGGCGGATAGATGGCCGGCATGCAGAGCCGGCCGGTATTGATCATGCGCGCGGGCACGTCGTGGCGCGGGGCCAGCGCGATGATGGCGTCGCGCCACATGCGCGCCGATTCGGCCGGGCCGGGATGCACGAAGCGCGACGAGCGCCGCGCCTGGCGGATGTTCTCCAGCGCCGCGTGCTTGCGCTCGGCGCTGTAGCTGTCGAGCAGCGTGTCGCTGGCGCGTCCCTGCAGCACCAGCGCCAGTTTCCAGCCCAGGTTGTCGGCGTCCTGGATGCCGCCGTTGCCGCCGCGCGCGCCGAACGGCGCCACCAGGTGCGCCGAGTCGCCGGCGAACAGCACGCGGCCATGACGCAGGCCGGGCAGGCATTCGTGGCGATAGGCCCAGACGCCGTGCCAGGCGATATCGAAATCGACCTGTTCGCCCAGCAGGTCCCAGACGCGCTGGCGCATGGCCTGCGGCGTGCAGGCGGCCTGCGCGTCCTCGTCGGGGCGAAGCTGGAAGTCCAGCCGCCAGGTGTCGTCGGCCATCTTGTGGCGCCAGACGGCCCGGCCGTGGTTGCTGCCGGCGTCCAGCCAGGTCCAGCGCTCTTCCGGCCAGGACGTACCGCGCAGCACCACGTCGATGATGATCCAGCGGTCTTCGTTGCGGTCGTAGACCTCGGGCCGCAGGCCCAGCGCCTGGCGCAGCGGGCTGTTGGCGCCGTCGCAGGCGATCACCCATTCGGCCTGCGTGCGGTAGTCGCCCTCGGGCGTGTGCACGCGCAGCGTGACCGGACCGCCGTCGGCGGGCGAGTCGATCGCGTCGACGCGGTTGAGCCAGCGCAGCTCGGCCAGCGGCTCGCGTTGCAGCGCCTCGACCAGGAAGGCTTCCAGATAGTATTGCTGCAGGTTCACGAAGCCGTTGTGGCGCATGTCGGGCTGCGCCTGCAACGTGAACGAGGCGACTGCCGCATCGCGGCACAGCACGCGCCCGACGTTCCAGCGCACCCCCTTGGCGACGATGACGTCGGCCACGTCCAGGCGGTCGAAGATGTCCAGCGTGCGCTGCGCCCAGACCATGCCGCGCGAGGCCAGGCCGCGCACGCCCACGGTGTTGTCGTCGTCCAGCAGGGTCACGCGCTGGCCCCGGCGGACCAGGTCCAGCGCCATCGTCAGGCCGCTCAGGCCGCCGCCCACGACGATGACCGGGTGCGGCGCGGACCGGGCTCGGTCCAGCTCGTCGGGCCTGACGAAAGGGTAGGTGGGAAGCTCCATCATGGCTTGACCTTGTGCTCCAGTGATCTATAGTTCTCGGCGTCAGGGCACCAATGTAGAAGTGCCGCCGACGGGCGTCATGTCCTCACGCAAGAGGACAATGCGCGGCCCGCCGATCCCCGTAGAATCGATCGCCAAGACTGGGGGAGCCAGAACCATGAGAGAGACAAGCCATCAAGCGTTCGCGCGCGCGGACGGCGGGCAGTGGGCAGTTCCCGTGATCACCGGCCTGGGCGGCCCGGCCTTTCATGCCACCTTGCTGGCGGGGCTGCGCGATCTGGTGGGCGCCGACCACGTCACCGACCTGAGCTACGACCGCGCCGGCGGACTGGGCCAGTGTTCGGCCGCCAGCCTGCTGAATCAGTCCATGATCGAGTGGACGACCAACCTCTATGTCAACGGCAGCTTCTATCGCCGTGACCCCAATTACCAGATGCTCTGCGGCATGGCGGGACAGCGGCGCCGTTCGGAAGACCTGATCGTCGAGACGCTCTGTCCCGAGGGTATTCCCGATGCCGAATACCGGCGCCTGCTGTTCGAGCGGCCGGGCTTCGCCAGCAAGATCTCGGTCATCGGCGCGCGCGACGATGGCGTCTGCTACATCAACCTGTATTTCTCGCGGCGGCACGGCGCCGGCGTGGAGGATCTGCTGCGCGGCTGCGCGCCGCTGCTGATCGCGCTGAGCCGGCGTCATCGCGAACTGCGCTGCCCGGCCGAACCGGCATGCACCGGGGCCGAGAGCTGGGCTTCGGGGTTTTCACTGAGAGAGATCCAGGTGGCCGGCCTGTTGCGGCGCGGCCATACCGCCAAGCAGGTGGGGCGCGAGCTGGGCTTGTCGCCAGCCACCGTGGTGACCTACAAGAACCGCATCTTCAAGAAATGCCAGGTCGCCAGCCTGAAGGAATTCCTGCTGAAGACGCCGTCGCCAGCGGCACAGGAACGGATCGGCCTTTCCTGTTGAGCCGCGATGGGCGGCCCGGCGCGCCGGGCCGCTGGCGGCCTCAACGCGGCGACGGGGAAACCGCCCGGCGTTCGGCGCGATGGCACCAGCGCAGCACGCGCCAGGTCGACAGCATCATCAGGAGCAGCACGAACAGGAATGGAAAGCCCGTGGCCACCGAGGCGGCCTGCAGGGAATTGAGTCCGCCGCCCAGCAGCAGGATAAGCGCGACCACGCCCTGGGCCACGGCCCAGAAGATGCGCTGGATGATGGGCGCGTCGACCTTGCCGCCGGCGGTGATGCCGTCGATGACCAGTGAACCGGAATCCGACGAGGTGACGAAGAAGATCACCACCAGCACGATCGCGACCAGCGAGGTCAGGCCGGCCCAGGGCAGCTGGCGCAGCATCATGAAGAGCGACAGCTCGGGCTGGTTGGCCAGCACCATTTCCTGCACGCCCGTATAGCCCTGCGCCACCAGCTGGTGCAGCGCGGTGCCGCCGAAGGTGGTCATCCAGAAAATGGAGACCAGCGTCGGCGCGATCAGCACACAGACCAGGAACTGGCGCACGCTGCGGCCCTTGGAAATGCGGGCGATGAACATGCCGACGAAGGGCGACCAGGAAATCCACCAGGCCCAGTAGAACGAGGTCCAGCCCTGCAGGAAGGCGTTGTCGTCGCGGCCGAAGGGCTGCGACAGCTGCGGCAGGTATCGCAGGTAGGCGGCGGTGTTGTCGAGCAGGCCTTGCAGGATGTCGGCGGTCGGGCCCACGGCGATGATCAGCAGCATCAGCAGCAGGGCCAGCGCCACGTTCAGCTCGGACAGGCGCTTGACGCCCGCCTCGATGCCGGCCACGACCGAGCCCAGCGCGATCGCCGAGATCACGATCACCAGGATGATCTTGTTCTGCGCGTTGATCTCGATGCCGTACAGGTGATGCAGGCCGGCCAGCGCCTGCTGCGCGCCAAGGCCCAGCGAAGTCGCCAGGCCGAACAGCACGGCGAACACGGCCAGTATGTCGATGGCGTTGCCCAGCGCGCCGCGCGCGTGCCGCAGTCCGAGGATGGGATAGAGCACCGACCGGATGGACAGCGGCAGGCGCAGGTTGTAGGTGATCAGCGCCAGCGACAGGCCGACGACCGCGTAGATCGCCCAGGGATGCAGGCCCCAGTGGAACACCGTGGCGGCCATGGCCAGCTCCCGCGCGGGCGCGACGGCCGGGGCAACCAGCTGGCCTTGCGCGTCCAGCGGCGGCGCCAGGCCCAGCGGCGGATTGTTGAAATGATGCATGGGCTCCATCACGCCGAAGAAGACCAGTCCGATTCCCATGCCGGTGGCAAACAGCATCGAGGTCCAGCCGACGAAGGAATATTCGGGCTTGGCATCCTGGCCGCCGATCACGACGCTGCCCATGGGCGAGAAGATCAGGAACAGGCTGAACAGCACGAAGAGATTGGCCGCGCCCATGAAGAGCCAGTCGAAGGTCGAGGTCAGCCAGCCTCTGATGCCGTTGAGCGCGGCCTCGGTGGGGCCGGCCTGCAGCAGGGCGAAGATCACGAAGGCGGCGATCACGGCCACCGAGATGGGAAAGACGGGGTGATGGATGTCGAGGATGCCGAAGCGGATGTTGTCCTGGCCCGCCTGCGCGCTGCCCTGCAGGCGGTCCAGGAACCGATGGTGGGGATGGGTCATGACTCCGGCGCGCGCTAGGGCGCGTGCCGCCTCCTGTGTGTTTCATGGTTGTGCCGCGCCTGGATGCGGGCTTGTGGCGCACTTGTCTGCCTTGCGTGCGACGGGCCCGCAGTCATTCTTCTCCCAAGCGCTGCGCGGCTCTTTTCCGGGCCGGACGCGAAACTGCCTATTCCCGACATGGCGCGCGCCGCGCGTCGGGCGGGTTGCCGTCGCAAACCGTCTGGTTCCTGTCGCCTGGAGACAAGCGCGCCCGCGCCGGCGGCGTCACCATCGCGTAGGCGCGGCCGCCCGGCCGGCACGACGCCGGCGCGGCCGGCCAGGAGACGAGCGATGGCAGAGAACAGAGGCGTGGTTTACATGGGGCAGGGACGCGTGGAGGTCCAGCCGCTCCGCTTCCCCGAGCTGGTGGATCCCCGGGGCCGCAGGATCGGGCATGGCGCCATCCTGAAAGTGGTCGCCACCAACATCTGCGGTTCCGATCAGCACATGGTGCGCGGCCGCACCACGGCGCCCGCGGGCATGGTGCTGGGGCACGAGATTACCGGCGAGGTCATCGAGATCGGCCCCGACGTGGAGACGTTGCGGGTCGGTGATCTGGTGTCCGTGCCGTTCAACGTGGCCTGCGGCCGTTGCCGCTGCTGCAAGGAACAGGACACGGGCGTGTGCCTGAACGTGAATCCGGACCGGCCCGGCGGCGCGTATGGCTATGTGGACATGGGCGGCTGGATCGGCGGACAGGCCCGCTACGTGATGGTGCCCTACGCCGATTTCAACCTGCTTCGCTTTCCCGACGCGGCGCAGGCCATGGAGAAGATCCGCGACCTGACCTGCCTGTCGGACATCCTGCCCACCGGCTACCACGGCGCGGTGTCGGCGGGCGTGGGGCCGGGCAGTACGGTCTACGTGGCCGGCGCGGGACCCGTGGGGCTGGCGGCCGCGGCCTCGGCGCGGCTGCTGGGCGCGGCCGTCGTCATCGTGGGCGACGTGAACGCGGCGCGGCTGGCGCATGCGCGCGCGTCCGGTTTCCAGACCGTGGACCTGACGCTGGACGCGCCCCTGCCCGAGCAGGTCGCGGCGATCCTGGGCGCGCCGGAGGTGGATTGCGCGGTCGACGCGGTGGGCTTCGAGGCGCGCGGCCACGGCGGGGAGGGCTCGCGGGCCGAGGCGCCGGCGGCGGTGCTCAACGCGCTCATGGAGGTGACGCGGGTGGCGGGCCGCATCGGCATTCCCGGACTCTATGTCACCGACGATCCCGGCGCCGCCGATCCGGCCGCGCGGCGCGGCAGCCTGTCGGTGCGCTTCGGACTGGGCTGGGCCAAGGCCCATAGCTTCCACACCGGTCAGACGCCGGTGACGAAGTACAACCGGGCCCTGATGCAGGCCATCCTCTGGGACCGCCTGCGGATCGCCGACGTGGTGGGCGTGACGCTGATTTCCCTGGACGATGCGCCCAGGGGGTATGCCGAGTTCGATGCCGGCGCGCCACGAAAATTCGTGATCGATCCGCACGGCGCGCTGCTGGCGGCGTGACCGCGCGGGCCCGACGCCGGCGCGCGCCGCGTCAGGCCCGCGCGCGCCGGCGTTCGCTGTTCGGCGGATGGCCGAACTGCGAACGGTATGCCTTGCTGAAATGACAGGGTGACTGGAAGCCGCAGGCCACCGTGACGCTCATCACCGACATGTCCGTCTGCAGCAGCAGCTCGCGCGCGCGGCGCAGCCGCAGCCACAGGTAATAGCGGGTGGGCGAGATGTTCAGGTATTCCTTGAACATGCGCTGCAATTGCCGCTGCGACAGCCCCACGCTCTCCGCGATCTGGTCGAAGCTCAGCGGGTCTTCGATGTGCGCTTCCATGAGCTGCGCCGTGCTCACCAGTTCGCGTCGGTTGACGCCGATGCGCGCGGCCATCGGGATGTGCTGCTTTTCGGTGGCGCTGCGGATACGGTCCAGGATGAACTGTTCCGACACGCCGGCGGCTACCGCGTCGCCGTAGCGCCGCGCCATGAGATCCAGCATCAGGTAGAGCGGCGCGGTGCCGCCCGAACAGGTGATGCGGTCGCGGTCGGTCACGAACAGGTCTTCGGTGAATGTCACGGCCGAGAATTCCTCGCGCAGCGAGGACAGGTTTTCCCAATGCACGGCGCAGCGATAGCCGTTCATCAAGCCGGCCTTGACCAGCGCGTAGCTGCCCGTACAGAGGCTGCCCAGCGTCATGCCCAGGCGCGCCAGCCGCGTCAGCGCCCGGATCAGCGCGCCGTTGACGTGGCGCCTGACCTCGATGCCGCCACAGACGAACAGGGTCTCCATGGCGGGCGTGTCGTCCAGGCTCGCGGTGGGCGTGATGGGCAGGCCGTTGCTGCCCGTGGCGGGCGCGCCGTCGGGCGTCAGCACCGACCAGCGATACAGCGGGCGCCGGCTGACATAGTTGGCCATCCGCAGCGCCTCGACGGCGTTGACGAAGGCGATCATCGAGAAGTCGGGCAGCAGCAGGAAGCCGAAATGGCTGTGCGCCGCGTCGGGCGGATCGGGCTGGACAGGCAGGGGCCGGCTGGAAACCGGGGTGTCCGGATGGGGTTGGGGATGCATGCGTATCGACCTCGTTCAAGGCCAAGCAAACATCCGGCTGGCGTCGCCTTCGCGGGCAGGCGCCGGGCCGGGCCTGTTGCCGGCGGGTAAGCGCCGGCAGTCCAGCATGACGACCGAAAGTGCTGCTGAGTATCGGCCGTTATCGCGTTTGCGTGGAGCGGTATCGCGGGTTCAGGGAAGAAATCAGGGTTGTCCTATCGAAACCGTTGATGGAAACAGCGCCTGCCTGATCTGGCTCTCGGCGCCCGCGTTTACTTCTCGATGATCAGGTCGCTCAGGGGGCGGCTGCAGCACAGCAGCACCATGCCCTGGTCGATTTCCCGTTGCCGGATGCCGCCCTGATGGCGCATGTCGACCTCTCCGGACAGCAGTCTGACCTTGCAGGTGCCGCACATGCCTTGCGTGCACGAGGACGGCAGCCGCAGGCCGGCGGCGCGCGCGGCGTCCAGCACGGTCTGGTCCGCCGCGCAGCCCAGGCTGCGCTGGCTGCGCTCGAACCGCACGGTGTAGCTGGACCCGGTGGATGTGGCGCGCGGCTCCGGGGCCGGCGCGGTCGCTTGTTCGTCGAAGGAGAAGCTCTCTTCGTGATAGCGGCTCATGTCCAGGCCGGCCTGGGCCAGCATCTCGCGCGCCGCGCGCATGTAGGGGGCCGGCCCGCAGGTGAACACGGTGCGCGTCAGGAAATCCGGCGCCATGAGCGCCAGCGCGGGCAGGCTCAGCCGGCCGGTCAGTCCGTGCCAGGACGGCCGGCGGCCGAGCTGCTCACAGACGAAGTGGGCGCGGAAGCGCGACAGGTTCGAGGCCAGCAGGTCCAGTTCGCGCTCGAAGATGATGTCGTCGGGCGTGCGGGCGTTGTGGACGAAGACGATGTCGCGGTCGTCGCACAGATCGCGGTGGGTGCGCGCCATGGACATCAGCGGGGTGATGCCCGAGCCGGCGGACAGGAACAGGTAGCGCTCGGCCGGATGCAGCGCGTTGCTGAAGACGCCCGCTGGGCCGAGCGTTCGTACCGACATGCCCGCGCTCAGGTGGTCGTGCAACCAGTTCGACACGGGGCCGCCAGGCACGCGCTTGACGGTGATGGACAGGGTGTGCGGCTGGGTCGGCGGCGACGAGATCGTGTAGCAGCGGTTCAGCCGCGTGCCGCCGATGTCCAGCTCCAGCGTCAGGAACTGACCGGGCGTGAAGGCGAAGGCGTGGCCGGCCGGCGAGCGGAAGAAGAAGCTCTTGACGTCGTGGGTTTCGGCGCGGACGTGCGTGCACAACAGCGCTTCCTCGGTTTCGCAGTTCCAGGGCGGCGGCAGGCGTCGCCAGTACTCATGCTGGTGCAGGCGCGACATGGCGCCGTCGATGGACGGCGCGGCGGCCAGGGCGGTCTGGGGGGCGTTCATGGCCGCGCGTCATTCCAGGCAGTAGGCCGTCAGCCGGCCGACATACCAGTTGCAGAATTTCTCCACCAGGCCCTCGGCATAGGGGGAGTAGGGGCCGGGTTGGTAGGCCGGGTTGCGCACGCCCTGCTGCGACATCTCGACCAGCGCGCGGTCCTGGCTGTTGGTCGCGCGCCAGACCGCTGTCAGATTCTCGATGTCGTAGTCCTCGTGTTCGCGCGCATCCTTGTGCACCAGCCAGGTGGTGCGCACCAGGGTCTTTTCGGGCGCGATCGGCAGCACCGAGAAGGTGACGATGTGGTCGCTCATGAAGTGGAACCAGGCGTTGGGCTGCGTCCAGAACGACAGCCCGCCCAGGTCGGCGCGCTGAAAATTGCCCAGCAGCTTGCGCGAGGCCACCCGGCCGTCCAGGGTTTCCGATTCGCCGGCGCGGTCCAGCGGCAGGCGTCGCACGCGGTAGCCGGTGATGCGCTCGTCCAGACAGTCGAGTTCTGATGAGGGCAGTCCGTCTGCCTGCCATTCGGATTCCAGGCGTTGCGACAGCGCGTCGAAGTCGGCCAGCTGCTGCGCGTTGGCGGCCGAGGGCTGATAGCCGAAGCCGTATTCGAACAGCGAGATGGTCAGCTCAGGGTGGTTCGCCGCGCAGTGATAGCACTCGCGGTTGTTCTCCATGGTGAGTTTCCAGTTGCCTTCCTCGATGATGTCGATCTGCGCGGCGATCTTGCAGTCGTTCAGATGGTGCGGCAACAGATAGGGTTCGACTTCGTCGCGCAGCCGGGCGAAGTCGGTCGGCGGCGTGTCCGCCAGGCAGATGAAGAGCAGGCCGGCCAGGCTTTGCACATGCACGGGCTTGAGTCCGTGCGCGCGCTTGTCGAAGCCGGCGCCCATGTGTTCGGCGTAGGCGAGCTTGCCATCCAGCGTATAGGTCCACTGGTGATAGGGGCAGACCAGATTGCCGACGGAGCCCTGCTGTTCCTGGCACAGGCGCGAGCCGCGATGACGGCAGACGTTGTGGAAGGCGCGGATCTGCTGGTCGTCGTCGCGCACGATCACGACCGAATGGCGGCCGACGTCCACGGTGATGTAGTCGCCCGGTTCGGGAATGTCAGGCTCCACCGCTACATGGATCCAGTGGCGGGCGAAGATCGCCTCCATGTCCAGGTCGAAGACCTGCTGGCTGAGGTAGAACGGCGCGTCCAGGCTGTGGCCCGGAACGCGGTTGGCGATCAGGGCGCGCAGTGCGTCGTCCACGCGCGGGCGGGATGGGGAAAGCGGGGCGATGATGTTCATGGTCCACCTCAGTAATCAACCAGGTTGTGAGTGCGCAGATAGGCAAGCACCGCGCGCGCTTTGTCTTCCGGGGAGCCGTGCTGAATGACTTCGCCGCCCCGGCTGGCCATGGCGGTCGCGGCCAGCAGCCGGTCGCGGCCGGAGCGTCGTTCGGGCGCGGCCAGCTTGCGCGGCCGCGCGTCGGCCGGTTCGATGCGCCAGGCGTCGGCCAGCGGCGCGGCCTGGGCGGGCGCCGCAACGGGCAGTACGCGCCCGGCGCGCTCCCGCGCATAGGCATAGCGTGGTTCGAAGGGCGCGGCGGGGTGCACGGTCAGCAGCGCTGGCAGGTCCGCTTCCATGTCGCGGCGCCGGCCCTTGGGCAGAAACTGCCGCGCCCGGACCGCGCCGCCGGCCAGCTGGGCGGAGAGCACGTTGGGCAATAGCGGACGGCCCAGACGCTGCGCCAGCAGATAGGGCAGCAGGCCGCTGCCCATGCCGGACTCGCCGCGGCTGCCGCAAAGCACCAGGGCGTAGTCGCTCAGCAGGGCGGCAAGCGGATCCAGCACGTCCCGGTCGCGCGGCACGTCGATGGTCTGGACGCAGGGCGCGCCCAGCGCCAGATAGCCGCGCAATGCCGGTTCGTCGGGATCGCCGGCGTGCAGCACGGCGACGGACGCGCCGCCCAGGCGCCGGGCCAGCGCCAGCGCGGCGCCGTCGTTGCGGCTCCAGCGGACGGCGCCGCTGACGGGATGGCGTCCCAGCGAAACCAGGACGGCGATGCGCGGTTCAGCCATGGGGCGTCTCCAGGGGAGTGCGCGCGGCTTGGCGGGCCCGCGCGACTTCATCCAGCAGCGCCCGCGTCACGCTGTGCGCGTCGTCGATGATGCTCAGGTCGGCGCGCTTGATCAGCGGCGCGCTGGCGTCCAGGTTCACGGCGATCACGTGCCGGCAATCCTTGATGCCCTGCAGGTGCTGGACCGCGCCGGAGATGCCGAACGCCAGGTACAGGCTGGCGCTGACGGTTTTGCCGGTGGCGCCGATCTGCTGCGAACGGGGAAAGCGGCCATCGTCCACCGGCACGCGGCTGGCGCCGACGGCCGCGCCCAGCGCGGTCGCCAGCGCATGGAAACTCTCCAGGTCGTGCACGCCGTTGCCGGCCGAGACGATCAGATCGGCTTCTTCCAATGCCAGCTCGGCGGCGTCCAGCTTGAAGCGCGCCTGTTCGCGATAGCGCGCGGGCGCCTGCGGCCAGGGGAGCTGGCGGCGCAAGCCACGGCCGGCGCAGGGCAGGGCCTCGTCGACGGCGTCGGCGGCCAGCAGCAGGATGCGGGGCAGGGGGCAGCGGGCGAGCTGCGCCGGGCCGGCCATGCGGAAGGCTTCGCTGGCGTTCAGCGAGACCACGCCCGTCGCCGCCGTGTAGCCGGTGTGCGCGCCCAGACGCCTGCCCAGGTCGGCGTCGTCGGGATCCTCGTCGGACATGAAGATGTGCAGCGGCGGATCGCCGGCGATTTCCGCCAGCAGGGCGGCCAGGGCAAGATCGGGCGCATGGGCGGCGGGCGCTTGCGCCTGGATCAGCATATCCGCTCCCAGCGCGGCCGGATCGTCGCGGCAGTCGCCGAACACCAGCAGGTGCACGGCCGTGTCCGCCTGTGCCAGCAGCGCCGCCGCCGCGACGGCCTGGCGCGCGCCCGCCGACAGCGCGCCGCGTTCGCTGTGGGCCACCGCGAGCATGCGGCGCACGGCGGGCGCCTGGCTGCGCAAGGGCTTGGCGGCGCTGGCGGCGCCGGCTTGCGCGGGCGTCGACGCATCCTCGCCGACCGAGGCGGACTGGCCCAGCACGATGCGCTTCAGGCCCTCGGCTGTGTGGGTGTACGGCCGGCGCGGATTGATCCTGCGGATGGCGTTCATGATGTCTCCAGCGCGTCGGCGACCAGTTCCGCGATGTCGCGCACGTCGGGGCGCGGGCCGACCACGCCCTCCAGCATCGCCGTGCAGTTGGGACAGGCGACGACGATGGTGGCCGCGCCGGTTTCACGCGCGTCGGCGATGCGGATGTCGGGGATGCGGCGCTTGCCGGGGATGTCGGTCAACGGCGCGCCGCCGCCTCCGCCGCAGCAACGGCCTTCCAGGCCATGGCGCGTCATTTCCCGCAGCGGCGCGCCCAGCCGCGCCAGCAGCTCGCGCGGCGCCTCGGTTTCACCGTTGTAGCGGGCCAGGTAGCAGGGGTCGTGGTAGGTCAGGGGCGCGGACGATTCCAGCGGCTTGAGGCGGATGCTGCCTGTTCTGGCCAGGGCGGCCAGCGTGGCGGCATGATGCTCCACGGCATAGCGTCCGCCCAGCGCGGGGTACTCGTTGCGCAGACAGTGCATCACGTGCGGGTCGGCGGTCACGATGCGCTGGAAGTCCAGGCTGTCGAGCGTCTGGATCAACGCGCGCGCCAGCTGCTGGAAGGTGGCCTCGTCGCCCAGGCGGCGCGCCACGTCGCCGGTATCTGTTTCAAGCGCGCCCAGCACCGCGAAGCGCACGCCGCCCGCCTGCAGGGCCTTGACCAGCGCGCGCAGGCTGCGCTGGTAGCGCATGTCGAACGCGCCTTCGCCGGCGATGAGCAGCGCATCCACCGGACGGCCGGGCTGGATCTGTTCCACGCCCAGGTCCACGGCCCAGTGATAGCGCGCGCCCAGGTCGAAGCCGCCCGCCGTGCCGGTTTCGCGCAGGTTCGCCAGCGCCTGGGCGGCCTTGCCGGGCGCGGCGCCATGTTCCAGCGTCTGCTGGCGGCGCATGTCGACGATGGCGTCGACATGCTCGATCAGCATCGGGCAGGCCTGCACGCAGGCGCGGCAGGTGGTGCAGGCCCACAGTGTTTCCGGCTCGATCAGTTCGGGCACGATGGGGCTGGCCGGCGCGCCGTGGTGGAATCCGACGGGCAGGCCGGGCGAGGGACTGCCCGCATAGCCGGCGTCGGTGCCCCCGGCCATGCCCACGACCAGATCCTGGATCAGCTTCTTGGGATTGAGCGGCTGGCCGGCGGCGAAGGCGGGACAGGTGGCTTCGCACTTGCCGCACTGCACGCAGGCGTCGAAGCTCAGCAGCTGCTGCCAGGTGAACGTCGCCGGCGTGCCGACGCCCAGCGTCTGGCCGTCCAGCGGCAGCGGGCGCAAGGCCGCGAGCTGGCCGCGCGGCGTCTTGCCGAAACGTTCGGGGCGGGGGTGGAAGGCCAGGTGCAGCAGGCCGGCAAGCGCATGCTTCATCGGGCCGCCGCGCGCCAGTCCCACGGTCAGCTCCCAGGCGCCCACCGCCAACAGCGCGGCGGTGCCCAGGCCGGTCAGCCCGGCCAGCCACGCGGCGGGCAGCGCGCCCAGCAGCAGCAGGCCCAGCGCCAGCGCCCCCAGCATCCACGGCAGCCGGTTCCACAGGCCGCGCGACAGCCGGGCGGGCGGATGGCGGCGGCGCAGCCAGACGAAAGCCAGGCCGGTCAGCATGACCAGCGCGGCGAGCGCGATGGCCATGTCCAGGGACTGCCGATAGAGCGCCAGGCCGTAGTTGAGCGCCACCAGCAACATGGCGGCCACCGCCGCGCCCGCCGTGGCGATGTGGGCGCGCGCGATGTAGGGATCGCGCGCCACGACGTGGTGCAGGTCGACGAAGTAGCGCTTGGGCACGGCGAGCATGTCCAGCCAGCGGATGGGGGCGCTGCGCCCGGCGCGCCAGAGCGAGGCGCGGCGCAGCGTTCCGGCGCCGATGCCCAGCACGGCAAGCCAGAACAGTCCGGTGATGAGGGAAGGAAAGGCGGCCATGGTCAGAAGTCCTTGCACAGGCGCAGCGAGTCGTAGATGGCGCCGTGGATGTTGTGCATCGATACGCAATCGCCGACGCGGAACAGCAGGAAGCGTCCGCCGCCGGTCGGCTCGGCCAGGGCCGGCTGCGGCTCGGCGGCGTACAGGGCATGGATGTCGGTCTGGCCCAGGTTGACGGATTGGGACTTGAGCGCGCCGTACAGGGCATCGTTGGGAATGATGCCGTTCTCGATGACGACCTGATCGACTTCGCGTTCCTCGCGCTCGTCGGTGTATTCGTTGCGCAGCAGCGCGATGCGCTTGTCGCCTTCGGCGCTGACGCGCTCCAGCCAGGTATTGGGCGTCAGCACGACCTGTTGCGCGTAGAGCCTGCGGTAGAAGATGGGGAAGGTGGTGCCGCCCACGCTCTCGGAAACCTTGGTGTCCGGCGTCACCACTTCGACCAGTCCGCCACGGCTGGCGATGTAGTCGGCCACCCCCGCGCCCGCGTGGGTGCTGACGCCGTCATAGACCAGCACGCGCCTGGCCGGCTCGACGCGGCCGGCCAGCACGTCCCAGGCGCTGACGGCCAGGCCGTCGGCCACGCCCCAGGCCGGCAGGTGGTGCACATGGCTGCGCCCGCCGGTGGCCAGCACCACGATGTCGGGATCCAGTGCGCGCACATCGTCCGCATCGGCGGCCTGTCCCAGCCGGCAGTCGATGCCCAGGCGCTTGATTTCAAGGTCGAACCAGCGGACGATGCCCGCCATCTGCTCGCGCTGCGGCGCTTTGGCGGCCAGCAGGATCTGCCCGCCCAGCGCGGCGTTGCTTTCCAGCAGCACCACGTCATGGCCGCGCTCGGCGCTGACGCGCGCCGCTTCCATGCCCGCCGGCCCGGCGCCCACCACCACGATCCGGCGGCGCCTGCCCCGGGTCGGGACGATGCGGTGCGGCATGGTGGTCTCGCGCGTGGTGGCGGCGTTCTGCACACAGAGCACGTCCAGGCCATCGTACTGGCGGTCGATGCAGTAGTTGGCGCCCACGCACTGCTTGATCTCGTCCTCGCGGCCATCGCGGATCTTCACGACCATGTGCGGATCGGCGATCTGCGCCCGCGTCATGCCCACGAGGTCGGCCGCGCCGCTGGCCAGCACGCGCTCAGCCTGGTTGGCGTCGCGAATGCTCTGCGCGTGCATGACGGGGATCTTCACCACCGATTTGATGCCCGCCGACAGGTGCACGAAGGGCTCCGGCGGCAGCGCCATCGGCGGCATACAGTTGGCCAGCGTGTTGTGCGTGTCGGCGCCCGAGCCGATCACGCTGAGGTAGTCGATCAGGCTGGTCTCGGCCATGGCCTGGGCGATTTCCTTGAGCATGTCGTGGTTCAGGCCGTCCTCGTGGAATTCGTCGCCGCACATGCGCAGGCCCACGCAGAAATCCTTGCCGACGGCCTCGCGCACCGCCTGCAGCACCTGCATGCCGAAGCGCAGGCGGTTCTCCAGACAGCCGCCGTACTCGTCGGTGCGGAAGTTGGTGCGCGGGCTCCAGAACTGGTCGATCAGGTGCTGGTGGGCGGCGGATATCTCGATGCCGTCCATGCCGGCCGCCTGCACGCGGCGCGCCGCCGCCGCGAAGTCGGCGATGATGCGGCGGATTTCCTCGGGCTCGATGGTCTTGGCGTTGCCCTGGTGCACGGGCTCGCGCACGCCGGACGGGCTGACCAGGTGCGGCCAGTGTTCGCCATGCCAGGACGAGCGCCGGCCCATGTGGGTCGCCTGGATCATGATGCGCGCGCCGTGGCGGTGCATGGCCTCGGCCAGGCGGCCCAGCGGTTCGATGACGCGGTCGGTGGAAAGGTTGACCGAGCGCCACCAGCCTTGCGGGCTGTCGGGCGAAACGATGCTGGAGCCGCCGCAGATGGCCAGCCCCAGGCCGCCCTTGGCCTTTTCCTCGTAGTAGCGCAGGTAGCGCTCGCCGGGCAGGCCGTGTTCGTCGGCGATGACTTCGGCGTGCGCCGTGCTGACGATGCGGTTGCGCAGCACGACTTGGTTCAGGGTGATGGGCGTAAACAGGCGTGAATAGCGCATGGCCGGCCTCAGGCGTCGATGGGACGAACTATGAATTCACAGTGCGCATGCCCCTGCGAACCGCAGTGGTGTTCGGCGCATTGGGCGCGCGCCGGCCGGCCCTGCTGGTCGCTCAGCCAATCCATGGCGCCCGCGAACCAGCCCGAGTACATGTAGCAGAGCAGGCCGGCCGTCCCGGGCTGGGCCAGCACGAAGGCGGAGTGACGCAGCGTGATGCGCGCGCGGGTGCGGGCGGGATCGATCTCGTCCAGCGCGAAGATTCCCCAGCCGCGTTGCGACAGGCGCCGCAGATAGTGCTCGTAGACCGGCGCGCCGCTGATCTTGTGGCGGCGCGATTCCTGTTCGCACCAGTAATAGGCGGACTTGTGGCCGGCGGGATACAGCAGGGCGGCGTAGGCCTCCCGGCCCAGCACGCCCTCGGCCGCCAGGTGGTTGTTCATGAAGAAATGGCGCGGCACGTACAGCATGGGCAGGCCGTCGGTGCGCCAGACGCCTGTTTGCTCGTCGACGTCGATGGGCAGGGTCGGTTGCATGGCGGGCTCCTTATCTATTCCACACTTCGCCGAAGACGCGCAGCCAGTTCTCGCCGATGGCCTTGCGGATGCGGATGTCGCTCCAGCCGGCGCGCCGCATGGCGTCGGTCAGGTTCGGCAGCTCGCCGATACTGCGGATGCCGGCGGGATTCTGGATGGGGCCGAAGTCGGTCAGGCGGCGATGGCGGCCCTTGTCATGGGTGAGCCAGTCGAAGAAGGGCTGCCCGTAGCCTTGCGTGAAGTCCGTGCCGATGCCCACGTTGTCCTCGCCGACGATGGCGCTGACGTAGTCGATGGCCTCCACGTAATCGTCCACCGTGGCGTCGATGCCGCGCTTGAGGAAAGGCGGGAACATGGTCACGCCGACGAAGCCGCCGCGCTCGGCGATGAAGCGCAGTTGCTCGTCGCTCTTGTTGCGCGGGTGCGCCTTCAGGCCCGAGGGCAGGCAGTGCGAATAACAGACCGGGCGTGTCGAGGCGAGGATGGCTTCTTCGGAGGTCTTGGCGCCGACGTGAGACAGATCCACCATGATGCCGACGCGGTTCATTTCGGCGATGACTTCGCGTCCGTAGCCGGACAGACCGCCGTCGCGCTCGTAGCAGCCGGTGCCGATCAGGTTCTGCGTGTTGTAGCAAAGCTGGACGACGCGCACGCCCATGTCGGCGAAGGCTTCGATGTTGCCCAGGCGGTCCTCGAAGGCGTGGCCGTTCTGGAAGCCCAGGATGATGCCGATCCGGCCCTCGGCCTTGGCGCGGCGGATGTCGGCGGCGTCGCGCACCAGCGTCAGCAGGTCCTCGTTCTGGCGGATCATCTGCTTCATCGCGGCGATGTTGTCCACCGTCTGGGCAAAGCCTTCCCAGACCGATACCGTGCAGTTGGCCGCGGTCAGGCCGGCGCGGCGCATGTCCTCGAACACGGACCGGTCCCATTTGGAAATGATGAGGCCGTCGATGACGACGCTCTCCCGATGCAGGGCGTTCATGATGAAGTCTCCGTTGTGGGATCGCGGCGTACATGGCGCCGCGTCCTGTGACCGGACACCAGGGAGGTGCCAGGCGGGTTTTTTGGAGCATTCTTCTCTGAAGGCGGGATCCGCTGTTTCCCCGGCCGGACGCTATCTTGTCCAAATACGACATGGACGGCTGTCGTCGAGCGACAAGCGTCGGCCGGGAGGCAGGCAGGAAGGAACGGCGCGGGATCGGCAGGGATCCGCGGGGTCGGCTCAAGGCGGGGGATGCGTCGTCGCGCGGGCTGGCCGGGCATGGGATGCCGGCGCGGCGCATGGCCGGGCGGGCCACGATCGACTGCGCAATCGGTAGGACGACAAGACGGGGGAGGGCAGGCCGCGCGCGGCGGCCTGGGTGCTGCGGTCGCGGACAGGCGCGACCCGTCCGCGGCTGGCGGCGCGCGGCGCCGCCAGGGACTGGCTTACTTCTTCTTCATCATGTCGAAGAATTCGGCATTGGTCTTGGTGACGCGCATCTTGTCCAGGATGAATTCCATGGACTGCACTTCGTCCATGTCGTGGATGAACTTGCGCAGCACCCAGACCTTCTGCAGCAGGTCCGGCGCGATCAGCAGCTCTTCGCGGCGGGTGCCGGACTTGTTCAGGTTGATGGCCGGGTAGACGCGCTTTTCAGCCAGGCGACGCTCGAGGTGGACTTCGGAGTTGCCGGTGCCCTTGAATTCCTCGTAGATCACTTCGTCCATGCGGCTGCCGGTTTCGATCAGCGCGGTGCCCAGGATGGTCAGCGAACCGCCTTCCTCGAGATTGCGGGCGGCGCCGAAGAAGCGCTTCGGGCGCTGCAGGGCGTTGGCGTCCACGCCACCGGTCAGCACCTTGCCGGAGGCCGGCACGACGGTGTTGTAGGCGCGGGCCAGACGGGTGATCGAGTCCAGCAGGATCACCACGTCCTTTTTCATTTCGACCAGGCGCTTGGCCTTTTCGATGACCATTTCAGCCACTTGCACGTGGCGGGTGGCCGGCTCGTCGAAGGTCGAGGCCACGACTTCGCCGCGCACCGTGCGCTGCATTTCGGTCACTTCCTCGGGACGCTCGTCCACCAGCAGCACGATCATGACCGCGTCGGGATAGTTGGTGGTGATGGCGTGCGCGATGTGCTGCATCATCACCGTCTTGCCGGACTTGGGGCTGGCGACGATCAGGCCGCGCTGGCCCATGCCGATGGGGGCGAAGACGTCCAGGATGCGGCCGGTGAGGTTTTCCTCGCTCTTGATGTCGCGTTCCAGGCGCATGGTCCGGTTCGGATGCAGCGGCGTCAGGTTCTCGAACATGATGCGATGCTTGATCGCCTCGGGCGCCACGCCGTTGACCTTGTCCACCTTGACCAGGGCGAAATAGCGCTCGCCATCCTTGGGCGTGCGGACTTCGCCTTCGATCGAATCGCCCGTGTGCAGGTTGAAGCGGCGGATCTGCGACGGCGAGATGTAAATGTCGTCCGTGCTGGCCAGGTAAGAGGTCTCGGGCGAGCGCAGGAAACCGAAGCCGTCGGGCAGGACTTCGAGCACGCCGTCGCCAAAGATCTGCTCGCCCTGCTTGGCGCGCCGTTTCATGATGGCGAACATCAGTTCCTGCTTGCGCAGGCGGTTGGCGTTCTCGATTTCCAGGCCAGCGGCCATTTCCAGCAACTGCGAGACGTGCAGCGCCTTCAGTTCGTTGAGGTGCATCGCGGTGAGTGGTGGGGGAATGTAAAGGAGGGGTTTGTCGGCGCGCCACGGACGGGCTCGCGCGTATTTCTTTGAAGGACGCCGCCGCCTGGGCGGCGCCTTCGGTTACAGCGCGCAGTTTACAACGCGCCGTCCAGGAATGCGGTAAGTTGCGACTTCGACAGCGCGCCGACCTTGGTGGCGGCGGCCTGGCCGTCCTTGAAGAGCATCAGGGTGGGAATGCCACGGATGCCGTACTTGGCGGCGGTGCCCTGGTTGTCGTCCACGTTCAGCTTGGCGACCGTCAGGCGGCCAGCGTATTCGGCGGCGACTTCTTCCAGGATCGGGGCGATCATCTTGCAGGGGCCGCACCAGGCAGCCCAGTAGTCCACCAGCACCGGCTGGCCGGACTTCAACACATCGGCCTCGAAGCTGGCGTCACTGACGTTCTTGATTTGGTCGCTCATGATGGTGATTCTCTGTTCCGCGGCAGAGGGCGCGAAAAAGGGGACGTGCCATGCCGTTGTTCTAGTTTGTAATGGATTAAAGCATACCACTGTCGATAACAACAGGGTTTGCGGCTTTTGTGTAGGATGTTGCGGCGCGGCGGCCGAGGTCCTGCAGAAAAACAGCCGGACAGGGCCGCCGCCATGACTGTCATCCTACCGAATATGGGGCTGCTCAGGTCCTGCGCATCCCACCGGGAGCCGCGCGGAATCTGGGCTTGTCCGTAAAATGTCGGTTTTTTTCCACAGATGTTGGGGATAACTTGGCCACTCCACGTTACAACGAGGCGTCCATCCGCGTCCTGAAGGGGCTGGAGCCCGTGCGCCAGCGCCCGGGCATGTACACCCGCACCGAGAACCCGCTGCACGTCGTGCAGGAGGTGATCGACAACGCCGCCGACGAGGCGCTGGCCGGCTACGGCAAACAGATACAAGTCACGCTGCACACCGATGGCAGCGTATCCGTCGAGGACGACGGCCGCGGCATACCCGTGGGATTGCACCCGGAAGAAAACGCGCCGGTGGTTGAATTGGTGTTCACCCGCCTGCACGCCGGCGGCAAGTTCGACAAGCAGGGCGGAGGCGCCTATGCGTTCTCCGGCGGTCTGCACGGCGTGGGCGTGTCCGTCACCAACGCGCTGGCCACCCGGCTGGAAGTCGTGGTCTGGCGCGACGGCGGCGTGAACCGGCTGGTGTTCAAGGACGGCGAGGTCGCCGAGCCGCTGGCGCCGTATGCCGAAGGCGGACGCAAGAAGTCCGGCACCCGCGTGCGCGTCTGGCCCGACACCAAATACTTCGACAGCCCCACGATTCCGCTGGGCGAGCTGACGCATCTGCTGCGCAGCAAGGCCGTGCTGCTGCCGGGCGTGAAGGTCATGCTGGTCAACGAGAAGACCGGCGATACCAAGACCTGGCAGTACCAGGACGGCCTGCGCGGCTACCTGGCCGAAGCGCTGGCCGGCGCCGAGCTGATGGTGCCCTTTTTCGAGGGCGCGCAGTACGCCGGCGCCGACCACGAGAACTTCGCGGAAGGCGAGGGCGCGCAGTGGGTGGTGGCCTGGACCGAGGACGGCAACGCCGTGCGCGAGTCCTATGTGAACCTGATTCCCACGCCGGCTGGCGGCACGCATGAATCGGGCCTGCGCGAAGGCCTGTTCGGCGCGGTCAAGAGCTTCGCCGAGCTGCACAGCCTGCTGCCCAAGGGTGTCAAGCTGCTGCCCGAGGACGTGTTCGCGCGCGCCAGCTTCGTGCTGTCGGCCAAGGTGCTGGATCCGCAGTTCCAGGGCCAGATCAAGGAACGGCTGAACAGCCGCGACGCCGTGCGCCTGGTGGGCGGTTTCTCCAAGAGCGCGCTGGATCTCTGGCTGCACAGCAATGTCGAGTACGGCAAGAAGCTGGCCGAGTTGGCGATCCGCCAGGCGCAGGCGCGCCAGCGCTCGGCGCAGAAGGTCGAGAAGCGCAAGAGTTCCGGCGTGGCCGTGCTGCCCGGCAAGCTGACCGATTGCGAAGCCAGCGACGCGGCGCGCACCGAGGTCTTTCTGGTCGAGGGCGACTCGGCCGGCGGCTCGGCCAAGATGGGTCGCGACAAGGAATTCCAGGCCATCCTGCCGCTGCGCGGCAAGGTGCTCAATTCCTGGGAAGTGGACCGCGATCGCCTGTTCGCCAACAACGAAATCCATGACATCTCGGTGGCCATCGGCGTCGACCCGCACGGGCCGAACGACACGCCCGACCTGTCCGGGCTGCGCTACGGCCGCATCTGCATCCTGTCGGACGCGGACGTCGACGGCTCGCACATCCAGGTGCTGTTGCTGACGCTGTTCTACAAGCACTTCCCCAAGCTGGTCGAGGCCGGCAACGTCTACGTCGCCAAGCCGCCGCTGTTCCGCCTGGACGTGCCGGCGCAGGGCAAGCGTCCGGCGCGCAAGATCTACTGCCTGGACGACGGCGAGCTGGAAGCCGCGCAGGACAAGCTGCGCAAGGAAGGCGTGCGCGAAGGCGCCTGGGCGGTCAGCCGCTTCAAGGGCCTGGGCGAAATGAACCCCGAGCAGCTCTGGGAAACCACCATGAATCCGGACACGCGCCGTCTGCTGCCGGTGGGCTATGGCGACCAGTCGCCGGAAGACACCACGCGCATGTTCGACATGCTGATGGGCAAGGGGGAATCCTCGCAACGCCGCGCCTGGATCGAAGAGAAGGGCAACCTGGCGGAGCTCGACATCTGATGACGCAAGCCGCGCCCGCGTCCGCCGTCATGGAAGTCGACCTCAAGGCCGATGACTATGCCGACTTCGTCGCTTATATGTACAAGCGGCCCGAAATGCGCGGCCGCCGCATGCGCTCGCATCTGCGCTTCGCCGTGCTGATGGTGGTGGCGCTGCTGGCCTACACGGCATGGAGCGCCTGGGGACCGGGCGGCCCGGACTGGGGCGCGGTCCTGCCCGCCTATTTCCAGGGGCTGGCGGTGGGCCTGGGCGTTCTGGTCCTGCTGGCGCTGGCCTACGAATTCGTGCTGCCCGCCCTGGTGAAGGCCAATACGCGGCGCATGCTGCGACGTCAGCCCGATGAGATGTTCCTGGGCCGCCATCGCCTGGAATTCGGCGCCGACGGCATCGATGACGCCACCGCCTCGGCTTCGGGCCGCATGGATTGGAGCAACGTCAGCCGCGTCGAGGAAACGCCCGAACACCTGTATGTGGTCCTGGGCACGCTGCAAGGCGTGATCATCCCCAAGCGCGGGCAGGACGCCGGCACGCTGGAGGCCGTGCGCGCGCAATTCCGCGCGCATGTGGCCGACGCGAAGCTGGCCGTGTCCGCGCCGGCGCAATGACGCCGTTCCGATGAAATTGTCTACCTGAATACATCATGACCGACAGCAATCAACCTGGTCTTTTCGACGCCTCCTCGTCCGGTGACGGCGACGCCGCCATCACGCTGGCGCGCTATGCCGAGCAGGCCTATCTGGACTATGCCGTGTCCGTGGTTCGCGGCCGGGCGCTGCCCGACGTGGGCGACGGCCAGAAGCCGGTGCAGCGCCGCATCCTGTTCGCCATGCAGGCCATGGGCCTGGCGGCCGGCGCCAAGCCCGTCAAGTCCGCGCGCGTCGTGGGCGATGTGCTGGGTAAGTACCACCCGCATGGCGACCAGGCCGCGTATGACGCGATGGTGCGCATGGCGCAGGATTTCTCGCTGCGCTATCCGCTGATCGACGGTCAGGGCAACTTCGGCTCGCGCGACGGCGACAACGCCGCGGCGATGCGTTACACGGAAGCCCGCCTCACGCCGATCGCCAAGCTGCTGCTGGACGAGCTGGACGAGGGCACGGTCGATTTCGTGCCCAACTACGACGGCAGCCAGGAAGAGCCGCAGATGCTGCCGGCGCGCCTGCCGGTGATGCTGCTGAACGGCGCGTCCGGCATCGCCGTGGGCATGGCCACCGAAATCCCGCCGCACAATCTGCGTGAAGTGGCGCAGGCCTGCGTGACGCTGATCAAGCAGCCGCAGCTGACCGACGCCGAGCTGTACAGCCTGGTGCCCGGCCCCGACTTCGCCGGCGGCGGCCAGATCATCACGCCGGCCGCCGATATCGCCCAGATCTATTCGACCGGTCGCGGCTCGCTCAAGGTGCGCGCGCGCTGGCAGTTCGAGGAAATGGCGCGCGGCCAGTGGCAACTGGTGGTGACCGAGCTGCCGCCGGGAACGTCCTGCCAGAAGGTGCTCGAAGAGATCGAGGAAATCACCAATCCCAAGGTCAAGACCGGCAAGAAGAGCCTGACGCCCGAGCAGACCCAGTCCAAGGCCGTCATGCTGAACCTGCTGGACGCCGTGCGCGACGAGTCCGGCAAGGACGCCGCCGTGCGCCTGGTGTTCGAGCCCAAGACCTCGCGCGTGGACCGCGATGAATTCGTCAACACGCTGCTGGCGCAGACCAGCATGGAAAGCAGCGCCTCGGTCAACCTGGTCTGCATCGGCACCGACGGCCGTCCGCGCCAGAAGGGCCTGCGCGACATCCTGACTGAATGGCTGGCGTTCCGCACGCAGACCGTGACGCGCCGCACGCGCTTCCGCCTGGACAAGGTCATCGACCGCATCCACGTGCTGGAAGGCCGGATGGTGGTCTACCTGAACGTGGACGAAGTCATCCAGACCATCCGCGAATCCGACGAGCCGCGCGCCGCGCTGATGGAGCGCTTCAAGCTGACCGAGCGCCAGGCCGACGACATCCTGGAAATGCGCCTGCGCCAGCTGGCCCGCCTGGAAGGGATCAAGATCGAGCAGGAACTGGCCGGCAAGCGCGAAGAGCAGGTTCGCCTGCAGGAGCTGCTGGACAACCCGGCCTCGCTCAAGCGCCTGCTGGTCAAGGAAATCGAGGCCGACGCCAAGCAATATGGCGACGATCGCCGCACGCTGATCGAGACGGCCGAGCGCGCCGTGCTGGAAACCAAGGTGCTGGACGAGCCGGTGACCGTGATCGTGTCGCAGAAGGGCTGGCTGCGCGCGCGCCAGGGCCACGGCCACGATGCCTCGCAATTCGGCTTCAAGCAGGGCGACGACCTGTATGGCGCCTTCGAATGCCGCACCACCGACACGCTGATCGCGGTGGGCGACAACGGCCGCGTCTACTCCGTCGCCGTGTCGGGCCTGCCGTCGGCGCGCGGCGACGGCCAGCCGATCACCACCATGATCGACCTGGAAAGCGGTTCGCGCATCGTGCACATGATCGCGGCGGCCGCCGATTCGCGCTGGCTGCTGGCCACGCGCGGCGGCTACGGCTTCGCGGCCAAGCTCTCGGACATGTTCAGCCGCCAGCGTGCCGGCAAGCAGTTCATCACGCTGGAAGCCGGCGACGAGCTGCTGCGGCCGGTGCCGCTGTTCGACGGCGCGACGCAGCTGGCGCTGCTGTCGGACAAGGGCAAGTTCCTGGTGTTCGGCCTGGACGAGGTCAAGAGTCTGTCGGGAGGCGGCCGCGGCACGATCCTGATGGGGCTGGACACCGCCGACAAGCTGGACCAGGCCGTGCCGATCGGCGCGGCCGGGCTGCGCGCCGCGGGCGTGTACCGCAACAAGCACACCGAGGACATCCTGGCCGGCTCGGCGCTCACGCCCTACGTGGGCAAGCGCGCGCGCAAGGGCCGGCAGCTGGACGTGCGCCCGAAGCAGCCGGTGCTGTCGCCGGTGTTGGGCTGAGCGTCCGGGCGCGCTCCGGGAACACGCCCAATCCCGCGCCATGCTGGCGCGGGATTTTTTCTGGGAGGCGTCCTGGCGGTCTCGATCAGGGGCGCCTGCGGCCCTTGCGTGGACGGGGTCGGCGCGATCCTTTCGTTGACGAAGCGGCGCGGCTTGGTTTTTAATTAATAGACTAAATTATCTATTAATGGTTCCCATGCGCAAAGTCGACCCCATCAAGCAGCAGGAGCGCCGCCGCCATATCCTCAACGCCGCCGCGCATTGCTTCGCCGAGCATGGTTTTCACGGCACCTCGACCGCCCAGATCTGCGAGCGCGCAGGCATGAGCCCGGGCAACCTATTCCACTACTACCGCAGCAAGGCCGATATCATCGAGGCCCTGATCGCGGCGGATACCGAGGCCACGCGGGATGTCATCCAGGCGGCCTGCGCCTCGCCCGACGCCCGCGCCGCGGCGCGCGGCTGGCTGGCCGAGCAGGTGTTGCTGTATCTGGATCCGTCCTATGTGCGCCTGGGCATGGAAGTGCTGGCCGAGGCGGTGCGCAATCCCGCGGTGCATGCGCTGGTCATCGCCAACGAGGCCGAGCGCAAGCAGGGCCTCACGGCGATGCTGGCATCGGCATGGGGCAAGGCGCGCGGCGAGACGCCGCCGCAGCCGCCGGACGAAATGGCCGACATGATCCTGCTGCTGCTGGATGGCATTTTCAGCCGCCGCGTGGTCGATCCCGGATTCGACGCCAAGGCCGGACGTCGCCTGATCGAGAGCGCGTTGGCCCGCTATCTGCCATCCGACACCGCGGCCGGAGGTCGCAAATGAGTGCCGTCCCGGCTGCGGCCGGACCCGCGCGGCTGCAGCAGGTGGATGCGCTCAGGGGCTTCGCCCTGTTCGGCATCCTGGTCGTCAACATCGGCGTGTTCGCCTCGCCGTACTACGGCAGCGGCGTGGTCGATCCCGCGTTCGGACGCCCGCTGGATCTCGCGGCCAGCTGGGTCTTCGGCCTGCTGTTCGAGACCAAGTTCTATCTGCTGTTCTCGTTCCTGTTCGGCTACAGCTTCACCCTGCAGATGGCGGCCGCCGAGCGCGGCCAGGCGGCTTTCCTGCCGCGTTTCCTGCGGCGGCTGGCGGGCCTGGCCGCGCTGGGCGCGGCGCATGCCGTGCTGTTCTATCACGGCGACATCCTGCTGACCTACGCCATCCTGGGCATGCTGCTGCTTTGCTGCCGCAACCTTGAGCCCGCCCGCGCGTTGCGCCTGGCGTTGTGGCTCATCGGACTCGCCTCGGCGGCCTGGGCGGTGCTGGCCGGCTTGAGCCTGCTGGACCCGCCGGGCCCCGAGGTCGCGGCGCAGGCGCGGGCCGACGTGCTCTCCGCCCTGCAAGCCTACCGGGGCACGGTCGGTTCCGTGATCGGGCAGCACGCCAAGGAACTCATCGAGTACGTCTGGGTCGTGCTGCTGCTGGTGCAGGGGCCTTACGCCTTCGCCATGTTCCTGGTCGGCTACGCGCTGGGACGGCGGCAGGCGCTGGAAGATCCGTGGCGCCAGCCTCGCGCGCTGGGGCTGCTGCTGGCGCTGGGCCTGTTGCCGGGCCTGGCCGGCGCGGCTTTCTATGCCTGGTCCGCGCTGCCTTCGGTGGCCGGGCCCTCCTGGGAGTTGCCGGGCCTGGCCGTGGGCCTGCTTACGTCGCCGCTGCTGACCATGAGCTATGCCTGCGCCTTCCTGCTGATGCTGCGTTCGCGCTTGGGCGCGCGGCTCTCGGCATGGCTGGTGCCGGCGGGCCGGATGGCATTGACCAACTACCTGATGCAGTCCGTGGTCTGCGCGCTGGTGTTCACGGCCTGGGGCGCGCGCCAGATGGGCCTGTGGTCGCCGCTGGAGGCCGGCGGGCTGGCGCTGGTGATTTTCCTGGCGCAGACGGCGGCGTCGGCCTGGTGGATGCGCCGTCATGCCTACGGGCCGGTGGAGTGGTTCCTGCGCGCGTTGACGGTGGGCGTCTGGCCGCAATGGCGCCGGACGTCGGATGGCCGCGGCGCGGCTTGAGCGGCGGACGTAACGACGAGGGCTGGCGGGGCGCCGGGATGGCGCCCCGCTTCTTTGCCGCTGCCGCCGGGCCTGCCGGCCAGGCGTGCCCGTGGCTGGATTCGCCGCGGACGCTCGCGCTCAGCCGCGCGCCTGTGCGATGGCGGCGTGGATCGCCCCGGCCAGGCGCTCCGTCAGCTGGTCGAGCTCGTCGTCCGAGACGATGAAGGGCGGGGCCAGCAATACATGGTCGCCATGGCGTCCGTCGATGGTGCCGCCCATCGGATAGACCATCAGGCCGCGCGCCATGGCCTCGCGCTTGACGCGGGCATGCAGCGACAGCGCGGGATCGAAGGTCTGCTTGCTGGCGCGGTCGGTGACCAGCTCCAGGCCCATGAACAGGCCCCGGCCGCGGATATCGCCCACATGCGGATGATCGCCGAACGCGCGTTCCAGGCGCTGGCGCAATCCGGCGCCTTGCGCGCGCACGCGCTCGAGCAGGCCGTCGCGGCGGATGACCTGCTGCACTGCCAGCGCGGCGGCGCAGGCGGTGGCGTGGCCCAGATAGGTGTGGCCATGCTGGAAGAAGCCCGAGCCCTGTTCGATGGCGCGCACGATGCGCTCCTGCGCCATGACCGCGCCGATAGGCTGGTAGCCGCCGCCCAGGCCCTTGGCGATGGTGATGAGGTCGGGCGTGACGCCTTCCTGTTCCACCGCGTACAGCGTGCCGCTGCGTCCCATGCCGCACATGACCTCATCGGCGATCAGCAGCACGCCATGGCGGTCGCAGACTTCGCGGACGCGGCGGAAATACGTGGACACGGCCGTGACCGCGCCCAAGGTGGCGCCGACCACCGGCTCGGCCACGAAGGCCATGACGCTGTCCGGTCCCAGCCGCTGGAAGGTCTGTTCCAATTCGTCGGCCAGCCGCGCCGCGTATTGCTCCTCGCTTTCGCCCTCGCGCTGGTCGCGGTAGGCGTAGCAGGGCGAGACATGCTCGACCTCGATCAGCAAGGGGGCGAACTGCGCCCGCCGCCAGGCGTTGCCGCCGACGGCCAGCGCGCCCAGCGTGTTGCCGTGATAGCTCTGGCGGCGCGCGACGATGTGGCGGCGGCCGGGCTGCCCGATTTCCACGTAGTACTGCCGCGCCATCTTCAGCGCGGCCTCGATGGCCTCGGAGCCGCCGGAGACGAAATAGGCGTGTGACGTGCCGGCGGGGGCGTCCTCGACCAGCATGGCGGCCAGCGATTCGGCGGCCTCGGTGGTGAAGAAGCTGGTGTGCGCGTAGGCCAGCGCGTCGATCTGCGCGTGCATGGCGGCCAACACGTCGGGGTGGTTGTGTCCCAGGCAGGACACCGCCGCGCCGCCCGAGCCGTCCAGGTAGGCGCGGCCGGATTGGTCGTACAGCCAGGCGCCCTGGCCGCGCACGGCGACGGGGGGCGTGGCGCGCAGGGAGCGATGGAAAACTCGGGAGCGGGTCATGACGCAGGTTCCGGACAAGGTTAGGCGCGCGGCGGATTCAGCGCCGCGCGCGGGAGGGGGCTGGGCGGCCAGGCGTTTCGGGCCAATACACGCCATCGGCGCGCTGGCGCGATTCGATTTCGGACAGCCGTTGCAATACGCCGTCGCCGCCCAGGACGGCGACGCGCGCGATCAGGTGCTCGGCCAGGCCGAGCAGGCCCGCCGTGCTGTGGAAGAACGAAGCGGGTCCGCCCGTGTCGCCGGGCGCATCCTCGGGCCGCGCGAAGCGCAGGACATGGCGGGCGAACGGAAGGATCGGGCTGGTGGGGGCGTCGGTCAGCGCGATCACGGCCGCGCCGCGCTCGGCCGCCGACCGCGCCAGTTCGAGCGTGGCCGCCGCGTAGGGCGCCTGCGTCACCACCACCAGCGCGTCGCCCTGGCCCAGGGTATCGGCCTCGTCGGAGGAGGCGCCGCCCAGGCCGCCGATCAGCATGCCGTTGCGGCACAGCATCTGGTAGGCATAGCGCATCTGGAAGGCGATGCCGAAGGCCGAGCGCGTGCCCAGGAAGCCGGCCTGGCGGGCGGCCAGCAGCGTGGCGGCGGCTTCGTCGAAGGCGGAGTCGGCGTTGACGGCGCCGATGGATTCCAGTGCGGCGGTCTGCCAGCGGGTGAGGGCGGCGCGCGCGTCCACAGCGGGCGTTTCGGCGCGCCGGGCCTGCAGGCGCGCGGCGCGGTCGCGCCAGCCCGCTTCCATGCCTTGGGTCAGCGCGCGCTGGAAGGGCGCGCGGAAGGCCTCATAGGTGTCGCAGCCGGCGGCGCGCGCCATGCGCAGCATGGTGGCGGGCGCCACGCCCACGGCCTGGGCCTGGCGCCGCATGGACCACAGGCCGACCTCGGCCGGATTGTCCAGCGCCCAGCGTGCCGCCCGCTGGAGTTCGGCGGGCAGGCCGGGCAGCATGTCGCGCAGGCGGTCCTGGAGCGTGGAGGTCATGGACGTGGGACTCGATATAAAACAAATGATACTTCTGTCTTTATTGAAAAAACAATTGTTTTATATGGGCTGGGCAAGAACGAGCGCGCGAGCCGGTCACGGCGGATTTTCTGAATGAATGTAACGGCTGTCGTCGCGGGAAACGCCGGGGCAGAGGGCGGGCGGGGTACATGGATTTGATTACAAAATCCGCCGGGCTCAGGTTTGACAGAGGAGAATTGCGCTCATATCATTTGTACAGAAATCAATTTAACTGAACTGATTCAGTCATGAATAAACAGACCGTAACCGATCCCTCGCAGCAGTACGACCTGCGCATCCTGCGGGCCTTGCGCCGCATCACGCGCTCGATCGCCCTGCATTCGCGGCAGCTGTCGGCGGTGAGCCACATCACCGCGCCGCAGCTCATGTGCCTGCGCACCGTCATCGCCAACGGGCCGCTGACGGCCACGGCGATCAGCCGCGAGATCCACGTCAGTCCCAGCACCGTGGTCGGAATCCTGGACCGCCTGGAGGACAAGGGGCTGATCCGGCGCGAGCGCGGCCGTGAAGACCGCCGCATCGTGTTCGTCACCGCGACCGAAGCCGGACGCGCACTGGCCAAGGATGCGCCGTCGCCGCTGCAGAAACACCTGGCGGACGCGCTGAACGCGTTGCCGGAACTGGAGCAGGCCACCATCACGCTGTCGCTGGAGCGCATCGTGGCCTTGATGGAGCAGGACGGGCACGCGGCCGCCGCCGAGCCGCACGCCGATCCTGCTTCTCCCATCCTCGAGGTGCCCACCGGCGGCGCGCCTCCCGAATCGGGGCTGGTCGTATGATCGATACCGCACAGGAAACCCCCATCCTCTCAAGTGCCGTGGCGCCGGCGGCTTGCGGCGGGACGCAGCAGATGCGCCCGCCCAGCCGCAAGGACGGCGCCGCCCTGCACCGCCTCATCTCCGAGTGCCCGCCGCTCGACCTCAATTCCCTCTACGCGTACTTGCTCCTGGCTGAGCATTTCAGCGACACCTGCGTCCTGGCCGAAAGCGCCGGAGGACGCATCGACGGTTTTATCTCCGCTTATGTGCTGCCCGACCGGCCCGACGTCCTGTTCGTCTGGCAGGTCGCGGTGCACGCCCGCGCACGCGGCCATCGGTTAGGCCGCGCCATGCTCAGAGAACTCTTGCGGCGCAAGGGGCTGGAGCATGTTCGTCATCTCGAAACCACGGTGGGGCCTGACAACCAGGCTTCGCGCCGCAGCTTCGCCGGCCTCGCCGCGGAGCTGGGCGCCCACGTCAGCGAGCAGCCGTTCTTCGACCGGCAACTGTTCGGCGGCGCGGACCATGACGACGAGATGTTGTTGAGGATAGGCCCGTTCACCTTGCCCGCCCCGTAGGCGGGTGGGGCGGGCGCCCTGCCATAACCGGGATGGTGCTGACGGTCCGGCCGCCGCGAGGCGTGGCCGGGCGGGAGCAGGCCGTCTGTCAACTCATGATCTGAAAGGGAGGATTGATCACATGGACTTGAAAATCTTTGACCGGATGGAGTCGGAAGTAAGGGGCTACATCCGGTCGTTCCCCGTGATATTCAGCCAGGCCAGGGGCTCGACGCTGATCGACGAGGAGGGAACCGAGTACATAGACTTCTTCAGCGGCGCCGGCACGCTGAACTATGGCCACAACAATCCTGTCCTCAAGGAAAAGCTGCTGGACTACGTGCGCGCCGATGGCGTGGTGCACGGCCTGGACATGGCCACCAGCGCCAAGAAGGCGTTCCTGGAAACCGTGGACCGCGTGCTGCTCAAGCCGCGCAACTGGCAATACACCTTGCAGTTCACCGGACCCACCGGCACCAACGCGGTCGAGGCGGCGCTGAAGATCGCGCGCCAGGTCAAGGGCCGCCCCAATGTGGTGTCGTTCACGCACGGCTTTCACGGCGTGAGCGGCGGTTCGCTGGCGGCGACCGCGAACATGAAGTTCCGCGACGCGGCGGGCTACGCGCTGGCCAACACCAGCTTCATGCCGTATGACGGCTACTTCGGTCCCGACGTGGACACCATGGCCTATCTTGAGCGCATGCTGGATGACCCCAGCAGCGGCCTGGACAAGCCGGCCGCCGTGATCGTCGAGACCGTGCAGGGCGAGGGCGGCGTGAACGTCGCCACGCTGCGCTGGCTCAAAGAGCTGGCCAAGCTCTGCCAGCGGCACGACATGCTGTTGATCGTGGACGACATCCAGGTCGGCTGCGGCCGCACCGGCACCTTCTTCAGCTTCGAGGCCGCCGGCATCCGGCCGGACATCATCACGCTGTCGAAGTCGCTGTCGGGTTTCGGGCTGCCCATGTCGCTGGTGCTGATGAAACCCGAGCTGGACGTCTGGAAACCGGGCGCCCACAGCGGCACGTTCCGAGGCAACAACCTGGCCTTCGTCACCGCCACGCAGGCGCTGGAAACCTATTGGACCAACGCTGCCTTCAGCGCCGAGATCCAGCGCAAGGAAAGCCTGGTGCGCGACTGGCTGGAAAACCTGGTGCACAGCTTTCCCAATGCCGGCCTGTCGGTGCGCGGCCGCGGCCTGATCCAGGGGCTGGTGTCCAACGCCTCGCCGGCGCTGGCCAACCGTATCGCCAAGCGCGCCTTCGGCAAGGGCGTCGTCATCGAGACCTCGGGCGCGCACGACGAAGTGCTCAAGCTGTTGCCCGCGCTCACCATCGAGGAAGGCCTGCTGATGCGCGGCCTGGAAGTGATCGAGGCCAGCGTGTCCGAGGCGCTGGCCGACGAAGACGGGCAGTCCGCCCGCATTCTGAAATTTGGAGGTAAACGCGGATGATCGTACGCAATGTCAAGGACGTGATCGGAACGGCGGACGAAGTCCGCACGGACACCTGGGTCAGCCGCCGCGTGCTGCTGAAAAAGGACGGCATGGGATTTTCCTTCCATGAAACCACGATCTTCCCGGGCGGCCGCACGCACATCCACTACAAGAACCACCTGGAAGCGGTCTGGTGCGTCGAGGGCGACGGCTCGATCCAGACCATCGCCGACGGCAAGACCTACGCGCTCGAACCGGGCGTGGTCTATGCCCTGAACGAGCATGACGAGCACTGGCTGTGCGGCGGCAAGGAGCCGCTGCGCGTCATCTGCGTATTCAATCCGCCGCTGACCGGTCAGGAGGTGCACGACAAGGACGGCGTCTATGCGTTGCCCGAGGCGGGCGCCGACGCGGTCGCGGCCTGAACAAGGAGGCGAACATGATTTCACCTGCGCAAGATCCGTACGCCTCGCGTACGGATCGCGGTTCCGCCATCATTTCCCGCCAGGATCCGGTGGTCCACGGCGACGGCCTTTACGCCGATGCCCTGGATGCCGCGCAACTGGAACGGTACGAACGCGACGGCTTCCTGCTGCTGGAAGATCTGCTGTCGCCCGGCGAGGTCCGCGCCCTGGCGGCCGAGGTCGAGCGCATGACGCGCGACCCGTCCATCATGCGGCGCGAAGAGGCCATCACCGAGCCGGGCAGCAACGCCGTGCGCTCGATCTTCATGGTGCATGTGCTCAACCCCGTGCTGGCCCGCCTGACGCGCGATCCGCGCCTGGTCAACGTGGCGCGCCAGATCCTCGGGTCCGAGGTGTACGTGCACCAGTCGCGCGCCAACATGAAGCCGGGCTTCAAGGGCAAGGAGTTCTATTGGCATTCGGACTTCGAGACCTGGCACGTCGAGGACGGCATGCCCGCCATGCGGGCGCTGAGCTGCTCGGTGCTGCTGACCGACAACAACGCCAACAACGGCCCGTTGATGCTGGTGCCGGGTTCGCACCGGCAGTTCATTTCCTGCGTCGGCCAGACGCCCAACGAGCACTACAAGCAGTCGCTCAAGAAGCAGGAGTACGGCGTGCCGGATCCGGTCAGCCTGCAGCTGCTGGTGGAGCAGGGCGGCATCCAGGCCATGACGGCCAAGGCCGGATCGGTGGTGTTCTTCGATTGCAACACCATGCATGGCTCCAACAGCAACATCTCGCCCTGGCCGCGCGCCAACGTATTCATGGTCTACAACAGCATGGAGAACACGCTGGGTCCGCCGAAGTACGGCCTGACGCCAAGGCCCGAGCACATCGCCACGCGCAAGGCCTTCAAGGCGGTCACGCCGCTGGACGCGCTCAAACTGGTCGGCGCTTGAGGCAGGATTGCACCGCGATCGGCGCGCCAGCATCCCCTACGTGGAGCGCCGGCGCGCGCAGCCCAGGCCGCGGCCTGGGCTTTTTTTCGACCTTCCGCTATGCTCTGGCGACTTTCACATCTCGCCATCCGCGCCATGTCCGCCCGTATCCTTAGCCTGCATATCTATCCCATCAAATCCTGCGCCGGCATCGATCTGAGCGAATCGCCTATCGACCGCGCGGGGCTGGCGCACGACCGGCGCTGGATGTTGATCGACGGCAGCGGGCAGTTCATGACGCAGCGCCAGTGGCCGCGCATGGCGCTCATCCGCACCGCGATCGACGACGGCGCGCTGCGCGTGTCGGCGCCCGACATGGCCGACCTGCTGATCGCGCTGGACGGCTCCGGCCTGGAAGCGGGCAGCGAAACCGTCACCGTCTGGAAGGACAGCCTGCCCGCGCTGCGCGAAAGCGCCGCCGCCGGCCGCTGGTTCTCGGATTTCCTGGGCACGCCCTGTCGCCTGTACAAGGTCGATCCCGCCGCGCGCCGACCGGCCAAGACCGATTGGGTGTCGCGCTGGCTGGATGCGCATCCGGACGAGTCCGAGCGTTTCTCGGGCACCCATCATTTCGGTTTCGCCGACGGCTTTCCGCTGCTGGTGGCCAACCAGGCCTCGCTGGACGACCTGAACGCCCGGCTGCGCGCGAAGGGCGCGGCCGAGGTGCCGATGGACCGGTTCCGGCCCAATATCGTGGTGCAGGGGGACTGGGAGGCATTCGAAGAGGACCACACCGCGCTGATCGAGGCGGCGGACGTGCGCATGGCTTTCGTCAAGCCCTGCACCCGCTGCTCGATTCCGGACATCGACCAGCGCAGCGCGCAGCAGTTCGACGAGCCGGGCCGCACGCTGGCGTCCTACCGTAACCTGGACATCGGCGTGGTGTTCGGCCAGAACGCCATCCTGGACGCGCCGGCGCAGGCGCGCCTGAAGGTTGGCGACGCGGTGCGGATCGAACTGGATTTCTAGGCCCGGCGGACATGGCCGCCGGGTGGGGGGGCAGGACCGGATTGGCGTCAGGCCGACGACAGCTTCAGGCCGACCAGCCCCAGCACGATCAGTCCCACGCTGACGATGCGCATCCAGCTGGTGGATTCCCCGAACAGCACGATGCCGGCGATGAAGGCGCCGATGGTGCCGATGCCCACCCAGATGGCATAGGCGGTGCCCAGCGGCAGCGTTTTCATGGCCAGGGCCAGCAGCCAGAAGCTGATGGCCATGCAGGCCACGGTGACGAGCGAGGGGACGAGGCGGGTGAATCCGTGCGTGTATTTCAGGCCCACGGCCCAGACGACTTCAAACAGGCCCGCGAGCACCAGGATGATCCAAGTCATGACGACTCCTACGAAAGCCGCGCCGGCATGACCGATGCGCCGATTGCCGGCGCGCCGCCGGCGCGATGGGGTCGTCCCCGGGACAGGATGCGCGGCTTGTTTGATCGCGCGCAGCCGCGGGCCGTCCCGCAGCGGCAAAAATTATAGAATACCGGCTTTCGACGGCAAAACCGGGCGCCGTCGTCCTTCCGTCCCGTTCCGGGCGTCGCCGGCCGAGGCTGGCCGCCAGGACGGGATTCTTGCATCACTTCGCGCTCCGGGTCGCGAAACCAGGATATTTTCTACCATGCAACGCATCATGCTGCGGGCCAAGCTGCACCGCGTCACCGTCACCGAAGCCGACCTGCATTACGAGGGGTCCTGCGGCATCGACGAGGACCTGCTGGACGCTGCCGGCATGCGCGAGTTCGAGCGCATCGAGCTCTACAACGTCACCAACGGCGAGCGCTTCGACACCTACATCATCAAGGCCGCCCGCGGCAGCGGCGCGATCTCGCTGAACGGCGCCGCCGCCCGCCGCGCCCAGGTGGGCGATCTGATGATCATCTGCACCTACGGCCCCATGTCCGAGGAAGACTCGGCCACGCACAAGCCGAAGGTCGTGCTGGTGGACGACGCCAACCGCGTCAAGGAAATCCGCAAGTTCCCGGCCTGAGGCCGGGCCGGGCGGGACGCGCGCGATGGCGCGCCCCGTCAACCCCATACTGTTTCATGCCATGAGCTTCCAGGTCATCATCCAACCCAGCAAGCACCAGTTCCCGGTCGAGCCCGGCCAGACCGTGCTCGACGCGGCCCTGGCCGCGGGCATCGTGCTGCCCTACAGCTGCCGCAACGGCGCCTGCTCCACCTGCAAAGGCAAGGTGGTGTCCGGGGAGTTCGACGCCGGCCAGTACCCCGCGCAGATCCTGTCGCCCGAAGAACTGGCCGACGGCTATACGCTGTTCTGCCAGGCGCGGCCCGAGTCGGATCTGGTGGTGGAATCCACCGAGGTTCGCCTCGCCAGCGATATCCAGATTCGCAAGCTGCCCTCGCGCGTGCAGACGATGGAGCGCGCCGCGCCCGACGTCGCCGTGCTCAAGCTGCAGTTGCCGGCCTCCGAGCAGTTCCGCTATTACGCGGGCCAGTACGTCGAAGTCATCCTGAAGGACGGCCGCCGCCGCAGCTATTCCATGGCCGGCGCGCCGCACACTGGCAGCCCGCTGGAATTGCACATCCGCCACATGCCCGGCGGCCTGTTCACCGACCATGTGTTCGGTGCCGGCGCCACGCAGATGAAAGAGCGCGAGATCCTGCGCCTGGAAGGGCCGTTCGGCTCGTTCTTCCTGCGCGAGGACAGCGACAAGCCGGTGGTGCTGCTGGCCAGCGGCACCGGCTTTGCGCCGGTCAAGGCCATCGTCGAGCACATGATCCACAAGAACATCCAGCGTCCGGTGTCGCTGTACTGGGGCGGTCGCCGTCCGCAGGACCTGTACATGGACGCGCTGGCGCAGTCGTGGACCGAGGCGCTGCCCGGATTCCGTTACGTGCCCGTGGTCTCCAACGCGTTGCAGGAAGACGGCTGGACGGGCCGCACCGGCTTCGTGCACGAGGCCGTGATGCAGGACATCGCCGACATGTCGGGCCACCAGGTCTATGCCTGCGGCACGCCCTTGATGGTGGACGCGGCGCGGCGCGAATTCAGCGTCCAGTGCGGCCTGCCGGCGGAAGAGTTCTACGCCGACGCCTTCACGTCGGAGGCCGACCTGGCCAAGGCCGCTGGCTGAGCCGGGCCTGGCCTGGCCGGCTGGGTGCAAGGGGCGGATCGGGCAGGCTGGAGCCGGGCCGTCGGATTCCGCCCCAATTTTTGCCTGCGGGCATCGTAGGCGGCGGCAGGCCGCCGGAGTAAACTGCAGTGTCATTTCGGCAGCGGCCTGGAGCGGCGCGCGGACATCGGGTCCGACGCCAGACTCCGCGCATGGAGCAATGCGGGCATGAAAGTAGCGGTATTGGGTAGCGGCATCATCGGAATTTCCAGCGCCTGGTGGCTGAGCCAGGCGGGCCACGACGTCGTGGTGATCGACCGCTGCACCGGCCCCGCCCAGGAAACCAGCCTGGCCAACGGCGCGCAGATCTCGGTGTCCTACGCCGAACCCTGGGCCAATCCCCAGGCGCCGTTCAAGCTGCTGAAGTGGATGTTCCAGGAAGACGCGCCGCTGCTGTTCCGCCCGCAGCTCGACTGGCGCCAATGGATGTGGGGCCTGGCGTTCCTGCGCGAGTGCTTGCCCGGCAGGCTGGCGCCCAACATCCGCGCCATGGTCCGCATGGCCGAATACAGCCGCGCCACGTTGCGCGCCATGCGCGCCGACCTGGGCATCCAGTACGACCATCTGGAGCGCGGCATCCTGAATTTCTATCGCGATCCGCAGGAATTCGAAAATTCCCAGCGCGCCGCCGGGCTGATGCGCGACTTCGGCGTCGAGCGCCGCGTGGTGTCGGCCGACGAGGTCATCGCCATCGAGCCCGCGCTGGCGCCGCATCGCAATACCATCGTCGGCGGCGACTACACGCCGGAAGACGAAAGCGGTGACGTGCACCTGTTCACGGTCGCGCTGGCCGAGCATTGCGCGCGGGCCGGCGTCGAGTTTCGCTACAACACCCAGGCCACCCGGCTGCTCACGGCCGGCGGCAACGTGCAGGGCGTGGAGCTGATCGATCCGGACGGCCGCTACGGCACGCTGTCGGCCGACGCCTACGTGGTGGCGATGGGCAGCTTCAGTCCCGCCATGCTGCGTCCACTGGGCATCCCCTGCAACGTCTATCCGGCCAAGGGTTATTCGGCGACCTTCCCGATCGTCAGGCCCGATGCCGCGCCCGTGGTCAGCCTGACGGACAGCAGCCACAAGATCGTCTTTTCGCGGCTGGGAGACCGGCTGCGCATGGCCGGCACGGCAGAGCTGTCGGGCTATTCCCGTGGCCTGAACACCGCGCGTTGCGAGGCGCTTACCCGCCTCGCCCGCCAACTTTTTCCCGACGCGCTCGATTTCGAGCGCGTCGGCTATTGGTCGGGCCTGCGCCCGTCCACGCCTTCCAACGTGCCCATCATCGGCCGCAGTCGTATCCCCAATTTGTATGTCAACACGGGACACGGTACGCTCGGCTGGACGATGGGTGTTGGCTCGGGCCGGGCCCTGGCTGACGTGGTCAGCGGGCGCCAGCCTGAACCGGAATTTCCTTTCCTTGGTCTGTGAACCTATGAAGAAACTGCAATTGGCGGGTGTTGCCCGCGCGATGTTCGCCAGCCGGCGGGCATGGGTCTTTGGCGCCGCCATGGCGGCCGCGGGCGTGGCGCATGCCGCCCCCGTGGAAATCCAGGTCTGGCATACGCTGACCGACGCGAACAAGGCCGAGTTCGAAAAGCTGGCCAAGCAATACAACAAGGAGCAGGATCAGGTCAGCGTCACGCTGCGCGCCTTTGCCTCGCAGGCGCAGCTGCAGCAGGAAACCACTGCCGCGGTCAAGGCCAAGAAGGCCCCCAATCTGCTGCAACTGGCCGACAACCGTTCGCCCGAAGTCGTGGCCGAGCACAAGGCCGTGATGCCGATGTACGAACTGCTGGCCAAGTATCCGATCAAGGACCTGAACTGGTACGTGCCCGCCACCAGCAGCTTCGTGCGCGACGGCAAGGGCCGCTTGCTGGCCTTCCCCTGGATGGCCGAGATACCGGTGATGTTCTACAACACCGCCGCCTACAAGAAGGCCGGGCTGGATCCGCAGAAGCCCGCCCGCACCTGGTCCACCCTGCAAGGCGAGCTGCTCAAGCTGCGCGACGTGGCCGACATCGACTGTCCCTATGCCTCCAGCGACCAGGTCGCGGTGCACCTTGAGAACCTGGCGCCCGTGAACGGCCAGCTGTTCACCAGTAACAACAATGGCCTGGACGCCGTCACCAAGAAGACGCCGGCGCCGACCATGCAGTTCGACACGCTCTACATGCGCCACATCTCGCTGATGGTGAGCTGGAAGCGTTCGCTGCTGTTCATGGCGCACACGGCCGACAACGGCGCCGACAAATTGTTCGCCAAGGGCGAGTGCGCGGTGCTGACGTCCAATTCCGGTTCGTTCGGTCAGTTCCTGGCGACCAAGTCGCTGTCCTTCGGCGTCGCGCCGCTGCCGTACTACGACCAGGCCACCAGCAATGGCGGCCAGCCCTTCGTCAGCGGCTCGGCCCTGTGGGCGATGGAAGGCCATCCGAAGGACCAGGAAAAGGCCACGGCCCAGTTCCTGGCCTGGCTGTCCAAGCCCGTGGTCGCCGCCGAATGGCACCAGCGCACCGGCTATCTGCCGCTGACCGAGGCCGCTTTCCGCGCGTCCGATGTGTCGTTCTACAAGAGCATTCCCGGCGCGCAAGCCGTGATCGCTTCCATGAGCGCCCGTCCGTCCGCCAGCAGCCGCGGCTTCCGCATGGCGAACTACACGCGTATCGAACCGGTGCTGAACCAGCAGCTGACCGACGCGTTCGAAGGCAAGACCCCGCCGATGGCCGCGCTGAACAACGCCGCCAACCAGGCGCGCACCATCGCCACGCAACGCTGAGCGCGACGCCGTCGGCGGTCGCCTAAGGCAAGGCCCGGTCCTCGGACCGGGCTTTTTTTCGCCCTGCCGACGCGCCGGACCTGGTTGCCAGTCATCGCCGGGCCGCGTCTTTCCGGCCTGTGCCGTCACCCGGCGCGACGGTACGGGGATAAATCCGTCCCTCCGTACATGCCAGTCTGGCGCCGGATTTCGCCGCCCGCGATCATGCCTGCAAGCGTGCGCCGTCCGGCGCGCCGGTGACGGAGGAGAAGGCATGTCTTGGCGGATCATCATCGCGGCCGGCTTGGGCGGGCTTGGGGCGTGCGCAAGCCCGCCGGGCATGGACGGGGCGGCCTGGCCGGTGCCGGCGCCGTCGGCGTGCCCGTTCGATTTTGGCTGGCGCCTGTCCGGCGATCAGGCTGTCGCGCCGATGCAGGTATTCGACGACGGCCGCAAAACCTGGCTGCATTTCGCTCCAGAGGCCCGGCTGCCGGCCATCCTGGGCGTGGACGAAGAGGGCGAGCGCCCGCTGCCCCATACGCGCCGCGCGCCCTACGTGGTGCTGCCCGGCGTCTGGCCCGAACTGCGCTTCCAGGGCGGCGGCCTGAGGGCCACGGCGCTGCGCAATCAGGAGCCGGGCGGCAGCGTCCGGGAGGGACTCCATTGCCGCCAACCCTCTATATAATCAAAGATTCGCCTAAATTCCGCGTCGTCCACGATGAAATCCTCCGAGATTCGCCAGCAGTTCCTGCAATTCTTCAAGTCCAAGGGACACACCATCGTTCCTTCGTCGTCGCTCGTGCCGGGCAACGACCCGACCCTGCTCTTCACCAACTCGGGCATGGTCCAGTTCAAGGACGTGTTCACGGGCAAGGAGACGCGCTCGTATTCGCGCGCGACGTCGTCGCAGCGCAGCGTGCGGGCCGGCGGCAAGCACAATGACCTGGAAAACGTGGGCTACACCGCGCGCCACCACACGTTCTTCGAGATGCTGGGCAACTTCAGCTTCGGCGACTACTTCAAGCGCGACGCCATCTCGTACGCCTGGGAGCTGCTGACCCAGGTCTACAAGCTGCCCGCCGAGAAGCTGTGGGTCACGGTGTACCAGGAAGACGACGAGGCCTACGACATCTGGGCCAAGGAAGTCGGCGTGCCGGCCGAGCGGATCATCCGCATCGGCGACAACAAGGGCGCGCGCTACGCCTCCGACAACTTCTGGCAGATGGCCGACACCGGCCCCTGCGGCCCGTGCTCGGAAATCTTCTACGACCACGGCCCGGACGTATGGGGCGGCCCCCCGGGATCGCCCGAGGAAGACGGCGACCGCTACATCGAGATCTGGAACCTGGTGTTCATGCAGTTCGAGCGCGACGCCGCCGGCAACATGCCGCGCCTGCCGCGTCCCTGTGTCGATACCGGCATGGGCCTGGAACGCATCGCCGCCGTGCTGCAGGGCGTGCACTCCAACTATGAAATCGACCTGTTCCAGCGCCTGATCGCCGCCGCCGCGCGCGAGACCGGCGTCAAGAACCTGGAAGACAACTCGCTCAAGGTCATCGCCGACCACATCCGCGCCTGCTCGTTCCTGATCGTCGACGGCGTGATCCCCAGCAACGAAGGCCGCGGCTACGTGCTGCGCCGCATCGTGCGTCGCGCGCTGCGCCATGGCTACAAGCTGGGCCAGACCAAGCCCTTCTTCCACCGCCTGGTGCCGGACCTGGTCGCCGAAATGGGCGAAGCCTATCCCGAGCTGGCCGCGATCGCCGAGCGCGTGGCTCAGGTGCTCAAGCAGGAAGAAGAACGCTTCGGCGAAACGCTGGAGCACGGCATGCGCATCCTGGACGGCGCGCTGGCCGGCGTGGCCAAGGGCGGCCAGCTGGACGGCACCACGCTGTTCACGCTGTACGACACCTACGGCTTCCCGGTGGACCTGACCGCCGACATCTGCCGCGAGCGCGATGTCGACGTGGACATGGCAGGCTTCGAGGCCGCCATGGAGCGCCAGCGCGACCAGGCCCGCGCCGCGGGCAAGTTCAAGATGGCCGAGGGCCTGAGTTACGAAGGCGCCGACACGCGCTTCGAAGGCTACGAGCAGCTCGAGCTGAGCGGCGCCAAGGTCACCGCCCTGTACGTGGACGGCACCCAGGTGCAGCAGGTGCAGGCCGGCCAGAGCGCGGTCGTGGTGCTCGATGCCACGCCGTTCTACGCCGAATCGGGCGGCCAGGTCGGCGACACCGGCCTGCTGGAAGCCGACGGCCTGCGCTTCGCCGTGGCCGATACGCTCAAGATCCAGGCCGGCGTGTTCGGCCATCATGGCGTGCTGGAATCGGGCACGCTGTCGGTGGGCGACAGCCTGCTGGCCCGCGTCGACGCCGTGCGCCGCGCGCGCACCGTGCGCAACCACTCCGCCACCCACCTGATGCACAAGGCGCTGCGCCAGGTGCTGGGCGCTCACGTCCAGCAGCGCGGCTCGCTGGTCGATCCCGACAAGACCCGTTTCGACTTCGCGCAGGACGCGCCGCTGACCGCCGAGCAGATCGCCCGCGTGGAAGCCATTGTCAATGCTGAGATCCTGGCCAACCAGCCCACCGTGGCGCAGGTCATGCCCTATGACGACGCGGTCAAGGGCGGCGCCATGGCGCTGTTCGGCGAGAAATACGGCGACACCGTGCGCGTGCTGGATATCGGCTTCTCGCGCGAACTCTGCGGCGGCACCCACGTGTCCCGCACCGGCGACATCGGCCTGTTCAAGATCGTGTCCGAGGGCGGCGTGGCCGCTGGCGTGCGCCGCGTCGAAGCCATTACTGGCGACAATGCGCTCGCCTGGGTGCAGAACCAGAACGCGCTGCTGACGCAGGTCGCGGGCATGCTGCGCAGCACGCCGGCCGATCTGCCCGCGCGCATCGCGCAGGTGCAGGATCAGGTCAAGGCCCTGGAAAAAGACCTGGAGCAGTCGCGCAGCAAGCTGGCCGCCAGCGCCGGCAACGACCTGGCGTCCAGCGCCGCGGTCGAGGTCAAGGGCATCAAGGTCCTGGCCGCCAGCATCGCCGACGTCGATCCCAAGGCCCTGCGCGGCATGGTCGACAACCTCAAGGATCGCCTGAAGCCCGCGGTTGTGCTGCTGGCGACCGGCGCCGAAGGCAAGATCAGCGTGGTGGGCGGCGTCACGGCCGACCTGACCGGCCGCGTCAAGGCCGGCGACCTGGTGGGCTTCGTGGCCGGCCAGGTGGGCGGCAAGGGCGGCGGACGTCCGGACATGGCCATGGGCGGCGGCACCGACGCCGCGGCCCTGCCTGCGGCGATCGCCAGCGTGCAGAAGTGGGTGGAAGAGCGTCTCTGATGAATGCGTCGGACGTACAGGCAGGGCAGGGCGGCGAGACGCCGGTTTTCGATATGGAAGTCGACGCCAGCGGCCTGACTTGCCCCCTGCCCATCCTGCGCGCCAAGAAAGCCCTGGCGCAGATGGAAAGCGGGCAGGTGTTGCGAGTGGTCACGACCGACCGCAATGCTGTCCGCGACTTCCAGGCGTTCTCGCGCCAGACCGGCAACGCGCTGCTCGCGCAGCAGGAGTCGGACGGCGGCTGCACGCATTTCCTGCGCAGACGCTAGGCGGCGAGCGGGTTCCGGCCCGGATTTGTACAATGCAGGGATGTGGCGTTTTGGCGTGCTGTTTGTCGTATAAAACGCGCTTCCCAATGAAATTTGGCGCCTGGATTTGCCAGCCGGCTTCTTTAGGTGCTAGAATTTCCCGTTTTTCACAACTAATTCAAGGGATTACCTATGGTGGTGATTCGCCTGGCCCGCGGTGGGTCCAAGAAGCGTCCGTTCTACAACCTGGTGGCTGCTGATTCGCGCAACCGTCGCGATGGCCGTTTCATTGAACGCGTGGGTTTCTACAACCCGGTGGGCAATGATGGTGCCGAGAACCTGCGCATTGCGCTGGATCGCGTGCAACACTGGACCAGCAACGGCGCCCAACTGTCGCCCGCTGTCGAGCGTCTGGTCAAGGATTACTCGGCCAAGGTTTCCGCCGCGGCCTAAGTGCCTGCGCGGTAGCCCTGCCGGTTTTTTCTGCCTGCTACAGCTTCAATAGCTGCCATTACGCAACCCATACTCACGACATGTCTGCTGCCGCACCCTCCAACGCGGCGCCTGCGGATCTGATCGAGCTGGGCCGCATCACTGCGGCCTACGGCATCAAAGGCTGGGTCAAGGTGCAGCCACACTCGGCGCAAGCCGAAGTGCTGCTCACGGCTTCTGAATGGTGGTTGACTCGCCCTGTGCCCGAATCGGCGCGGGGCGTTGTCGCGTCTGGGCCGGTCGCATACAAGGTCCTGCAATCCCGTTCCCAGGGCGCCACGGTCGTGGCGCAGTTGGCGGGCATTGCCGATCGCGATCTGGCCGAAGCCTTGCGCGGATTTTCCGTGCAGGCCTCGCGCGGGTCCTTCCCCGCGCCCGAAGAAGACGAATACTACTGGGTCGACCTGATAGGCTGCGCGTTGTATACCAACGCCAATGGCGAACCCGCGCTGATCGGCGTGGTGGACGAGGTCTTCGACAACGGCGCCCACGCCGTGCTGAAGGTCCTGTGCCAGAGGGAAGGGGCCGACGGTCCCGAAGCCATCCTCAATGCCAAGGGCAAGCCTGCCGATATGCTCGTTCCGTTCGTACGCGCGCACATTCTTTCCGTGGACCTCGCCGCTCGCCGCATTGACAGCGACTGGCCGCTGGACCTCTGATGCGTATCGACGTCGTTACGCTCTTTCCCGAAATGTTCGGGGTAGTGCGCGACCTCGGCGTCACCGGCCGGGCGCACGCCCAGGGCCGGTGGTCCCTGCATGCCTGGAATCCCCGCGACTTCACGCACGATGTCCATCGCACCGTGGACGACCGTCCCTATGGGGGCGGTCCGGGCATGGTGATGATGGCCGCTCCGCTGGAGGCGGCTGTCAGCGCCGCCCAGCAGGCGCGGGCTGCCCAGGGGCTGGGGCCTGCGCCGGTCGCCTTGCTGGCGCCGGTGGGGCGCCGCTATGACCAGGCCGGAGCCGAGGCCCTGGCCGCGAGCGACGGGCTGATCCTGATCTGCGGCCGCTACGAGGGCGTTGACCAGCGGTTCATCGAACGTTGCGTCACCCAGGAAATCTCGCTGGGCGACTTTGTGCTGTCCGGCGGCGAGATCGCCGCGCTGGCGGTCATCGATGCCGCCGTGCGCCTGCTGCCCGGCGTGCTCAACGATGGCGACTCGGCCTTGCAGGATTCGTTCAACGACACGCTGTCCGGCTTGCTGGACAGTCCGCATTACACGCGCCCGGAAGTCTATGAGGGCGCGGCCGTGCCCGCGCCGCTGCTCAGCGGTCACCATGCGCACATCGCCGCCTGGCGGCGCGAGCGCTCGCTCGAACTGACGGCTGCCCGGCGACCCGAGCTGATCGAGGCGGCCCGTTCGCGCGGCCTGCTCGACAAGGCCGATGAGCGCCATCTGGCGGCATTGGCCGGACTGCCTGATCCCTATCCGCCCAGGCCGGCGCGTCGCCGCAAATCCAAACCGTCCCAGGCCAGCTGAGTCGACGGCTTGGTTCCGGCCGCTGGAACCCGCCGTATTGCGTTGCTGCCTGGCGCGCTGCGCGGTGCATTCATCGCGAGGTCGGGCGCCGGCAAGAACCCGCCAAAAATGTGGACGGTCAAGAGCGGCCAGTAAAGAACGGTCGATAAAAAACCCCGGACCTGCGTCCGGGGTTTTTGCCATCAGGGCCTTGCGCGACGATCAGGCGCCCAGCTTGGCGCGCTGTTCCTGCACCTTGCGCAGCGTTTCGCCGAATTGCGCGACGCGGGCCTTTTCCTGCTCGACGACCGCGGCGGGTGCGCGTTCGACGAAGCTGGCGTTGGACAGCTTGCCGTTGGCCTTGGTGATCTCGCCTTCCAGGCGGGCGATTTCCTTGTCCAGGCGCACGCGTTCGGCGGCGACGTCGATCTCCACGTGCAGCATCAGGCGGCTGGCGCCGACCACCTGCACCGGCGCGCCGGCATCGGGCAGGGCATCCAGCACATCGACCTGGCTCAGCTTGGCCAGCGCGGCCAGGTAGGGCGCGTTGCGCTTGAGCATGTTCCGGTCTTCGCCCTGGGCGCACAGCGGCACCTTCTGGGCCGGCGACAGGCTCATCTCGCCGCGCAGCGCGCGCACGGCCTCGACCTGGGCCTTGAGTTCGGCCACGTCGCCTTCCGCCGCCGCGTCCTGGGCGGCGGGGTTGGCGACCGGGAAGGGCTGCACGCTGACGCTGCCGGGCACGCCGGCCTGACGCTTGCCGGCCACCACCGAGACTGTCTGCCACAGTTCCTCGGTGATGAAGGGGATGATGGGGTGCGCCAGGCGCAGCACCGCTTCCAGCACGCGGATCAGCGTGCGGCGCGTGCCCAGCTGCTGAGCGGGCGTGCCGGTCTGGATCTGGACCTTGGCCAGCTCCAGGTACCAGTCGCAGTATTCGTCCCACACGTAGCGGTACAGCGCGTTGGCGACGTTGTCGAAGCGGTAGTCGGCGAAGCCGCGCGCCACATCGGCTTCCAGCGTCTGCAGCTGGCTGATGATCCAGCGGTCGACGAACGAGGTCTCGCCGGCGTCCGAACCCGTCAGGTCATGCCCCTCGGTGTTCATCAGCACGAAGCGGGTGGCGTTCCAGAGCTTGTTGCAGAAGTTACGGTAGCCCTCGCAGCGCTTCAGGTCGAAGTTGATGTTGCGGCCCAGCGTGGCATAGGCGGCCATGGTGAAGCGCAGCGCGTCGGTGCCGAAGGCGGGGATGCCGTCCGGGTACTGGCGGCGCGTGGCCTTCTCGATGGAGCCGGCCTGCTTGGGGTTCATCAGGCCGTAGGTGCGCTTGGCCACCAGCCCATCCAGGTCGATGCCGTCGATCAGGTCCACGGGGTCCAGCGTGTTGCCCTTGGATTTGCTCATCTTCTGGCCGTCCGCGTCGCGGATCAGGCCGTGCACGTAGACGTGCTTGAACGGGATCTGGCCGGTCATGTGCGTGGTCAGCATGACCATGCGGGCGACCCAGAAGAAGATGATGTCGAAGCCCGTGACCAGCACGCTGGACGGCAGGTAGCGCTGCAGGTCCGGCGTGTTCTCGGGCCAGCCCAGCGTGGTGAAGGGCACCAGGCCGGACGAGAACCAGGTATCGAGCACGTCGGGGTCGCGCGTCAGCGCGCCGGTCACGCCGGCGGCGCGGGCCTGTTCGATGGCTTCGGCCTCGTTGTGGGCGACGAACACCTGGCCGTCTTCCGAGTACCAGGCGGGGATCTGGTGGCCCCACCACAGCTGGCGCGAGATGCACCAGTCCTGGATGTTGTTGAGCCACTGGTTGTAGATGGTGGTCCAGTTGTCGGGGTAGAACTGGATGCGGCCGTCGGCCACGACTTCCAGCGCCACCTGGGTGATGCTCTTGCCCGGGTTCAGCGTGCCTTCGGGCGCCGGCTTGCTCATGGCGACGAACCACTGGTCGGTCAGCATGGGTTCCAGCACCACGCCGGTGCGGTCGCCCTTGGGCTGCATCATCTTGTGCGGCTCGACCTTGACCAGGAACTGCTCGGCTTCCAACTGGGCGACCACTGCCTTGCGGGCCTCGTAGCGCTCCATGCCCTGGAATTGCTTGGGGCCGTTCTCGTTGATGTGGGCGTCCAGCGTGAAGATCACGATCATGGGCAGATCGTGGCGCAGCGCGCAGGCGTAGTCGTTGAAGTCGTGCGCGCCAGTGATCTTGACGCAGCCGGTGCCGAATTCGGGGTCGACGAAATCGTCGGCGATGATGGGGATGTTGCGGTCGCACAGCGGCAGCTCGACCAGCTTGCCGACCAGGTGCTTGTAGCGCGGGTCTTCCGGATGCACGCAGAGCGCGCCGTCGGCCAGCATGGTCTCGGGGCGCGTGGTGGCGATGGTCAGGCCGCGCAGCGTGACGCTCTGGCCGTCCTTGTCGGTGATGGTCTGCGGGCCGTCGACGAAGGGGTAGAGGATGTGCCACATGTGGCCGTCGGTTTCCTCGGACACCACTTCCAGGTCGGACACGGCCGTCAGCAGCTTGGGATCCCAGTTGACCAGGCGCTTGCCGCGGTAGATCAGGCCCTGTTTATGCAGGCGCACGAAGGTCTCGACCACGCCGCGCGACATGCGCTCGTCCATGGTGAAGTACTCGCGCGGCCAGTCGGCGGACGCGCCCAGGCGGCGGACCTGTCCGGTGATCGTGCTGCCGGACTTTTCCTTCCATTCCCAGACTTTTTCGACGAACTTCTCGCGGCCCAGGTCGTGGCGCGAAACCTTTTGGGCGTCGAGCTGTCTTTCAACGACGATCTGCGTGGCGATGCCGGCGTGGTCGGTGCCGGGAATGAACACGGTGTCGTTGCCCGACATGCGGTGGTAGCGCACCAGGCCGTCCATGATGGTCTGGTTGAAGGCATGGCCCATGTGCAGTGTGCCCGTCACGTTGGGCGGCGGGAACTGGATCACATAGGGCGTGGCTTCCGACCCCGTTTTTACGTGCTGGCCGGCCGTGAAATATCCGCGCTTCTCCCATTCCGCGTACCAGCGGGATTCGAGTTCGGCGGGTTCGAAGCTCTTGGAAAGCTCCGGGGATTCGGTGGCGCCAGCGGCGGCGTTCGGGGTTGCGGCTTGGGTCATTGCAGGGTTCCGGCAGACAGGTGGCCCGGTCGATGGAGGCGGGCAGCAAACCGATCATTTTAAGATGTAATGCGGTCTTCTCGCCGTGTTAGAATACCGGGTTACTGTAAACCTTTTGGAAGTCCCTGAATTCATTGAGGATTCATTGAAAAAGTTCATATTGAAACTTCAATGAAAACGCGGTGAGATTTCAGAACATGCCGTCCAGCGCGTCCGTTGGGCATTGCCGGACCATTACTTCGGCAGGGCCGCGGGCCGGCGGATTCCCTCAGACGGAATGCCGGCGGCCTGGCGGGATATCGGCGCAGGCCGGCATGGGATGGACATAGGTGGGCAGTGTCGAATCCTGCCTCGGCCGTGTGGTACGGGCCGGCCTGGAACGGTGATGCGTTCCGGACCGCTTGCGCGCAGGCAGCGCGACGGCGCCTGAAGGGTGAAACCGACAGGCGCGGAACCATGCCGGGCAATTAATCAGAAACCAGTCAGAAACCAGTTTTCGGAGTTCTCCATGTCCATCCAACGCACCCTCTCGATCATCAAGCCCGACGCCGTCGCCAAGAACGTCATCGGCCAGATCGTCGCCCGCTTCGAGCAAGCCGGCCTGAAGGTCATCGCCGCCCGCCTGCAACAGCTGTCGCGCGCCGATGCCGAGCGCTTCTACGCCGTGCACAAAGAACGCCCCTTCTTCAAGGACCTGGTCGACTTCATGGTCTCGGGCCCCGTGTTCGTGCAAGTGCTGGAAGGCGAAGAAGCCATCCAGAAGAACCGTGACCTGATGGGCGCCACCGACCCCAAGAAGGCCGCCCCGGGCACCATCCGCGCCGATTTCGCCGACAGCATCGACGCCAACGCCGTGCACGGCTCCGACGCTCCGGAAACGGCCGCTGTCGAAGTCGCCTTCTTCTTCCCCGAAATCAACATCCACAGCCGTTGATTCTCGCGGAAACGCCGTAATCGTTTTTTAGCTTTGCCAGGTCATGGAATCCGTCGAACGAATCAATCTGCTGGGGCTTGATGGCGCCGCCCTGTCCGAACTCGTCGGGCAATGGGGGGGCAAGCCGTTTCGCGCCCGCCAGCTGCAGCGCTGGATGCACCAGCGCGGCGCCGATTCGTTCGACGCCATGACCGACCTGGCCCGCGAGTTCCGGGGCCAGTTGGCCGAGCGCTGCCGCATCGAGGCCCTGCCGGTCAATACCGAGCAGCGTTCGTCCGACGGCACGCGCAAGTGGCTGTTCGACGTGGGGCAGGGCAACGCCATCGAGACGGTCTTCATCCCCGAAGACGATCGCGGCACGCTGTGCATCTCCAGCCAGGCCGGCTGTGTGGTGAACTGCCGTTTCTGCTCGACCGGACACCAGGGCTTCAACCGCAACCTGAAGACCAGCGAGATCATCGGCCAGCTGTGGTGGGCCAAGCGCGTGCTCGAGGCCAATATCGGCACGGCGCGCCTGGAAAGCGCCAAGGCATCCGAAGACACCCGCGTGGTCAGCAACGTCGTCATGATGGGCATGGGCGAGCCTCTGCTCAACTACGACCAGGTCCTGCCGGCGCTGCGCCTCATGTTGGACGACAACGCCTACGGCCTGTCGCGCCGCCGCGTCACCGTGTCGACCTCGGGCGTGGTTCCCATGATGGACCGCCTGTCGCAGGACTGTCCGGTGGCGCTGGCCGTGTCGCTGCACGCGCCCAACGACGCGCTGCGCGACGAACTCGTGCCGCTGAACAAGAAATACCCGTTGAAGGAGCTGCTGGCCGCTTGCGAGCGCTATCTGGCGCATGCGCCGCGCGACTTCATCACTTTTGAATACTGCATGCTGGACGGCATCAATGACACCGACCAGCACGCCAAGGAATTGATCCAGCTTGCACGACTGGTGCGCTGCAAGCTCAACCTGATCCCGTTCAACCCTTTCCCCGAGTCGGGCCTGAAGCGCTCGCCTTCGGCGCGTGTGAAAGTCTTCGCGCAGCGCCTGATGGACGCGGGCATCGTCACGACGGTGCGCAAGACACGGGGAGACGACATTGATGCCGCTTGCGGCCAACTGGCCGGGGAAGTGCGCGACCGCACCCGGATCACCGAGCGCAACGCCGCACAGCGCCAGACCATACCAATTAAACAGGTGCATGCATGACGCAGGAATTGGCTTCCGCAGCGGTGTCCGAGACGTCCGCGGCCGGTACTGGAAAGATCGGCTCGGCGCTGCGCGCGCTGCGCGAATCCAAGGGCTGGTCGGTGGACGAAGTGTCCAGCCGGATCAAGTTCTCCGCCCGTCAGATCGAAGCCCTTGAAAACGAGCAATGGGCCGACCTGCCCTCGGGCGTGTCGCTGCGCGGCCTGATCCGCAACTATGCGCGTCTGCTTGGCGCGGACTCGCAGGCCATCGTCGAGTCGCTCGATCCCAAGGAACGCGTCACCGGGCCGGTCAAGCTCAGCCCGGGCGCGCTGCATTCCGCGCATTCCATTCCCCAGTCCGGGGCCGACGACGAGCGTTCCTCGTCGGCGTCCTGGGGCTGGCTGATCGCCATCGTGCTGGTGCTGGCCGCCGGCGTGGCCTATGCGTTCTGGCAGGGCTGGCTGCCCCAGCATTGGCTGGCGTTCGACTGGCTCCCCAAGCTGTCCAAGTAAACCCGGTTTCCCCGATGCAAGAATCCTCTCTGCCTTGCCAGGATGCGCCGCCTCCCGATGTGGGAGCCGCGCCGCGCCGCGCCACGCGTTCAGTGGACGTGAAGTGGGGCGAGCGCGTGGTGACGATCGGCGGCAGTGCGCCGGTGGTGGTCCAGTCCATGACCAATACCGACACCGCCGACGCCATCGCCACCGCGATCCAGGTCAAGGAACTGGCGCTGGCCGGTTCCGAAATGGTGCGGATCACGGTCAACACGCCGGAAGCCGCCCGTGAAGTCGCGGCCATCCGAGAGCAGCTCGACCGCATGGGCGTGGACGTGCCGCTGGTGGGCGACTTCCACTACAACGGCCACAAGCTGCTGACGCAGTTCCCGGAATGCGCGCAGGCCCTGTCCAAGTACCGGATCAATCCGGGCAACATGGGTGGCGGCAAGCGCCGCGACGACAATTTCGCGCAGATGATCGAGGTTGCCTGCCGCTACGACAAGCCGGTGCGCATCGGCGTGAACTGGGGCAGCCTGGACCACGAGCTGATGGCCCGCAAGATGGACGAGAACAACCAGCGCGCGGTGCCCTGGGAGGCTCAGGCGGTGATGCGCGACGCGCTGGTCGTGTCCGCCATCAGCAATGCGCAGCGCGCGGAAGAGCTGGGCCTGCGCCGCGATGCCATCATCCTGTCTTGCAAGGTCAGCCATGTGCAGGACCTGATCGCCGTCTATCGTGATCTGTCCGCCCGTTGCGACTATCCGCTGCACCTGGGCCTGACCGAGGCCGGCATGGGCAGCAAGGGCATCGTGGCCTCGACGGCGGCGCTGGCCGTGCTGTTGCAGCAGGGCATCGGCGACACCATCCGCATTTCGCTGACGCCCGAGCCGGGCGGCGACCGCAGCCGCGAGGCCGTGGTGGCGCAGGAAATCCTGCAGACCATGGGTCTGCGCGCATTCACGCCGCTGGTGGTGGCCTGCCCGGGTTGCGGCCGCACCAGCAGCACGTTCTTCCAGGAGCTGGCCGACAGCATCCAGTCCTATCTGCGACGGCAGATGCCTCTGTGGCGCACGCAGTATCCGGGCGTCGAGAACATGAACGTCGCGGTCATGGGCTGTGTGGTCAACGGGCCGGGCGAAAGCCGGCACGCGGACATCGGCATCAGCCTGCCGGGCACGGGTGAAGTGCCCGCAGCGCCGGTGTTCGTGGACGGCGAGCGCACGGTCACGCTCAAGGGTGATCACATCGCCGAAGAGTTCCAGGCCATTGTCGAAGACTACGTCGCGCGCCGTTACGGCGCGCACGCCTCTCACTAAAAGTAAGGGTAGGGTCGTTGCGTGCGCCGGCAGGCGCGCGGGACGGCATGATCAAGATGACTCAAGCTTTCCAGAAAGTGGCCGCGATACGCGGCATGAATGACCTGTTGCCGGGGGCCAGCGCCCGCTGGGAACAATTCGAGGAAATCGTGCGCAGCTGGCTGCGCGGCTACGGCTATCGCAACGTGCGCACGCCGGTGCTTGAGCATACGCGCCTGTTCGCGCGCGGCATCGGCGAGGTCACCGACATCGTCGAGAAGGAGATGTACACCTTCACCGACGCGCTCAACGGCGAATCGCTGACCATGCGTCCGGAAATGACGGCCGGCATCGTGCGCGCATCCATCGAGCACAACCTGCTCTACGATCGCCCGCAGCGCGTCTATTCCATCGGCCCCGTGTTCCGCCACGAGCGCCCGCAGCGCGGCCGCTACCGCCAGTTCCACCAGATCGACGTCGAGGCGCTGGGCTTCGCCGGTCCCGACGTGGACGCTGAACTCATCGTCATGCTGGCCCGCCTGTGGAAGCTGCTGGGCCTGACCGACGTGCGGCTCGAATTGAATTCGCTGGGCCAGCCGGCCGAGCGCGCCGCGCACCGCGCCGCGTTGATCGAGCACCTGGAAAAGCACCGCGACATCCTCGACGAGGATGGCCAGCGCCGCATGTACACCAATCCGCTGCGCGTGCTGGACACCAAGAATCCCGCCATGCAGGAAATGGCCGACAGCGCGCCGCGCCTGTTCGATTTCCTGGGCGAGGAATCGCGCGCGCACTTCGACGGCGTGTGCCAGCGCCTGGCCGATGCCGGCATCGAATACCGCCTGAACCCGCGCCTGGTGCGCGGGCTGGACTACTACAACCTGACCGTGTTCGAGTGGGTGACCGATCGCCTGGGCTCTCAGGGCACGGTGTGCGGCGGCGGCCGCTACGACGGCCTGATCGAGCTGCTGGGCGGCAAGCCGGCGCCGGCTGTGGGCTTCGCCATCGGCATGGAACGCCTGCTGGACCTGTGGGAGCAGAGCGTCGAGGTCCAGGCCGAGCCCGAGTGCGAGGTATACGTGGTGCACCAGGGCGAAGAGGCCCAGCGCCTGGCCGCGCAGGTCGGCGAGGACCTGCGCGACGCCGGTCTGTCGGTGATCGTGCACGCGGGCGCGGCCAGCTTCAAATCCCAATTCAAGCGCGCCGACGGCAGCGGCGCGCGGGTTGCGGTTATTCTTGGCGCCGACGAAGTGGCCGCGCGGACCGCCAGCGTCAAGTTCCTGCGGGCCGACGCGCAAGGCGAGGCCGAGCAGCGGCAGGTTGCCCTGGCGGAGTTGGCCAGCGTATTGAAGAACAAGGGTTAAGGCATGGCATACGATCTCGAAGAACAGGAAAAACTCGACGCAATCAAGGCCTGGTGGGCCCGCTACGGCACGGTGGTCATCTCGCTGGTGGCCGCCGTGGCCCTGGCCTGGGGCGGCTGGTGGAGCTGGAAGGCCTATGAGTCGCATCGCGCGAACCAGGCCATGAGCTACTTCGAGGCGCTTGAGGACGCGGCGCGCCTGGGCACCGCCGATTCGGTCGTGCGCATCAAGACCGCCGCCGCCACGCTGCGCGAGCAGTACGGCTCCACCGGCTACGCCGCCCGCGGCGCGCTGGTGGCGGCCCAGGCCCTGCTGATCCAGAAGGATACGGACGGCGCGCGCGAGCAGCTCGAATGGCTGGCCGCCCAGAACAAGAACCCGTCCATGCAGTCCGTCGCGCGCCTGCGCCTGGCGGGTCTGCTGCTTGACCAGAAGCAATACGATGCCGCGCTGACGCAGCTGAACAGCCCGCCGCCCGCGTTCGCGGCCTTGTTCGCCGACCGCCGTGGCGATATCCTCGCTGCCCAGGGCAAGCGCGACGAGGCGCGGGCCGCATGGCAAAGCGCCATCGATGGCCTGGGAACCGCGAATCCGCTGACCCAAGTCGTGCAATTGAAACTGGATGCCCTGAGCGGAGCCTGACTGTAATGCGTAAATTTGCCACTGGCCGTGCCCTGCGCGGCGCCGTATGCCTGACGGGCCTGCTGGTCCTGGGCGGTTGCGGCATGTTTTCCCGGGACGACGGCCGTTACGACCCGGCGCCCCTGACCGAGTACAAGGCCGGCATGTCGGTGCGTCAGGTCTGGTCCGTTTCGGTGGGCAGCGGCTCGGGCCTGGGCTTCGCGCCCGCCGTCGTCAACGACGCCGTCTATGCCGCCACGCCCGACGGCTCGGTCGGCAAGTTCGACCTGCAAAGCGGCCGCCAGATCTGGAAGGTCCGCGCCGAGACCAAGCAGCTCTCCGCCGGCGTCGGCAGCGACGGCACGACCACGGCCGTGGCTTCGCCCGACGGCGACGTGATCGCCTTCGACGATACTGGCAAGGTCAAGTGGAAGGCCCGCGCCACCAGCGACGTGACGATTCCGCCCGTGGTGGGCTACGGCATCGTCGTGGTGCGCAGCGGCGACTATCGCATCCAGGCCTTTGACGCCAACAGCGGCGACCGCCTCTGGAGCGTGCAGCGGCCCGGCCCGGCCCTGGCTCTGCGCAGCGCCGCCCAGATGGTGCTGGCCGAGGGGCTGGTCATCACCGGCCTGCCCGGCGGCAAGCTCATGGCCATCGCCTCCGACAGCGGCAACGTCCAGTGGGAAGGCACCGTGGCCACGCCGCGCGGCGCCAGCGACCTGGAACGCCTGACCGACGTGGTGGGCTCGCCCCGCATCGCCGGCAACCTGCTTTGCGCGGTTGCCTACCAAGGGCGTATCGTATGCTTTGACGTGACGGCCGGCGGCCGTCCGATCTGGGCCAAGGACTTCTCCAGCGTCAGCGGCATGAGCCTGGATGAGCGCTTCGCCTACGCGTCCGACCAGAACAGCGTGGTCAGCGCCTTCGCGCTGGACAATGGCGGCAACGTCTGGAAGCAGGCCGCGCTGAAGAACCGCCAGCTGACCGCGCCGGCCCTGCTCGGCGGCGCGCTCGCCGTCGGCGACCTGGACGGTTACGTGCACTTCCTGTCGCGCAGCGACGGCAGCCTGATGGCGCGCCTGTCGGTGGGCGGCGGAGCGATCGTCTCGCCGCCGCAGACCACGTCGCAAGGCGTGCTGATCCAGACGGGCAATGGCAACCTTGCCCTGATCGGCTCCAACTGAAACCCATAGAACAAAAGCCCTTACCGTGTCTTTCAAGCCTGTCGTCGCCCTGGTCGGCCGCCCCAATGTGGGGAAGTCGACCCTTTTCAACCGCCTGACGCGATCGCGCGCCGCGCTGGTGGCCGATTATTCCGGCCTGACCCGCGATCGCCACTATGGCGAGGGCAGGGTGGGCGAGATCCCGTTCATCGCGATCGACACGGGCGGCTTCGAGCCGGTGGCCAAGGACGGCATCCTGCTGGAAATGGCGCGCCAGACCCGGCAGGCCATCGCCGAGGCCGACGTGGTCGTGTTCCTGGTGGACGCGCGAGCCGGCCTCAACGCCCATGACCACGAGATCGCCCAACTGCTGCGCAAATCCGGCCAGCAGCGCGTGCTGCTGGCGGTCAACAAGGCCGAGGGCATGGGATCCGGCGCCGCCGTGGCCGAGTTCCACGAACTGGGCCTGGGCCAGCCGTATGCGATTTCGGCAGCGCACGGCGATGGCATCGTCGACCTGATCGAGCTGGCGCTGAAGGACCTGGCGCCGCCGGTCGAGGAAGAGCCCGTCGAGGAAGGCCCGCACGATCACCGCATCAAGCTGGCCATCGTCGGCCGTCCCAACGTCGGCAAGTCCACGCTCATCAACACGCTGATGGGCGAAGAGCGCGTCATCGCGTTCGACATGCCGGGCACCACGCGCGACGCCATCGAAATCGACTTCGAGCGCGACGGCCGCCGCTACACGCTGATCGACACGGCCGGCCTGCGCAAGCGCGGCAAGGTGTTCGAGGCGGTCGAGAAGTTCTCGGTCATCAAGACCCTGCAGGCCATCGAGGCCAGCAACGTGGTCCTGCTGATGCTGGACGCGCAGACCGAAATCTCCGAGCAGGACGCCCACATCGCGGGCTTCGTGCTGGAGACGGGCCGCGCGGTGGTGGTCGCCATCAACAAATGGGATGGCCTGGACGCCGACCAGAAGGAACGCATCGAGCGCGAGTTCCAGCGCAAGCTGCGCTTCCTGTCCTTCGCCCGCATGCACACGATTTCGGCGTTGCGTGCACAGGGCATGCGGCCGCTGCTCAAGTCCATCAACGCCGCCCACAGCGCCGCCTTCGCCAAGCTGTCCACGCCCAAGCTCACCCGCGAGCTGCAGGCCGCGGTCGAGCAGCAGCCGCCGCCCCGCAAGGGCATCTTCCGCCCCAAGATGCGCTACGCGCACCAGGGCGGCCAGAACCCGCCGCTGGTCGTCATCCACGGCAACGCGCTGGATGCGGTGCCGGATTCCTACCGGCGCTACCTGGAAACGCGTTTCCGCAACGCCTTCGACCTGGCCGGCACGCCGCTGCGGATCGAATTCAAGTCATCGCACAATCCTTACGCGCAGGAAGATTGACCCCATGAGCAGATTCTGGAGCCCCGTGGTGGGGACGTTGAGCCCCTACGTGCCGGGCGAGCAGCCCAAGCTTCGGAATCTGGTCAAGCTCAATACCAACGAGCATCCCTACGGGCCGTCGCCCAGGGTGCTCGAGGCCATACGCGGCGCCTGCGACGATACGCTCAAGCTCTACCCGGATCCGTCTTCCGACAGCCTGCGCCAGGCCATTGCCGACAACTGCGGCGTGCGCCCGGACCAGGTCTTCGTGGGCAATGGCTCCGACGAGGTGCTGGCGCACGTGTTCCTGGCGCTGCTCAAGCATCCGCGTCCGCTGCGCTTTCCTGACATCAGCTACAGCTTCTATCCGGTCTACTGCGGCTTGTACGGCATCGACTATGAAACGGTGCCGCTGACCGACGATTTCCGCATCGATCCGGAAGACTACCTGCCAGGCCGCAATGGGCCGGCGGGCGCCATCATCTTCCCCAATCCGAACGCGCCCACGGGTCGGGCGCTGGCCGTGGGCGACATCGAACGCATCGCGGCCGGCAATCCCGACGCGGTTGTGGTGGTGGACGAGGCCTATGTCGATTTCGGCGGCGAATCGGCCATTCCGTTGATCGCGCGGCACGACAATGTGCTGGTGGTCCAGACCCTGTCCAAGTCGCGTTCGCTGGCGGGGTTGCGGGTGGGTTTCGCCGTCGGCAGTCGCGAGCTGATCGACGGGCTGGAGCGGGTCAAGAATAGTTTCAATTCCTACCCCATCGACCGGCTGGCCTCGGCCGGCGCGATCGCCGCGCTGCAGGACCGCGAATACTTCGAGCGCACGCGCCAGGCGGTGATCAAGACCCGCCAGGACATGGCGCGGGGGCTCGGCGCGCTGGGATTCGACGTGCTGCCTTCGGCGGCGAACTTCGTCTTCGCCCGCCACCCGGGCCACGACGCGGCGGCGCTGGCCGCCGCGCTGCGCGAGCGCGGCATCATCGTGCGCCATTTCCGGCAGCCGCGCATCGAGCAATTCCTGCGCATCACCGTCGGCACGGACGAGCAGACAGGGCTGTTGCTGGCCGCGCTGGCGGACATCCTGAACGCCCGCTGATGGCCTCGCCAAGGATGTTTTTCCGGCCGGAAATCTCTTGTGCCACTTTGTGCGTGGCGCAAGTAGCACGGGCCGGGAAAACCCTGTAGAGTACGTATTTCGGTGCGCGCCACCAACATTTTCAGCGCGCCGCCACTTAAATAACAAACAAATGGAGCCTGGCCAATGAGCAATAAAGGGCAAACTCTGCAAGATCCGTTCCTGAACACGCTGCGCAAGGACCATGTGCCCGTGTCGATCTACCTGGTGAACGGCATCAAGCTTCAAGGGCAAATCGAATCCTTCGACCAGTATGTGGTGCTGCTGCGCAATACGGTCACCCAAATGGTTTACAAGCATGCCATTTCCACCGTGGTCCCGGCCCGCGCCGTGAATTTCCAGGTGGAAGTCCCCGCTGAATAAACCTGCTCCGGCCGCTTTACCTTTTATTGCCCGCCTGACGGTCCACGTCGGCGGGCATTTTCGTCGCCAGGACGAAATTCCCGTTTCAGGGGAATACAGGCGCCCGCTGTCGCGCCCTGGTTTGGTTTCGGGCTTCAAAATGGTGCATGTATGCGCGCACTGATCATCAGCGTCGACCTCGGGGACCCGGATTTCCTTGCCCATGCCGAGGAATTCGCCATGCTGGCCAAGGGCGCCGGCGCCGAAATCGTCGGCACGCTGACGGCGCGGCGCGACCGCCCCGACGCCAAGTTCTTCATCGGCTCGGGCAAGGCGGACGAGGGCGTGGGCATGGCCCAGGCCCTGCTGGCCGACATCGTGCTGTTCGACCAGCCCCTGTCGCCGGCCCAGCAGCGCAACCTGGAACGGCTGTTCAACCTGCGCGTGGTCGACCGGGTCGCGTTGATCCTGGATATCTTCGCGCTGCGCGCCAAGAGCCACGAAGGCAAGCTGCAGGTCGAGCTGGCCCAGCTGCAGCATCTGGCCACGCGCCTGACGCGCATGTGGAGCCACCTGGAGCGTCAGCGCGGCGGCATTGGCATGCGCGGTCCCGGCGAATCGCAGCTGGAAATGGACCGCCGCATGATCGGCGCCAAGGTCAAGGTGCTGCGCGAGCGCCTGGACAAGGTCGAGCGCCAGCGCGTCACGCAGCGCCGCGCCCGAGCCCGGGGCGGCGCGCTGTCGGTGTCGCTGGTGGGCTATACCAACGCCGGCAAGTCCACGCTGTTCAATGCACTGACTCGCGCCGACAGCTACGCGGCCGACCAGCTGTTCGCCACGCTGGACACCACCACGCGGCGGATCTGGATCGAAGGCGCAGGCTCGGTCGTGGTGTCCGACACGGTGGGCTTCATCCGCGACCTGCCGCACGGCCTGATCGCCGCGTTCCGCGCCACGCTGGAGGAAACCGTGCACGCGGACCTGCTGCTGCACGTGGTGGACGCGGCCAGTCCCCAGCGCGATGAGCAGATATTCGAAGTGAACAAGGTGCTGGCAGAAATCGGCGCCGCCGCCATCCCGACCATTCTTGTATATAACAAGATCGACAGGGCCGGACTGGAGCCGCGAGTGGAGCGCGACGCCCATGGTACGATTGCGCGAGTATTTGTAAGCGCCACCGAGCGCGCCGGTCTGGATGCGTTGCGCGGGGCAATTGCAGAGATCGGACAGATTGTGGGAAACAATGCCTCGAATTTCCAAACTATTCAATCTGAATGACCCCGGCTGGGGTCGTGGCAACAACAACGGCTCCGAGCCGCCGCCCAAGCGGCCGCAAAACGGAGGCGATGGTCCGCCCGACCTGGACGAGGTTTGGCGCGATTTCAATAATCGCATCGGCTCGCTGTTCGGGCGCAAGGGCGGCGGGGGAAACAACCGTCCTGGCAACCGTGGCGGCATGCAGCCGCCTTCGCCGCGCGGCGCCCGCATCGGCCTGGGCGTCATTGCCCTGGTCGCGATCGGCGTCTGGGCGGCCAGCGGCTTCTACATCGTGCAGGAAGGCCAGGTCGCGGTAGTGACCCAGTTTGGCAAATACAAGAGCACATCGCAAGCCGGCTTCCAGTGGCGCCTGCCGTATCCCATCCAGAGCCATGAAACCGTCAACGTGTCGCAGCTGCGCACGTTCGAAGTCGGTTTCCGCGGCGGCGCGCGCAACAAGGTGCTGCCCGAGGCGCTGATGCTCACGACGGACGAGAACATCGTCGATATGCAGTTCGTCGTTCAGTACCGCCTGCGCGCCGACGGCGCGCCCGATTACCTGTTCATGACCCGTGACCCGGACGAGTCCGTGCGCCAGGCCTCCGAGACCGCGATGCGCGAGATCGTCGGCAAGCAGACCATGGACTTCGTGCTGTACGAAGGCCGGACCACCGTGGCCAGTCAGGTTCAGGCGCTGATGCAGCAGATCCTGGATCGCTACCAGACCGGCATCCAGGTCAGCACCGTGGCCATCCAGAACGTGCAGCCGCCCGAGCAGGTGCAGGCCGCGTTCGACGACGCCGTCAAGGCTGGCCAGGACCGCGAGCGCCAGATCAACGAAGGCCAGGCCTACGCCAACCAGGTCGTGCCGCTGGCCAGCGGTCAGGCCTCGCGCATGCAGGAGCAGGCCGAGGGCTACAAGGCCAAGGTGATCGGCGATGCGCAGGGTAATACCGCGCGCTTCACCAGCATCCTGGGCGAATACGAGAAGGCGCCGGCGGTCATGCGCCAGCGCATGTACCTGGAGAGCATGCAGGAGATCTTCACGCGCGCCAGCAAGGTCATGGTCGATACCAAGAGCAACAACAACATGTTGTATCTGCCCCTGGACAAGATCATGCACCTGGCCGCCCAGGACGCCGCCAAGTCCGCCGCTGCCGCCGGCTCGGCTTCGTCCTCGCTGGTCAATCCGCCGTCCCAGCCGCCGCTGCGCAGCGGCGCCGTGCCGGCCGCGCCATCTTCCGGCAGCAGCAATAGCAACACGCTGCCTCGCGACCGTGCGTCGCGTTAATCCGGAGGACCACTGATCATGCAACGTCTCATGCCTATCCTGGTCGGCCTGCTCATCGTGCTGGCCGCCCTTTCTTCCTGCGTCTTCGTGGTGCGCGAGCGTGACTACGCCCTGGTGTTCTCGCTGGGCGAAGTGCGCAAGGTCATCAGCGAACCGGGCCTGTACTTCAAGGCGCCGCCGCCGTTCCAGAACGTGGTGACGCTGGACAAGCGCATCCTGACCATCGAAACCAACGACGCCGAGCGCATCCAGACTTCCGAAAAGAAGAACCTGCTGATCGACTCCTACGTCAAGTGGCGCATCGCGGATCCCCGCCTGTACTACGTGACCTTCGGCGGCAACGAACGCGCCGCGCAGGAACGCCTGCAGGCGCAGATCCGCGACGCGCTGAACGCTTCGGTCAACGTGCGCACCGTGCGTGACGTCGTTTCGTCCGAGCGCGACAAGGTCATGGCCGAAATCCTGACCAACGTGGCCAAGCGCGCCGAGCCGCTGGGCGTGCAGGTCGTCGACGTGCGCCTGCGCCGCATCGAGTTCGCGCCCGAGATCTCCGAGTCGGTGTATCGCCGCATGGAAGCCGAGCGTACCCGCGTGGCCAACGAGCTGCGCTCGATCGGCGCGGCCGAGGGCGAGAAGATCCGCGCCGAAGCCGACCGCCAGCGCGAGGTCATCGTGGCCCAAGCCTATGCCAAGGCGCAGGGCGTCATGGGCGAGGGCGATGCCGCGGCGGCATCGATCTATGCACAGGCCTATGGCAAGAACCCGCAGTTCTACACGTACTACAAGAGCCTGGAAGCCTACCGCGCTTCGTTCTCGAAGCCGGGCGACGTGCTGGTGGTCGACCCCAGCTCCAGCTTCTTCCAGTTCATGAAGGATCCGGGCGCGGCCCTGGCGCCGGTGACCGTGCCGGCCAAGTAAGCCCGCACGGCCCCCGGCCGGCAAAAGCCCCTTGGCTCGCCAAGGGGCTTTTGCTTTGCGGCCCGCGCAGATCGGGTCGGGAATCGGGGACGGCTTGAGCCTCGGTGCGGGGCGGCTGGCGCGCGTCGCTGAACCATGTACAATACCGCGTAAGCTAGAAAACATTCCGCAGCGGCTGAGCGGGCTTACGCCCCTCAGCCGCTTTTCGTTTGGGCGACGCCCACGCATCACTAGGCGTTCTTCAGGGAAACACTCATGGGTAACTGGTTGCTGCCCGAGAGCCTCGCCGACGTACTTCCGGCCGAGGCCCGGCGCATCGAGGAACTGCGCCGCGAACTTCTCGATCTGTATCGCACTTACGGTTTCGAGCTGGTCGCGCCGCCCCTGGTCGAATACATCGATTCATTGCTGTCGGGCACCGGCAGCGATCTGGATCTGCGCACCTGCAAGCTGATCGACCAGCTTTCGGGCCGCACGCTGGGCGTGCGGGCGGACATGACCCCGCAAGTGACGCGCATCGACGCCCACCTGCTGAACCGCGCCGGCGTGACCCGCCTGTGTTATTGCGGCAACGTGCTGCACGCTCGCCCGGCGGACCTGCTGTCCAGCCGCGAGCTGCTGCAGATCGGCGCCGAGATCTACGGCCATGCCGGCTTCGAGGCTGACCTGGAAATCATCCAGCTGGTCCTGGAGACCGTCGCCATCGCCGGCGTGCGCAATCCGCGCCTGGACCTCTGTCATCCCGGCGTGCTGCGGGCCATCCTGGAATCGGATCCGGTGGCCGAGAGCCTGTCGGAAGCGCTGTTCCCGCTGCTGCGCGAGAAGGACGTGCCCGGCCTGGTCGAACTGGCCAGGCGCGCGCCCGGCCTGCGCGACGAGACGCTCAACGCGCTGCGCCTGCTGCCCAACCTGTACGGCGGGCCCGAGGTGCTGAAGCAGGCGCGCCGCGAACTGCCGCTGTTGCCCGGCGTGGCGGCGGCGCTGGACGCGCTGCAGGCGCTGACCGATGCGATGCCCGACACGGCATTCAGCATCGACCTGGCCGATGTTGGCGGCTATGGCTATCACTCGGGCGTGAAGTTCGCGCTCTACGCTGAAGGCTGGCGCGATGCGCTGGTTTCCGGCGGCCGTTACGACGACGTCAGCCGGGCTTTCGGCCGCGCGCGTCCGGCCACCGGCTTCAGCCTCGATTTACGCAAGCTGGCGGCCGGTCTGCCGCCGGCGGAACGGGCTCGCGCGGTGCGCGCGCCCTGGGGCCAGGAGCCCGCCCTGACCGAGGCGGTGCGCCGCCTGCGCCGGTCGGGGGAAATCGTCGTTCAGGTATTGCCCGGTCACGAGCAGGATCAGGACGAATTCGTTTGCGATCGCGAGCTGGCGCTGCAGGATGGCGCCTGGACGGTCAGAACGCTGTGACTAACCCCCTCTTGGCGACAAGAGGGCCGCGGGGAGATTTCCGGATTTCCCGAGAAACTCGATATTGATTCGTAACATGAGCAAGAACGTAGTCGTGATCGGCACCCAGTGGGGTGACGAGGGCAAGGGCAAGATCGTCGATTGGCTGGCGGAGTCCGTCCAGGGCGTGGTCCGCTTCCAGGGCGGCCACAACGCCGGCCATACGCTGTGGATCAACGGCCAGAAGACGATTCTGCGCCTGATCCCGTCGGGCATCATGCATCCCGGCGTGACCTGCTTCATCGGCAATGGCGTGGTGCTGTCGCCCGAGGCCCTGCTCAAGGAAATCGAAGAGCTCGAGGCCGCCGGCCTGGACGTGCGTTCGCGCCTGCAGATCTCCGAGGTCTGCCCGCTGATCCTGCCGTACCACGTGGCCGTGGACAAGGCGCGCGAAGCGCGCAAGGGTGACGGCAAGATCGGCACCACCGGCCGCGGCATCGGTCCGGCCTACGAAGACAAGGTCGCCCGCCGCGCCATCCGCGTGCAGGACCTGTTCAATCCCTCGCTGTTCGACGAGAAGCTCGCCGAGGTGCTGGATTACCACAACTTCGTGCTGACCAAGTACCTGGGCGCCGAGGCCGTCTCGGCCAACGAAGTGCGCGATCAGGCCATGGCGCTGGCTCCGGCCATCGCCCCCATGGTCAAGGACGTGTCCAGCAACCTGTACGCCATGCAACAGGAAGGCAAGCGCCTGCTGTTCGAAGGCGCGCAGGGCGCGCTGTTGGACGTGGACCACGGCACCTACCCCTACGTCACCAGCAGCAACTGCCTGGCGGGCGCGGCCTCGGCCGGCGCCGGCGTCGGTCCGCAGTCGCTCGACTACGTGCTGGGCATCACCAAGGCCTACACGACCCGCGTGGGCTCGGGCCCGTTCCCGACCGAGCTGGTCGACGAGATCGGCACCCGCCTGGCCACCATCGGCAAGGAATTCGGCTCCGTCACGGGCCGTCCGCGTCGCTGCGGCTGGTTCGACGGCGCCGCGCTCAAGCGCTCGGTGCGCCTGAACGGCATTTCCGGCCTGTGCATCACCAAGCTGGACGTGCTCGACGGTCTGGAAACCATCCAGCTGGGCGTCGGCTACCGCGTCAACGGCGAATTCCGCGACGTGCTGCCCTACGGCGCGCATGCCGTGGCCCAGGCGCAACCGGTGCTGGAAGAGCTGCCGGGCTGGAGCGAATCCACCGTCGGCATCACCGAGTACGACAAGCTGCCGGCCGCCGCCCGCCGCTACCTGGAACGCGTGGCCGAAGTCTGCGGCGTGCCCATCGACCTGGTGTCGACCGGCCCGGACCGCAACGAGACCATCGTCCTGCGTCACCCGCTGAAGGGCTGAACGCCGGCCGGGCCGCGTTGCGGCTCGGCTTCGCGCCGGTCTTGATGTGAAAAGCCCCCGTTCATCGGGGGCTAATGAGATGGTCAGCCCGATCCCCACGAAGCGGTACGCTGAGTGGGGATTGTTCTTTTTGGGAGACCTCTCATGAGCACCGTCACGCTGATTGGCATCGATCTGGGCAAACACAGCTTCCATCTGCATGGGCAGGACGCGGCCGGCAGGATGATGTTTCGCAAGAAGTGCTCGCGCCAGGATCTGTTCAAGTTACTGGGCAACACACCGCGCAGCACAGTGGTGATGGAGGCCTGCGCCGGCGCGCACTGGATGGCGCGCCGCATCGAAGAACTGGGCCACCAGGCCAAGCTCATTTCCCCCCAGTTCGTGCGCCCCTTCGTACAGGGCAACAAGAATGACTTCGCCGATGCCCAGGCGATCTGCGAGGCGGCCTCGCGCCCGAGCATGCGGTTCGTGAGCGTGCGCAATCAGGCTCAGCAGACCGTCTCTGCCCTGCATCGGGTGCGTGAATCACTGGTCGCTCAGCGCACGGGCGTGATCAACCAGGTGCACGCCTTTTTGCTGGAGTTTGGCATCAGCCTGCCTCGTGGTCAGGCGATTCTGCGACGCTTGCCAGCGGTTCTGGCCGAACACGCGCTGCCGCCCCAACTAGGCGCGCTGCTGGAGCGGCTGCGATCGCACTTTCAGTATCTGGATGAGCAGGTAGGCCAGATTGAGCGTGAGCTGTGTCTACAGCTGCGCGAGGATGAACGCAGCCAGCGGCTGCTTCAGATCCCCGGCATCGGGCCAATCACTGCTAGCGTGCTGATGACTGAGCTGGGCGATGCGCGGCAATTTGGTTCGGCGCGCCAGTTCGCCGCTTCGGTAGGCTTGGTGCCTCGCCAGTACAGCACGGGCGGCAAACCCACGCTCCTGGGCATCAGCAAACGGGGCGACAAGAACCTTAGACGATTGTTGGTACAGGGCGCTCGCGCGATCATGCGACACGTGGAGCGACGAACCGACCGGCTAGGCGCCTGGGTGCGCGAGCTGCAGGCCCGACGTCACTCGAACGTGGTCGCTTGTGCGCTGGCCAATAAATTGGCGAGGATCGCCTGGGCCATCCTCGCCAATGGAACGAACTACCGAAGTGAGCAGACTGTAGCGCCAGCCTGACCTTCATCACCGTTTTACGCAGTCACTTCCTGGTTTTGCGACGCGAGTACGTGAAGACATAAACGGCTCAACGGCCTGGCAAGAAACCTGACATGAAATCCAGCACCGCGATGCTGAGGGGCTTTTTAGGTTTGCCGGGCGCGACTCTCATCATGGAGCGGGGGGCCTAGCCCCAACTGACTCCGAATAGATTTGAGCAAGCCCAATTTACGCCTACACCGCCTCGCTTGCAAAAATCGGGCTGACCATAGATTTTCCATTGCTGCGCGCTTCCCGAGGAAACGTGTTGCCAGGCAGGCCGCACGCGCGTGGCGACTGCGGTTGCGCAGCCCTTATTTCGGTTGCGCCGCCGCCAGCGGCCGCTTCAGCAGTCCGATCGCCAGCGCGCTGACCAGCGTCCCGGCGATCAGCGCCGCGACATAGCCCAGCAGGTGCGTGACCGCGCCGGGAATGGGCAGCACGAAGATCCCGCCGTGCGGCACCTTCAATTCCGCCCCGATGGCCATCGAGATGGCGCCGGTGACGGCCGAGCCCGCCATCAGCGACGGGATCATGCGCAACGGGTCGCGCGCCACGAAGGGAATTGCGCCCTCGGTGATGAAGGCCAGGCCCAGGATGCCGGTGGCGCCGCCGGCTTCGCGTTCTTCGGCGGTGTAGCGGTTGGCGAACAGCCGCGTGGCCAGCGCGATGGCCAGCGGCGGCGTCATGCCGGCGGCCATGGTCGCGGCCATGGGCGTATACACGTGGCTGGCGATCAGCGAGGTGGAAAAAGCATAGGCCGCCTTGTTGACCGGGCCGCCCATGTCGAAGGCCATCATGCCGCCCAGCAGCATGCCCAGCATGACGGCGCTGGCGCCCTGCATGCCGCGCAGCCAGTCGGTCAGGAAGGTCTGCGCCGCCGCCACCGGCGCGCCGACCACCTGGGTGATCAGCAATCCGGTCAGCAAGGTGCCCAGCAGCGGCAGGATCAGCACGGGCTTGAGTCCCTGCAACTGCTTGGGCAGCGGGATACGCCGGTTCATGAAATCCGTACCGTACCCGGCGATGAATCCGGCCACGATGCCGCCCAGGAAGCCCGTGCCCATGTTCGCCGCCAGCAGGCCGCCGATCATGCCGGGCGCGATGCCGGGCCGGTCCGCGATGGAGTAGGCGATGTAGCCGGCCAGCGCCGGCACGATCAGCGCGAATCCGCCTTGCGCACCGATCTGGAACAGCGCGTGGGCCAGCGTGCCGGCCTGGGATTCGTCGCTGGCGTAGATGCCGCCCAGCGCGAAGGCCAGCGCGATCAGCAGGCCGCCGGCCACGACGAAGGGCAGCATGAAGGACACGCCCGTCATCAGGTGTTTGTACGGTCCCGCGCGGCGCGGCTGGGCCTGGGTCGGGCCGGCGGCGTCGCTGCTCGCGGCTTGCAGACTGGCCTGCTCGAAGGCGTGCGCGATCAGGGCCTGGCCGTCGCTGATGGCGGGCTTGGTGTTGGACGCATGGACGCGCTTGCCGCCGAAGCGCGAGCGGTCCACCTCGCGGTCGGCGGCGATGATGACGAGATCGGCCGCCGCGATTTCCTCGGTCGTCAGCGGTGTTCCCGAGCCCACCGATCCCTGCGTCTCGACGCGGATGTGATGACCGAGGGCGTGGGCGGCCTGTGTCAAACCCTCGGCCGCCATGAAAGTATGGGCGATGCCGGTGGGGCAGGACGTGACGGCAACGATGCGTTTGGCGCCGGCGCGAGGAGCGCCAGGGGACGCGGCGTCGGAGGAGAGGGGCGCCGCATTGGCGCCGGCCGCGTGGGCGGCGGCCCGGGCGCCCGCGCCGGTGTCCGGGGCCTGTCCCTGCGCGATCGCTGCCGCGATGACGCGGTCGGGCGCCGCCAGCGCTTCATCCAGGCCCGCCACGCCGCGAGCCAGTCCTGCCTGCGGCACGGCCGGCTGCGCGCCGCCGATCAACAGCAGGACATCGCCGGGCTTGGGCGCGGCGCCGGCATAGGCCTGCTGCATGCCGGCGGCGTTGCGGATTTCGATATCGCAGTCCCAGCCGCGTTCCGTGGCCGCCTTGCGCAGGGCCGCGCTCGCAAGCGCGCCGGCGACCGCACTGCCGCCGGCCTCGATGGCTATCCAGATCTTGTTCATGCTTGGTTTCCCGGAGTCGAGATGGGCCGCAGCGACACGCGCTCGGCCAGTTCGGCGACGATGGTCGCCGAGGGCAGGTTGGGGCCGGCCAGCCCGAGCTTGGCGACGGCGAAGGCGACCGCCAGGCGCGCCACGCGCTCGGTATCCGCCTGTTCGGCCAGGGCCGCGGCGATGCCGGCGACCATGGCGTCGCCCGCGCCGACGGTGCTGGCCACGGCGGTGGCTGGCAACTGCGCATGCAGCACGCCATGCTCCGTGGCGAACAAGGCGCCTTGCTCGCCCATCGATACCGCCACCAGTCCCAGGCCCTGTTCGCGCAGCCGTTGCGCTTGCGCGGCGATGTGCCTGACCGTGTTCAGCGGCTGGCCCGCCCATTCGGCCAGTTCGTCGCGGTTGGGCTTGATGGCCCAGGGCAGGGCGGGGCCCGCCAGCGCATCGGCCAGCGCATCGCCGCTGGTGTCCAGCAGTACGCGCACGCCCCGGGATTGCAGCCGGGCGATCAGGCGGCCGTAGTGGTCCGGCGGGCAGCCTAGCGGCAGGCTGCCCGCCAGCACCACGAGCGCGCCGGGTTCGGCCAGGGTCAGCAAGGTGGCCTCGGCTTCAGTCAGCAGTTCCCCGGTCGCGGTCAGGCCGGGCAGATTGATGTCGGTGGTGGCGTCGCTGTCCACCAGCTTGATATTGGTGCGGGTCGCGCCGTCGGCCCGCACGAAGCGGTCCTCGATGCGCTTGGCGCGAAACAGGGCCTCGAAGACGCCGGCGTTCTCGCGGCCCAGCAGGCCCGTGGCGGCGACGTCCAGCCCCCAGTCCGCCAGGCAGGAAGCGACGTTGACGCCCTTGCCCCCGGCATCGTGCCGGATCGACTTGGCGCGATGTACGTGTCCGCGTTCAAGCCTGTCCAGTGTGACGGTGGCGTCGACCGCCGGGTTCAGGGTGACGGTGATCAGCTTCATGTCATGTCTCCGTCCAGCGCGCGCACGGCCTGTGCGCTGGTCAGTGTCTGCGCGTGCGTGGCCAGGGCCTGCAGCTCGGGCAGCGCCGAGCGGCGCAGGCGCGCCTTGACCGGGGCGATCGCGCGCGGCGCCATCGACAGCTCCGCCACGCCGAGGCCCGTCAGCAGCGCTGCGCCAAACGGGTCGCCGGCCAGGTCGCCGCACACGCCCACCCATCGCCCATGCGTCCGCGCGCCTTGCACGGTCTGCGCGATCAGGCGCAGCACCGCCGGGTGCAGGCTGTCGGCTTCGCTTGCGAGCGCCGGGTTCTGGCGATCGATTGCCAGCGTGTACTGCGTCAGATCGTTGGTGCCGATCGAGAAGAAGTCCGCGTGCTCGGCAAACGCATCCGCCAGCAGCGCCGCGGCCGGGACTTCGATCATGACGCCCAGCGCGATCCTGGGCGCGGCCAGTTCGGCGCGCACGCGCTCGCAGGCATCCTTAAGCTGAAGCAGTTCGGCCAGCGATGTGACCATGGGAAACATGATGGACAGGTCGCCCCCTTGCGCGGCGGCGCGGTAGAGTGCGCGCAGTTGGGGTTCCAGCAGATCGGGGCGGCGCAGCAGCAGGCGCGCGCCGCGCACGCCCAGGAAGGGGTTTTCCTCCACGGGCAGGCCCAGGTGCGGCACCTGCTTGTCGCCGCCGATGTCCAGCGTCCTGACGATCAGCGGTCGGCCGGCAAGCGCGTCCAGCATGCCTCGATAGGCGTGGAACTGTTCGTCCTCGCCGGGCGTGTCGTGGCGCTCGAGGAACAGGAATTCGGTGCGCATCAGGCCCACGCCTTCGGCGCCCTGTTCGAGCGCGGACGCGACCTGTTCGGCGCGGATGATGTTGGCGCCGATGGCGACGGTATGGCCGTCCCGTGTATTGGCCGGCAGTTGACGCTCGGCGGCGGCAGCCTGGCGCGCGGCCTCGGCCTGCGCGATCCAGGCACGCGCGCTGTCCAGGTCTGCCTCGGTGGGCGACAGGTGGATGCGTCCGGCATCGCCGTCGATGATCACCTGCGCGCCGTCGACAAGATCCAGCAGCTCCGCGCCCGCGGCGACGATCGCCGGCAGTCCCAGGGTGCGCGCCAGGATGGCCGTATGCGAGGTGGGGCCGCCCAGCGTCGTCGCCAGGCCGGCCACGCGGCGGATATCCAACGCGGCGGTATCGGAAGGCGCGAGATCGGCGGCGATCAGCACGACCGGGTCGCCGTGCGTGGCGGCCTGCTCGGAGTCGCCGGCGAGCGATGGCTCCATGTGCCGCAGCGCACGCAGGCCGACATCGCGCAGGTCGGCCGCGCGGGCGGCCAGCATCGGATTGCCCAGCGCGGAAAGGCGTTCGGCCTGGGCTTGCACCGCTTCATGCCAGGCCCAGGCCGCGCCGTGGCCCGCTGCCATCAGCTGGCAGGTGTCGGTGATCAGGCCGACGTCGTCGAGCAGGCCGGCCTGGGCCTGGAAGATCGCGGCATCGGCCGCGCCCAGGCGCTTGGCGGTGGCATCGGCCAGGGCCTGCGTTTCCTGGCGGGCAGCGGCCAGCGCGGCTTCCAGCAGCGCCTTGCCGTTGAGTAGCGGCGCGGGGCGATCGGGCACCTGCGCGTCGGCGCTGGCAAGTCGGCGGACGCGGCCGACCGCCAGGCCCGCGCTGGCTGCGACGCCCGTGACGGCGGCGAGCGCGGTGACGGGCTGCCAGGTCCGGCCTGGCGCGGCGGAGGGCGCCTGCGCCTGGGCGGCGCTGCGTTCCTGGGCGGTCAGGCCATTGACCACGGCGAGGAACTTCGCCAGCGCCGCAGGCGCTTCGCTGCCCGACGCGGAGAACACCACGCGCGCCTTGGCCGTCAGGCCCAGCTGCAACAGGTCGACCAGACTGCGCGCGTCGGCGCTGTCCGCGCCGTGCCGCACCCGTATCGGCAGGCCGCTGGCCTGTGCGGCCTGCGCCCAGGTCGAGGCCGGCCGGGCATGCAGGCCGGACGGATAGGAGACGATCCATTCCAGGCTGTGCTCCAGATCGGTGGCGGGCTCCGCGGCTGCCGCGGTCTTTGGCGCAGCGGCGGTCAGTGCTGCGATGATGTCCTGCGGATCGCGGGTCGCGGCCAGTTGGCGCAGACGGGCCTCGTCCTGAATCAGGCCGGTGAGCCGTTTGAGGATGGCGATATGTCCATCCGAGCGGGCCGCGATGCCGACCACGAGCCGGACGCGTTGGCCGGGGTTCCATTCGATGCCGCCTGGAATCTGCAGCACCGCCAGTCCATCGCGGCGCACCAGATGGCGGTCTTCGACCCGGCCGTGCGGAATGGCCACGCCGGCGCCCAGGAAGGTATCCGCCAGGGCCTCGCGCTGCGCCATGCTGTGCCCGTACCTTTCGTCCGTGCAGCCGCCGGCGGCCAGGAGCTGTCCGAGCAGTGCGATGGCCTGCCGCTTGTCGGTCACGGCCGCATCCAGGCGCACGCAATCCGGGCGCAGCAGGGATTCAACCTGCGTGGTTGTCATGATCTGTCTCCTGGAACCCATGCTTGGGAAAACGTTTTCTGGATTTTAGAAGAAAAAGTGCCTGGATCTCAAAGGGTATTGAAAATACAATCGGGATTCCCTGGGGCGCTTGTTTTTTCTATTTCAGGAAACGTTTTCCAATGAAGGTGGGCATCAAGGATGTGGCCAAGGCGGCCGGCGTGTCGCCGGCCACGGTATCGCGGGCGCTGGCGGGCAAGGCCATCGATCCGGAGATGCGCAGCCGCGTCGAAGAGGCCGTCCGGCGCACCGGCTACCTGCCCAACCTGGCGGCCCGGCGCCTGCGCTCGCGCCACAGCAATACCATCGGCCTGATCGTCGCCGACATCCGCAATCCGTTCTTCACGGCCATCAGCCGCAGTGTCGAGGATCTGGCCTATGCGCGCGGCCTGCGGGTGATTCTCTGCAATACCGACGAGAATCCCGAAAAGGAAGAGATGTACTTGCGGCTGATGGAAGAAGAGCGCGTGCTCGGCGCCATCTGCGCGCCGACGCGGCGCACGGCCGGGCAGGTCGGGCGCGTGCGGCGCGGTTTTCCGATAGTGATGGTCGACCGGGCGGAGCAGGGCCAGTTGCACGATTGCGTGGTGCTGGACAATGCCGGCGCGTCGGCGGCGTTGGTCGAGCATCTGCATCGCCAGGGATATCGGCGGATCGCAGGCCTGTTCGGCGCCGCGTCCGCCACCGGCGCGGAGCGGCGCCAGGGCTACGAGTCGGCGATGCAGCGTCTGGGGCTGCCCGTGCGCGCCGCCTATGTCGAGCACCGCGCGGGCGATGTGGATGCCCGGCTGGCGGAGCTGCTGGCCGCGCCGGGCCGGCCCGATGCCCTGATCGCCAGCAACGGACTCATGCTGCTGGATGTCATCCGCGCCTTGCAGCGCGCTGGCCTGGTCGTGCCGCAGGATATCGCCCTGGCGGGATTCGACAACGAGCCGTGGACGGAGATGGTCGGGGGCGGCATCACGCTGATCGAGCAGCCGGTGGAGGAAATCGGCCGCAGCGCCATGATGCTGTTGCTGGACCGCGTCGAAAACGCCGCCGCGCCGCCGCGCCGCATCGTGCTGGACGGGCATTGTCTGGAACGCGGCTCGACACCCGCGCGCCGGTCCTGATATCCGCGGCGCCGGCCGCCGGGTTATGATTTCGCCACATCGCCGCCGCAGCTCACGCCAGCAGGCGGCCTTTTCGTATTTTCATGCAGGAGAATTCCGCCTATGAGCGCGCCGACCAATGATGACAGCCATCTGTGGGTGACGTGGGACGACTACAACCGCCTGATCGAGCGGCTTGCCTTGCAGGTGCACCAATCCGGTTGGCAGTTCGACAAGATTCTTTGTCTGGCGCGCGGCGGTGTGCGTGTCGGCGATGTGATGTCGCGGATCTTCGACGTGCCCCTGGGCATCCTGGCCACCAGCAGCTATCGCGAGGCGGCCGGCACCAAGCAGGGTGATATGGACATCGCCCAGTTCATCACCATCACGCGCGGCACCCTGTCCGGGCGGGTGTTGCTGGTGGACGACATGGTGGACACCGGCATGACCTTCAACAAGGTTTTCGACCACCTGAAGAACCAGTTCGCCGAGATCACCGAATTGCGCAGCGCCGTGCTGTGGTGGAAGGGCCACTCTCAGGCCACGCCGGACTACTACGTCGACAAGCTGCCCACCAATCCCTGGATTCACCAGCCGTTCGAGGACTACGACAGCCTGCGGCCGCACCAACTCGAAGCCTGGATCCGCAAGGGCTCCAAGAGCTGAGCCGCCGGATCGCGAGGCGGCAGGGCGGGGCCGGGCGCCGATTGTGCCCGGTCTATGGTCAAAATCCGGCCGCCCGTGCTAGAATCGCTGGTTATCGCTAAACCGAACTTGGCTTTCCGCCCTTCCTTTGGGCCACGCCTTGGGCATTCGAATAAGAATGCCCAACATTGGCGGGGCCGGACTGCAAGGTGAACTGTGTCTCACGGGTAACGGGAACAGCCAGCTGAAATAGCGTTAAGAGAGATTGTCAGGAGATCCCAGCCGGGGTTGTACTGGCGCCAGAGCCGGGCGTTTGAACGCCAGGGCAGGCGCCGGCAGGCTGGACCTGTGCAGCGTCGCTGGTAAGCAAGCCAGGTTTATCATCAACTTTTGTTACCCCTTAAGCAGGCCCAATACTTTATGCCTATCGTTCGACTGAAGGAAAACGAACCGTTTGAAGCCGCTCTGCGTCGCTTCAAGCGCACCATCGAAAAGACCGGTTTGCTCACCGAACTGCGTTCGCGCGAGTTCTACGAGAAGCCCACGGCCGAGCGCAAGCGCAAGCACGCCGCCGCGGTGAAGCGCCACTACAAGCGGATTCGTAGCCAGCAACTGCCCCCGCGCCTGTATTGATCTTTGATTCCCGAATCTATTGATTCCAGAATCATTCATCCAGGATTTGCTCGCCCGGGTCGACGTCGTCGATGTCGTCGGGCGATACGTGCAGTTGCGAAAGGGTGGGGCCAACTTGCTTGGCCTGTGCCCCTTTCATAACGAAAAAAGCCCGTCGTTCACTGTCAGCCCCACCAAGCAGTTCTATCACTGCTTCGGTTGTGGAGCGCATGGCAGCGCCATCACCTTCCTGATGGAGCATACGGGCGCCAGTTTCCCCGAAGCCGTGCGCACGCTCGCGGCTTCGGCGGGAATGACGGTACCCGAAGAAAATCGCAGCCCCCGACAGCAAGCCGAAACCGCGCGCCGCAAGGCCGAGGAATCCCGGCACACGCAAGTGCTGGACGCCGCCCAGGCGCAGTACCTGAAGCTGCTGAAGGCCTCGCCGGCCGCGATCCGCTATCTCAAGCAACGTGGCCTGACCGGCGAGATCGCCGCGCATTTCGGGCTGGGCTGGTCGGGCACCGACCGCCATGGGCTGTCGCAGGTCTTTCCCAATTACGACGATCCGGCGCTGGTCGAGGCCGGGCTGGTGATCGAGTCGGAAGACGGACGTCGCTACGACCGCTTCCGCGAGCGGGTCATGTTCCCCATCCGCAATGCGCGCGGCAGCCTGATCGGCTTTGGCGGCCGCATCATCGGCAAGGGCGAGCCCAAGTATCTGAATTCGCCCGAGACGCCGCTGTTCTCCAAGGGACAGGAACTGTACGGCCTGTGGGAGGCCCGCCAGGCGATCCGGCAGGAAGGCCAGGTCATCGTGGTCGAGGGCTACATGGACGTGGTCGGCCTGGCGCAGCAAGGCATCGCCAACGCGGTGGCGACGCTGGGCACGGCGACGACGCCCGACCATGTGAAGAAGCTGCTGCGCGCCAGCGACAAGGTCATCTTCAGCTTCGACGGCGACGGCGCGGGCCGCCGCGCGGCCTGGCGCGCCCTGCAGGCCTGCCTGCCGGTGCTGCGCGACGACATCGCGATCCGCTTCCTTTTCTTGCCGGCCGAGCACGATCCCGATTCCTATGTGCGCGAACTCGGCGCTGAGGCGTTCCGGGCCTGCCTGGGCGAAGCCGTCGCCTTGTCGCGATTCCTGCTGGACGAGCTGGCCTCGCGCCACAACATGGACGAGGCCGAAGGGCGGGCGAGCTGTCTGCACGAGGCCAAGCCGCTGCTGGCCGCGATCCCGGAATGCGCGCTGCGCGTCCAGATCGAGCGCGAGATGGCCAAGTTGGTCCAGCTCACGCCGGAAGAAATGGCCCAGGTGCTGGCGCAGCAGCCGGCCAAACCATTCGGCGCGCCGGCGGCTGCCAAGGCGCAGCCGGCAGGCGACGCCCCGACCGGATCCTCGGGATCGGATACGGGCTTCGTGGATGGGGGCTATGACTTCGCCGGCCATGACTTTCACGACATTCCGGCGGAAGAGTCCGATTACACCGATTACGGGCATTTTCACGGCGCCCATGGCGAGCCCGCCGGTGCGCCAGGCGGTCAGCAGGGCGGCCAGCGTCGCCAGGAATGGAAGCCCAAGGGCGACTGGAAAGGCAAGGGCGACTGGAAGGGCAAGGGCAATTGGAAAGGCCGGCGCGAGGACGACGTCGGCGGTTTCGAAGGCCGCCGCACCATGCCGTCGCTGGCCAAGCGCCTGCTCGGCTTGCTGCTGGCGCATCCCGAGCTGGTGGACTCTATGGGAGACCAGCAGCTTGAAGTGATCGACCACGGCCCCCATCTAGGTCTTGTGCGGGACTTGATCATGCTGGCGCAATCCAGCGGCGCGCGCCATGTGGGCGCCTTGCTGGAGGCGGCCGAGCCGGATTCGGATCTGGCCACCGTGCTCAAGGGCCTGCGCGCGGACGTGCTGTCGCAGGAGGATCTGCCCGATCCCCAGACCGAATGGGACGACGCCTTGCGGCGCATCGAGTTCGACTCGGCCAAGCTCGAAATGGCCAAGCTGGCCGCGGGCGGGCTGGCGACGGAAGAGGCGCGCAAGCGTTACATGGAGCTGAATCAGCGCATGATGGTGCTGAAAGGTGCCGGCATACGCTAAATACGTTAAAATCAAGGGTTTTCCGCACTGGCTGCGGATAAGTCCTTGATTGTGGCGGGGCCGGATTGGTCAGAAGTGCCGGGAGGCCCAGGCGGCAGGATCTATTTCCGCCGTATGTGATCTAAGCACCATGGCGGTCGCATGGCTTGGGCGGCCGGATCCAGGACGGATCCGAGGGTTCAAGGCAGGGCCGTAGCGCCGGGCAACAGGCAGGAAAGCAGGCAGGACAGCAGCGCAAGATTGCGGGGCCGGATTGTCGGACAGTTGCCAGTCGGGTCCCGAGTTTGCCGGATGTGCGGTTTTCGCGGGCCTTGTGTAAAGCCGGAAAAGATTAAGCAGAATCGAAGTGCAGTTTGGCGAGTCTGGCGTTTGGCACGTGTTTTCGCGGCTGAGCGGCAACGGCAAGTCCGGATGCCCCGCCTGAAAAACGCGGGTGCTTACGTCAGGGGCGCCAAGCTTGTTACACAGTTAATTACTATACAGAGGTGAATCGAGCAGTTCGGCGGATGATGCTTCCGCGTAGCGTTCGAGGTTTGGGTGCTGTGTCTACTCAGCTGCTAAGGGCAACGACCCGATAAGCAAGCGTCGCCTATTTATAGGCAGGCAGCCCCCCCGACGCCCGGGCATCCCCGCGGGATGAGTCCATGTATGCCAAGCGCCCCAACGGTTTCGCACCGGCATGGCGCAAGGCGGGTCCGCAAGGACAGGCGCTGCGACCAACGCAGCCGCATGGAGTCGGCCGGTTCATCAGTTTTACCCGCAACGCCGCCGCGGCAGGCCCAGCCTCCCGCGGCTCCGCGCGGTGCAACATGCCCGAACGGGTTGCGACGACCACGGAAGCGACTATGACCAAATCCACTGGCAAATCCTCCTCTGCAATTGATGCGGCTGAAACCAAGGTCACGACGGCCAAGCGCGCCGTCAGCATGGCGGCGGAAAAAGCGCCCGCCAAGACTGCGGTGAAGGTCGCCAAGCCCGCTGCGAAGACGGCCGTCAAGAAGGCCGCCAAGACCGCCGCGGCGGATAAGCCCGAGAAGGCCACCAAGACCCGCGCCAAGAAGGCCGAGGACAAGCTGGCCGACCTGGTGGGCAGCGCGCGCCCGGCCCCCAGCGGCCGCCGTCCTGGTCGTCCGGCCAAGAACGCCAACAATGATTCCGACGGCTTCGACGATCCGATGGACGGCGAAGGCGAAGTCCTGCCCGACCTGAAGCCGCCCAAGCGCGGCGGCAAGCGCGGCAAGGCCGATCCCAAGGACCTGATCGCCCGCGGTCCGGTGTCCGCCGAGGAATACGAAGCCCGCCGCAACCGCCTCAAGCAGCTGATCAAGCTGGGCAAGGACCGTGGCTACCTGACCTACGGCGAAATCAACGACCATCTGCCTGACGACCTGGTCGACGCCGAGGCCATCGACGGCATCATCAGCACCTTCAGCGACATGGGCATCGCGGTCTATGACCAGGCTCCCGACGCTGAAACGCTGCTGATGAGCGAGAACGCGCCGGTCGCGTCCAACGACGACGACGTCGAGGACGAAGCCGAAGCCGCGCTGACCACCGTGGATTCCGATTTCGGCCGCACCACCGATCCCGTGCGCATGTACATGCGTGAAATGGGCTCGGTCGAGCTGCTGACCCGCGAAGGCGAAATCGAAATCGCCAAGCGCATCGAAGACGGCCTGAAGCACATGGTCATGGCCATCTCGGCCTGCCCGACCACCATCAACGAAATCCTGGCACACGTCGTGCGCGTGCGCGAAGGCCAGGCCCAGATCGACGAAGTCGTCGACGGCCTGGTCGACCCGGAAGACGGCGAGGAATACGCCGGCGCCGGCGTCAGCGCCGACGAAGACGAGAGCGATGACGGCCCGGCCGGCGGCATGTCCAGCAAGCAGCTGGAAGACCTGCGCGTCAAGGCCCTGGCCAAGTTCGACGAAGTCGGCAAGCAGTTCGACAAGATGCGCCTGTCGTACGAGAAGGACGGCTACAAGTCGGACATCTACGTGCGCGCCCAGGAATCCATCCAGAACGAACTGATGGGCATCCGCTTCACCGCCAAGATGGTCGAGAAGCTGGCTGACACGCTGCGCAACCAGGTCGAGGAAGTGCGCCAGCTCGAGCGCGCCGTCCTGCACACGTGTGTGGACCGTGCCGGCATGCCGCGCACGCACTTCATCAAGGTCTTCCCCGGCAACGAAACCAACCTGCAGTGGGTGATGGACGAAGTCGCCGCCGGCCATCCCTACGCCGAGACGCTTGAGCGCCAGATCCCGGCCGTCCAGGAACTGCAGCAGAAGCTGATCGACCTGCAGACGCGCGTCGTGTTGCCGCTCAAGGACCTGAAGGACGTCAACAAGCGCATGGCCACCGGCGAAGCCAAGGCCCGCAAGGCCAAGCGCGAAATGACCGAGGCCAACCTGCGCCTGGTGATCTCGATCGCCAAGAAATACACGAACCGCGGCCTGCAGTTCCTGGACCTGATTCAGGAAGGCAACATCGGCCTGATGAAGGCCGTGGACAAGTTCGAGTACCGTCGCGGCTACAAGTTCTCGACCTACGCCACGTGGTGGATCCGTCAGGCCATCACGCGCTCCATCGCCGACCAGGCGCGCACCATCCGTATCCCGGTTCACATGATCGAAACGATCAACAAGATGAACCGGATCAGCCGCCAGATCCTGCAGGAAACCGGCGCCGAGCCGGATCCCGCGACCCTGGCGCAGAAGATGGACATGCCGGAAGACAAGATCCGCAAGATCCTGAAGATCGCCAAGGAACCGATCTCCATGGAAACGCCGATCGGCGACGACGACGATTCGCACTTGGGCGACTTCATCGAGGACACCTCGACGCTGGCGCCTTCGGACGCGGCGCTGCACGGCTCCATGCGCGACGTGGTCAAGGAAGTGCTAGACTCTCTCACCCCGCGTGAAGCCAAGGTCCTGCGCATGCGTTTCGGCATCGAAATGAGCACCGACCAGACCCTGGAAGAAGTGGGCAAGCAATTCGACGTGACCCGCGAGCGCATCCGCCAAATAGAAGCCAAGGCACTGCGCAAGCTGCGTCACCCCAGCCGGGCCGACAAGCTGAAGAGCTTCCTGGAAGGGCAGTAAGTTTCCTGGGCCTCTAGCTCATGCCTGGTTAGAGCAGCGGACTCATAATCCGTTGGTGCCGAGTTCGACTCTCGGGGGGCCTACCAAGTAAACATGCGGGTCTCGGAGCAATCCGAGGCCCGTTTTGTTTTCCGCAATCCTGGTCCATTTCCGCAATTCGGATTACCGCGTGGGCGCCGCCTTGTCGCCCTTGCGGCGCCGGACGTACCTTTCGGTGGTCGTGACCGACCCATGCCCGAGCTATTTCTGGGCTTGGCGGATGTCGCCGGCGGCCTCGGTCTTGTCGGTGCCAGCTTTGGCGCGCAGGTCGCGGAACTGGAACGCCGCGTTGGGCACGCCGGACGCTTCCCTGGCCTTGTCGGACCGGTCACGCAGCGCCCCAGCGGTCAGCGGCAGTCCCGCCTCGTTCACGACCAGGTATAGGCTCACCACCTTGTTGTCGGCGCGGTATCGGGCCTTCCGGGCCTTGATCCGATCGAGCACTTGGGCCAGTTCGCCGGTGATCTCGGTGCGCAGCTTCTGAGCGGTCTTGCCTTGGCGCACGTGCAGGAAGCCGTCGCGCATGTCCGTTTCCAGAAAGCGCAGGGTGTCGGCCGGCCGCTGGCCCGCTAGGTAGGCCAGGTCCATCGCATCCTGCAACGGCTCATCAGCGACCTTCCAGACCAGCGCGTGTAGGTATCGCGGCCGCGCTCCTTGTTCTTGCGCACGCCCTGCGCGGGTTGGGAGCGTCCGTCAGCCCGATCTCGCGCGCGTAGTTGAAGATGGCGCTGAACAGCGCGATTTCCCGGTTGGCGCGCACGTGGATCGCCGCGTGGTCAGGGGTCAATATGCCGTGCGTCATCTATTTCTCCTCACGCCGCACTTCAACGGACGCGATTAGCTGCCGCGAAATCTGCGCACCCAGCGCGAATAGCATCCGTTGTTCCACAGTCTGGTGCTGCGGCTGGGTGCACTCTGAGCACAGCTTGCCTTGCGCATCGATGTAGACCCAAAGCGGCGAATTGGTCCAGTCAGGGCCTGATGTGTACTCCGGTACGGCTGCGACGATGTGCTCGCCGCGGCCGAGCTGGATTTGCGGCTTGGGCTTTGTCATGATTGCTCCTTGTGCTCGTCCAGCGCGGCTCGACGCAGCAGCGCTTCACCGGCCTGGGACAATGTCCACTTGTCGAACGAGATCCGGCCGTGCTCGATGTTGTGATCGCCGTACTCACTCAGGATCTCCAGAGCCTCGATGTTGTCAGCGGCAGGGGCGCTTGCCAGGGCGGCCCGCCGCTGCCACGACCTCCAGGCATCCGGAACGTCCGGGAATGTCAGCGGAGTTGCGGCTGGCACGGAGAAGAGCGTGCGATAGGATTCGTCGAATGCCGCCCGCTCGCCCTGAGCTACAGGGGCGCGCAGCCTGGACTGCAGGTGGTCGAGCCGGTCGATCAGTTCGCCTTCTTCGTCGGCCACGCTCCCGGCCTGGCGCGGTTGCTGCACGACGTATTCGAGGTCTTGCACGGACACCAGGGCGGCTTTGTTCTGGTTGGTCATGCTGCTTTCCCTTCGCCCCACCTACCGAGAGAACGCCGCCCAAGTCGCCAGCTATACTCGCCAGCGTTGCCAACAGACCGAGGTGCACTTTGACTGCTTACACCGAAGCCATCGCGCCCGTTGATAGGGCCATTGCCGAAGAACTGATTCAGGAAACGCCGGAGACTTGGCCAGAGGCGACATTGAGCGTTGTTTCCACACGCGATGAGACGACGCCAATTCAAGTTGAGATTCGAGGGCCCGAGGAATCGACTGAGCGCGTGGGTGCTGGGCCGTACCTGTGCGAATTGCTCATCAAGCACTATGACGTGTCCAGACAACATGGCGTCAACTGGTCCGGGCTTACCTATGCGATTTCCCTTACGGAGGAGGGGGACTGGCGCTATAGAGTGCATTACCACTACGAACAGTGAAGCTGAGGGCAGTAGTTGCGATGCGATAACCGCCTGACTTTTTGAGTTCATGCGGCATCCCTCTGTCGGTGGGCGGAAATGGCTTCATCGATTGCGGCGTTTATCTCAGCTTTGAATAGATCGCCGTCATTCATGATGGATTCGTTGCCGTCAGGATTACTCAGATAGACGGCCTCTGCGTGGTATTCAAGGGCTTTACGAATGCTCCAGCCTTCGGGCAGCGAGCGGCATGCGCGCTCCAGCGCTCGGCCCATCGCCAGATACTCATGGTCGCGGGTGTGGTCGGTCGCGGTCACGTTTCGCTCCTTTGGTTCGGGGGGGGGGCCGGCGAGCTTTCCGGCTGAACATGACCTTGCCGGCCCTGCGCAGCGATTGAATGCGGCGGTCAATGATGTGGATTGCGGCGATGTTGTGCTCGCGGTGTAGCGCCAGGGCTGCGTCACCGGCTTTGCTGCCGTTGATCTCATGGCCGAAGCGATCGCCGGCGCGGATCCGATCCAGGATCGCGCGGTCCTGGGTGCAGTACGGCAGGCCAGTGAGGATTATTCTTCGGTGTCCCAATACGCCTCGGGGGCGGATTCAGGCTCGACGTCCTCGTCTTCCAGCACCCAGCGCAGCTGCGTAATCGCCTTGGGCCTCAGCAAGCGCGGCCTGAATCTGTTTCTTCGATTTGACGCGGGGGAGGCGCCCAGCACGGCGGCCTGCCTGCGGCTGTGCGCATGGGGCTTGGCACCGTTGCCGGCGGCAACCAGTTCGGCCTCCTTCGCGCGCTGCTCGTCCGGCTGGAGCTTCACCAGGGTCTTGACGTGCGTCAGCGTGATGTTGCCCGACTCAAGGGCATTCTTGACGTTGGCCGGGCAGTCCAGAATCGCCAGCGTGTCGCGTATCGTGACCGTGGAGCAGTCGAACTGCAGCGCCAATTCGCTTTTCGAGCATCCCCGATTCAGCGCGGCCGCCATCTTGTTGGCTTGCCCCGCGGCGTGTCCGCCTGCCGGATTTCGTTTTCGCTGATCATGCCGGCGGCGACCTGATGTGCGGTGCGTCCACGGCGGGGACCAGCAGGGTCGGTTTGCCTTCGGCAGCCAAGCGCTTGTCTGCTTCAAGCGTGTGCTTCACGCGTTGGCGACCGGCAATGACAAGGGTCTTGCCAGATTCGGGATCCTTCCACACCAGGATGGATTGCAGTACGCCCAACGCCATGATGTTCAGCACCATCGCTTCGTCAAGCGGAAGGTGTACGCGTTCGTCGTAGAGCGGGTGGTCGTGTTCCGTGATCAGGTGCAGATCCTCGGGTGCGAACATCAGTACATTGGATTTGCCGCTGGCGCCGTATACGTCGATGCTGTTCTTAGCCACGCCTGTTTTTCGTTGAGAGGTTGAAAAATCGAATTTCGGGTTTGGGTCAGATCAGTACTTGATCCAGCCGAGAATGGGTTTTTTGGTGGCCGTGCTGATACGCGGGGGGCGCCGTTCTTGTTCACGGTTTCGCCACGGACCATGACGCGTAGGCGGGACGTGTGCTCGGTCTTGCGGGCCAGCCTGATGTAGTCGTTGGCGAACTGCGGGGCATCGAACGTTCCGGACAACTGGACCAGTTTGGAAGTGGCCAGGTAGTAGTCCGTTTTGGTGGCCATCCAGTCCACCAAGTCGGACGGCCGGACGCAGGCCCGAACTTCGGGCGTCATCTGGTTGCGGTGCTTCTTCCACGCCTTCTCTGCGGCTTTCTTGGCAAGAGGCTCGGTCATGCCGAAAACGCGAAATGCGCTCTTAGGGGACCCCGAAGGGAATAGGGGAGTCGGCCGCCCATTGCTGCCGTGGCTGACACTCCGAGGAGGGTTAGGATACGATGCGCCAGATCCTGATCAGCGAGAGGAGCTTCATGAAAAATGGTTGTTCATGGCTGCCGGAGGCGGTGGCGATCGCCGGCGTGGCCATCGGTGTTGGCGTTGCGTTTCAGGGATGGCCTAGCTGGCCCAAAGTCAACGGTGCAACATGGGCGTCGTGGGCTCAGGCCGTGGGTACCGTTGTCGCAATCATTGCGGCCTATTTCGAAGGCCGGCGACAGGCGGCGGCTGCATTGCGGGCTGCTCGTGAATCTGCCACCGTCGCGCTCAAGAGCAAGCGCGCGTCGGTACTGGCGGTAGTTGACGCGGCCTGTGGGCGTACGGATGAAATCTGCTCGGTGATTCAACCAACCGAAGAGGGGCGGGCGGGTCTGTGGCTTGTCTACCACGCCTCAATCGTTGAAAGCATGAGCGCTGCGTTGAGTGCTGCGCCTGTTTTTGAACTGGAGTCGGCACCTGCGGTCGAGGCTCTATTGCGCTTTCGTGATCAATTCGTCTTCTTCGGAGACGCTGTTGGGAGATTTCATGCCGGGCCGCATGTTGACAACCAATTCGAGCAAATTCGGCGCCAATTTGACCTGACGGATGACGCACAGAGACAGCGATTTCAGGAGTCCCAGGATCTTTGGTATCACATCGCCGTATCGAACATCGAAACCCATGTGAAGGCGATGCGGAGATACAGAGCGACGCTGGCCAATTCGCTAAATGGCGGCGCCGAAGTGGAGGCTGGCGCAGTGGCTGCTTAAGGTGGGGGCAGCGTCACGGTCGGCATTGTTAGATTTGTAGCCGCAGCAGCCATCCCAATATTTCTGGGCCGAACAGGAAAGAGCCAACGAGCACCAAGCTGGCGGGCCATGCCCTCAGCGGGATATCTGCGTTCGTGCTCCAGCTTCCGTCGCCTGCGTGTCCCTTCGGCGCGATGAAGTTGCTCAGCTTGCACGCGCCGGTCGAAACGAGTCGCAGGGGGCGGAGTCGCGCTGGGGCAGCGCTTGTGCTGACGCTGTTCACGTAGGTCTCCTGGTATCTGCTGCCGCGTGGCGGCGTGCGATGTAGTCGCCAAGGGGAGCCAGCAACAGCCACGCGAACGCGAGCTGGCCCAGGCCCTTGGCGAGGGTTTCGATGTAGGTCATGGGGATTTGCGCGTTAGGCGCCGTGAAGGCCAGATAGATGTCGAATTAGCTGCGGCGCGCGGGCTTGTTCAATATCATCTCACCCATGTTAATGGGGAGAACCTGCCGTGAAACGTAATGCTGGAGATTTTGATCGTTGTCCAACTGGCGATGAGGTTTTTGTTCGCCAACCTCGGCGCGTCAGGCAATGGATTCAGAGGGCGGTGCTTTTCTTAATCGTTGGATCGGTACTCCTGTGTGTGGCCCGTTATGCAACCCTGATCCTTGAGCTTGCGGCGGACTCAATGCGTTCGAATGAGAACCAACTTGCCAGTTGGATGCAGGGGTTGATCGCGGTGGGGACTTTTGGAATCACAACGGTCTTGTTGTGGCTCCAAATTCATGGTCAAGTTGCGTCGAGGGAAGACGAAGTTGACGATGGGCTGTATCGGACCGTTGCTAGCTTCGCGTTGATTGCGGATCGCTTGATCGCGCACATCAAGGAAGGGCGGACTGATGAGTACGTCAATGACATCCACGATCAGCCTCACTTTCTTTTAGTACAGCTGCAAGAAGCGCCGTTCTATGCATTTCCTAATGGGGATACTCTGGCACACGCAATTTCAATCGCGGACCAATTGAGTCGAATCCTTCAGCGTCGGAGCTCGGCTGCGACAATCGTGGCGAAGCATGATGCGAATGATCAAGTGCATCTTCATCAGGCTATCAAGGCAATAGAAGGCGAACTTCATTTGCTTCGAGTCGCTGCGGTTCACTGGGCGCCTACGTACAAAGGGTGGCGTATTCGGAAGTCGCTGGCTCGTGCCTTGCACCCTGCAATTGGACGATAGTGAAGCGATGTAGACGTTCGAGAGGTTCGCCCCAAGAAGCTGTGTCGATGTGCTTGCTGGTTTTTTGGGTTACTTGCTTACGCGTGGCCAAAGTTGGCAATGTCGATCAGTTCTTCCTGGACTCGTATGAGGGCGGCGAGCATGGGGAAAGTCTCCAGGGGTTGATGGGGCGGGATCAGGCGACAGCGTCTGCCGATGCCCCGCGCACTGCGAGGCATGAGCATGAGCCGGGGGCTGTCATTGAAGGCCGGCAGGCGCGGCGGATGGCGAATTTTTCGAAGGTGCCCAAGTCATTCCTCTGTGGTTGCTGGGGCTGTCACAGTGCAACCTGCTCGGCGCGAGCGTCCGCGCGGATCTTTTCTTTGTCGGTCATGGCGTCTACTTCGGTAGCCCGGCAAGCCGGGGTGGGTGGGGTGACGCCACATTAAGCCTGATACGCCAGATGAATCAACGGATAAGGCCTGCCCTGATCATCAAGCGCCGACCGGCCGATGCGCTTGAACCCCATCCTTTCATAGAAACCCACGGCCTGGCCGTTCTGCTCATTGACGTCGGTCGTCATCCGGGGATGCAGCGCAAGGCCGTGGCGCACCAGCGCGGCGCCGATGCCGGTGCCGCGGCAGGCCGGGTCGACGAACAGCGCCTGCATGTGGCCGTTGTCGATGAGCATGAATGCCTGCGGATAGTCATGCGCGTCCACGGCAAGCAGCAGCGGCGCCTGGGGCAGGAAGCCGCACACCATCTCGTCGATGGCCTGGCGGTCTTCAGGGGAAAGAAAATCATGGGTGGCGTCAACCGCGCGGCGCCAGATTTCGACGACGCGGGCGCCCTCGCCGGGGCGGGAAGATCTAATCGTTATCATCGCAATAGAGTAGTCCATTGCCCGTTGACGATCAAGCCGGCGCTTGCCGGCAAGCCGCGAGGGCGGCGCCCGCAACTCCTGGTCGGTGATGCGGGCCATGCATCAGAATTGATGCGTGTATGTCAGTTGCACCGTATCGAGTCCCGGATTCGGTCGCTTGATGCCCGCGTTGGAGAAATGCGAATAGCGCACGCCAACACGGCTGTTGGGCGTCAGCAGAAAGCCCACGCCGATGTGGTCGCCAAACTGAAACGCCGAGCCGATGTTCCGATTCGAGAATCGTGTGCGCGTGAGCACCGTGGCGCCCACGCCGGCCTCTATGTAGAAGCGTTCGCTGGTCCACCATCGGAACATCGGGATCGCGCTGAACTGCCAGGCCTGGCCGGGCGAGCGCGGGCGGTCTGCGGTCCAGTACGAAACGCCGATCTCCGGCGTCAGGTCCAGGCGGCCCCAGCGTCCGCCGAATCGCGTGGTCCAGACCGAGGGCGTTTCATAGTTCAACGTGTAGCGCTGGTATCGATCCCCGACGCCATAGTGCACGCTGATGCCGCCTTGCGTACCACCGGAGCTTGCGGTGGCCGGGCCCGCGGCATTGAATAGCATCAGGCAAGTGATGCCTGACAAGATCCCGTTCCTGCTGGATTGCTTCCTGCTTGTTTTCTGATTGTTGGTTTTCATGTTGTCGACTGAAAGATGAGTGCAACGCAACGGCAATCCGCCCTTGGATGAATCGAGAATCCGTGGCGGGCTTCCGGGATGCGGGCGCAGATATGGCAGCCTCTCTCCGCTATGGAGGCCTTGTCCATGCAAGCGTCGCTGCCGAACCAATTTGTTCAACAGTCCGGTCACTCTATCAATCGCGTCGACGAGAAATTTGAAGTTTCGTGAACAATTGATCGTCGGTCTTGCGAGTTGTTCAAGAAAACTGACTTCTTTTTGTCATGCCGTGGGGAACGGCCACATGCGGATGCCGGGTATTCGCGCTCAGCAGGCCCCTGGGGCCACCATGCCCGCATGGTAGGCATGAAAGTGCTCGCGCCGGGCCGGCGCGGGGATGCCCAGGCTTCGGGCCGCGGGCAACAGGGTTTCATCAACGAAGTGATCGAAGTCCTCCTGCGACCGCCAGGCGTCGACGATGCGCCAGCCATTCGGAACCGCGCCGCAGGAATGGAAGAGGATGCCTGCGGGCGCGCCTTGCGCCTGCAGGCTTGCGCCCAGTCTGTCGTAGGCCTGCCGATCCATGCCGGCGAATTCGAGCAACGTCATGATGGTCATCGCGTCGGGTCCTGGAGATGGGCGTCTGTGCTGTGGCATACAGGCTGGCGCCTGTCGTGGGAGGCCATGATACTGCCGATGCATGCGACGTTGCGGACAAGGACGGCGCGAGCGGTGGCTCGGTTTTTGGGTGCGATGCGTTCGGACGATTGCGACGGGAAAAAGAAATCCCCGGCTGTACCGGCCGGGGATCAAGTCCACAGCATGCGCTCTTTTAGACTCGTCCGTCCATGTGATGTGGCGCTGTGCCAAGAAATAGCATGGAAGCTTTTGTGTAAAAGACAAATCTGCCATCGTCGTTGCGGATGAGCGCAACAGGCGCGCAATGAAAAAAAGCGCATGCCTGCTTGCGCGGGCATGCGCTGCGACGATTCCCGTCCCTTCGCGGAGGAGGGATGTCCGTCAAATAGACCGATTGCCGCTGGCACGCCGTGGGTCTGTCTCGACCTGTCTCATTGCAGGCGGCGTGCGGTTGGAGGCCGGCTATCGGCAGGAGCGGCGCGTCACGCCTTCAGGCTCGCATCCTGGCGTGCCGCGCCGACGCTCGTCAGAACGCGTGCCGCAAGCCCACGCTGACGTCCGTGTACTTCGCGTCCCTCAGGAACGCATAGTTGTTGGTATAGGACGCCAGTCCGTAGATGGCGGTTCGCTTGGACAGGCTGTAGGTATAGCCGAGCGAGAACGTGTTGGTGGTGGCGTCATCGGAGGTCAGGCGCGAATTGTTCGCGTCGGCGCGCTGCCAGGACGCGAACATGCTGCCGGCCGCGCCGACCGGCGCTGAAATGCCTGCCAGGTACGAGTTGGACTTGAAGCCGTCGACGAAGGCGTTGGTTGGTATGCCGCTGAATTTGCCGATCGCGGCGCCGGCGGGCAATGAACTGCCGCCAAACCAGCCATCCGTGGTACGGCCATACGCGAGCAGGAGTTTCACGACCTCAAAGTCGTATGAGGCGCCGATCAGGTACGAGCGAGGGGTGGCGTTGCGCTCGCTCGGCTGTGACAGCTTGTTGGAGCCGTTCAGCTGGTCATAGGAAAGGAACGCGGCGAGCGGTCCATTCAGGTAGCGCAGCCCGGCCGTGACGGCGCGGGTATTGTCCGCTGTCGCGAATCCGGTTTCGCCGTCCCGCTTGTCGTCGATGTTGCTCGAGTAGCTGATCGCTGCGGTCAGCCCGCCCATGGACGGTGTTTCATAGAGCACCATGTTGTCGTAGCGGCCAAAAGCCGCTCCGCTCAGGCCCAGGCCCGCGCCGGTGTTCCACTGCGTGAAACCGTTGCCGAAGTTCGCGCCGAATAGGCTCAGCATGTACTGAGTGCCGATGTTGAATTGGCGGCCGAACTCGAGTTTTCCCAAGTCAGCGCTGGTCAGGCCGGCCACGGCGTCGCGGCCAAACAGCCGGTTGTTCTGTCCCGGCGTGCCATTGGCCGAGTTGAAGCCCGATTCCAACTTGAATGTTGCATACAGCCCGCCTCCCAGGTCTTCCTTGCCGCGCAGGCCCCAGCGGGATCCTGCGGTGGTTCCGTTGGTCATGCCGACATGGCTGTTGTCCAGGCGATTGACCGCGCCTGTCTTCGGATCGCGGTAGTCGCCGCTTACCTTGGCGTAGCCGAGGCCCGTGTCGATGACGCCATACAGCGTTACGGATGATTCGGCGGCAACGCTTGCAGAGGTGACTGCAAGCGCAGTGGTCACACTGGCCGCGAACAGGTGTTTCTTCATGGAGTGGCTCCCCTTGTTTGGTTTTGATCGCTATCGGGTAGATCGCCATTCGCGCGCGGCAGGGGACGAAACCGCCGGCGGCATGACGCCACCGGCAGCTGCCCAGTGCATGCCGTCCCCTCTTCGCGGCAGCCTGGTCAACGCACTCTAGTCCCGTGCTTCTGTCATTCACCGAACAGGGGAATTACATGTTGATCCGCTTCTGTAACGATGGCGTCGCGCCGTGCTGGGGGGCGACTGATGGATGAGGGAAAACGATAGGCGCGTTCGCGTATCGATTCGGCGTGGCGGACACGCATTCGCCGCGCTGCAGGCTTGTTCTTGGTGATGTGAGCGAGCGCGTCGGGGCAGGAATGATGATGGCGGCGTGCATGTCGCGCGGGTCGACGCCGGCATGTGCCGCATGTCAATTCTCAGACTGATCCTGGTGCCACCCAATGGCGCTGCCGATCCATCGGTGGCACGAGCGGAGCCGTCAGTCGATGATGTCGGCGCAGGCGTCCGTCGGCGTTGCGACGGTGTGGCCGACGACGGGAACAATCTTGATGGCGGCCGATGCAACGCGGCAGGGCGCGGCGGCCAGGCCACAGCCCGATGCGAGCGCGCAAAGCGCCGCGACCAATAGCCATTTCATTTGATCAGTGTGAATCCTGGTTGATCGAAACGAAATTGTGCGGCGTCGCGGCGCGCGGAATAGTGGAGATTTGCGGGTCGACTGTAAGGATTCTTGCTTGCCGTGGCACGGGATGTAACCGCACGCGGCCGATGCCGCGTGCTACGCGCCTTTATAGGCGTCGAGCAGCGCCCGGCCTTTGTCTGTCAGCACGATGATGGATCCGGCGCTGGCGGGACCGTGGGCGGTGTCGACCAGGCCGTTGGACGTCGCGTCTTCCCAGGCGGACAGCCGGGGGCAACTGGTTTTCCAGGCTTCCATGGTGTCGGCGTAGCTGCGGGGGCGCTCGGACAGCCAGGCCAGGAACTGCAGCAGATTGCCCGTCTGGGATGTGCCGGCTTCGATAAGAGGGCTGCGGGACATGATGGTCTCCGGCATGTCGTGAATGCCACGCCAGATTACTCCCGAGGCTCGCCCGGCGCCAATGCCTGGCGATGGACATCGTCGCCGCGGGCGAAGCCGCCGTCCGGCGCGGGATGATGGCGTTGCGCCGCCCGCGCCGGGTTGGCTGCCTGGCGGCGTCAGTCCGGCCGCTTGCAGGCCTGCAGCTGTTCGAGCGGCGTGGTCGTGTCCAGCAGCGCGGCTTCCGTGCTGGGGACCTTGTTCATGCGGGCGATGCCGGTCCGGTCCACGATGTACAGGCGCGTGCCGCCATCCTCCATGTCGCGGCACACCCAGCCTTTGACGGCGCTGGCGCCGGGCGCGGGGTTCTGCAGTTTCTTGAGCTGTTCGATCGTGTCCTGCATTTCCTTCTGGGACACGGCAGGCGCGGATTGGGCGAGGGCGGCGCCGCTGGCGGCGGCGAGGGTCAGGCAAAGCAATAGCGCTTTCATCGGATGCAGGCTATCTATACAGGTGTGGGGACGGAGGAACGTCGCGTCGTGCATGGAAGGGCGCGATGCGAACGTGGCGGAGCCGCTCGATTGTATGGGATGAATCTTGCAGCCTGCGGGCGCTGGCGCAAGGGCGCGCGGGGGCGGTTCGCGCGCAATGTTCACGCAATCGACCCCTTCGATACTGGCGGCCGTGGCGGGGATGCGCCCCGCGTTTCGGGAAAAGCCATGCTCCAGGAATTCGCCCATACCGTTGCTTCCAGGCCGTCGCGCCTGGCCTTGCTGCTTGTCGCCTGCGCCTGCCTGGCGCCGGCCGCCGCGCCGGCCCAGGATTGGGTCTACGGCGGCCCGCCGGTGATCGTGATGCCGCCGCCGGCCGTGGTGGTGCCCGCGCCGCACTACGACCCCTGCCGCGATGGCAGCATCAACTGGGGACGTCCCGTGAACTGCGAGGAGCTGATGCGGCGCGGTCAGGGGCCGGTCATACTCTACGGCGCCGAGCCGGCATATGATCCGTGCCGGGACGGCCGCATCCATTGGGGACGGCCGGTGGATTGCGAGGCGCTGTTTCGCGGCCGCCGCGCGTTGCCGCCCGTGATCCGGTACTAGGGATAGGGAGACTGCACGTGCGGATTCTTCTGGTCGAGGACGAGGCGGGCATGGTCGACGCGCTGACGGCCGCATTGCGCCACCATGGCATCGCGCTGGATCACGCCGGCACGCTGGCCGCGGCGCGCAGCCTCGCCGACAGCGGCCAGCACGACGCGGTGCTGCTGGACCGGCGGCTGCCGGATGGCGACGGGCTGGAGCTGCTGGTCCGGCTGCGCGCCCGGCAAGAGGGCGTGCCGGTCATCGTCATGACGGCGGTGGGCGAGCTGGCCGACAAGGTCGGCGGCCTGAACGCGGGCGCGGACGATTATCTGGTCAAGCCCTTCGCGTTCGATGAACTGCTGGCACGCCTGCGCGCCGTGCTGCGTCGTCCCGTGCTGATGCAGCCCGACGTGGTCCGGCTGGGGGGACTGGCGTTCGACCTGACACACAGCGAGGCCAGCGTCGCGGGCCAGCGGCTGGAACTGCCGCGCCGCGAATTGCTGGTGCTGGAAACCCTGGTCCGGCGGGCCGGCCGCACCGTGGTGCGCGCCGCGCTCGAGAGCGCGGTGTTCAGCCTGGATGATGATATCCAGTCCAACGCGCTGGACACGCATGTGTCGCGCCTGCGGCGCAAGCTGGAACAGGCGTCGGCGGGCGTGGAGATCTGCGGCATCCGCGGCGTGGGTTATCTGCTGCGGGCCCTGCCGTCCCAGGCTGTCGCATCATGACGGCGGACGGCCTTTCCGATCCGCCGGCCGGACGCCGCGCCTCGCTGGGACGGCGGCTGGTCTGGCGATTGGTGCTGGCGCAGGTGGGCATACAGATCCTGGTCGTGGCGCTGTTGTTCGTCACCGGCAATCTGGTCGAATTCTCGTCGCAGGAGAACACGGTGGAGATCCTGCAGGAGGCCGTGGCGCGCGATGCGTCCGGCGCGCTGGTGCTGCGCGACACGCCACGCCTGCGCGGCCTGCGCGCCGAGCAGCCCGATCTATGGGCCGTGTTGCGGGACGGCCAGGGCAGGGAGCTGCGCGATGGGCCCGTGCCGCCGGAATTCGCCGCCGTTGGCGGCGCGCTGGACGGCGTGGGCCAGGCGCGGCTGGGCTGGAACCTGGGCGATCCGCCGCGCGGCACGGCGCGGATGCGCAAGGTCGAGACCGGGGCGGGGCGCGTGGCCGTGCTGACGGGGCCAGCCAGTTCGATCACGGCGCGCAATGCGCTGATCGGGGCGGGCCTGGTCCTGTGGAAGATGGTGTTGCCGATCGCGTTGATGACGCTCGCGGCGACGCTGCTGGCCACCCATCTGGTGGTGCGGCGCACGCTGGGCGGATTGCGCGCGGCGGCCGAGCAGGCCGGTCGCATCGACATCGATCGTCGCGAAACGAGACTGCCCCTGGGCGACGTGCCGGAAGAAGCCGCCGCGCTGGTGCGGGCGGTCAACGGCGCGCTGGCCAGGCTGGACGAAGGCTATGCGCGCCACCAGCGCTTCCTGGCCGATGCCGCGCATGAGCTGCGCACGCCGATCGCCATCCTGAACATGCGCCTGGAGGCCTTGCCGGCCGGGCCGGAGCGCGCCCGCCTGCTGGAGGACGCGGCGCGCCTGTCCTTGCTGGCGGGACAATTGCTCGACGCGCAGCGGCTGGAGCGCGACAGCGCGCCGCTGCTGCCGCTGGACCTGGTCGAGCTGGTGCGCGGCGTCACGGCGGAGCTGGCGCCGCTGGCCGTTGGCGCCGGGTACCAGATCGCATTCGAGTCGGGGGCAGGGCCGGTGACGGTGGCCGGGGATCGGCCCGCGCTGGAGCGGGCCGTGTCGAACCTGGTGCAGAACGCCATCCAGCACGGCGGCCGTCGCGGCGTCATCACCTTGCGCGTTCATGGCGTTCGCGCGGTCGAGGTCTGCGACCAGGGCGACGGCGTGCCGCCAGGCTGGCGGGAAGACATCTTCAAACCCTTCGTCAAGGAGTCGCCGCACAGCACGGGTGCCGGCCTGGGCCTGAACCTGGTGGCCCGCATCATCCGCCGCCACGGAGGCGAAGTTTCCGTGGCGTCCGGGCCGGACGGCGGCGCCTGCTTTCGCCTTGATTTTCCCGAGCCTGGCGACGCCGATGTCGCGGCCGAACTCTCCCGGAGTCCGATATGAAGTTTCGCGTCGTGGCCTTGCGCCTCGCGCGTTGCCGTTCACTCGCGCGCGAGGCGCTGCGGGTGCTCGCGTGGCCCGCCATCCTCTGCGCCGGACTGGCCGGCACCAGCGCCGCGCTGGCGACGGCGTCGCCGATGTTCTGGTTCAATCTGGTCTATCTGGGCGTGGTCCTGTTGATCCTGGCCTGCGAGCGCATCCTGCCCTATGAGCGGGCCTGGCAAGCCAACGACGGAGAGATGCGCGAAGATCTGGCTCATACCTTGTTCACCAAGGGCGTGGCGCAGCTAGGGGCCTATCTCGCCACGCTGGCCGGCGCCGCCTCCGCGATCGCATTGCAACCCGCCGCGTCGCAGGCCGGACCGTGGCCCGCGCAATGGCCCATGGCCCTGCAGGTGGTCCTGGGGCTGGTGGTGGCGGAGCTGGGCCTGTATGTGGCGCATCGCGCCGCGCATGAATGGCGGCCGCTATGGCGCTTCCATGCGCTGCATCACAGCGTGCGCCGCCTATGGGTGATCAACACCGGGCGCTTTCATATCGTGGACACGCTGATGAAGATCGCATGCAGTCAGACGCCCTTGTTGCTGCTGGGCGCGCCCTTGCGCGTGTTCCTGTGGGTCAGCGCGGCCACCGCCTTCATCGGCCTGCTCACTCATTGCAACATCGACGTGCGCACGGGCTTCCTGGATCGGATCTTCAGCACGCCGCCGCTGCATCGCTGGCATCACTCCAAGCGCCTGCCCGAGGGCAATCGCAACTACGGTGAAAACGTGGTGCTGTGGGATAGGCTGTTCGGCACCTACTATCATCCGCGCGACCGTCGTCCACCGGTGGATATCGGCATCAGCGGGCGGATCCATGACGGATTCCTGCGCCAGTTGTGGCAGCCGTTCTCGGCGCGCGGCGCGCGCGACATCATGGAGCCCGCCGCCAAGGCGGAACGGCCGGCCTCGTGAGTCGGCCAGGATCCGTTGGCTGCGGTGAGCGGCCAGGTCTTCGGATGGGACAGCGCATGTCAGGCGGCGTGCTGCGATTCGGCGCGCCGCGCCTCGGGCGCAGGCCAGCGCAGGATGAAGCGCGCGCCGCCCAGCGGGCTGCCATGCACGCTGATGTCGCCATGATGCGCGGCCGCCACGCGCTGGACAATGGCCAGCCCGAGGCCGGCGCCGCCGGTGCCGCGGTCGCGGCTCTCGTCCAGACGGATGAAGGGTTCGAAGATCTTGTCGCGGTCCCTGGCCGGTATGCCCGGGCCGTCATCGTCGACGATCAGTTCGTAGGCGCCGTCCGCGCGAGCGGCCAGGGATACATGCACCAGGCGGCTGGCATAGCGTACCGCGTTCTGCACCAGGTTGAGCAGCGCCCGGCTCATGTAGCGGCGGTGCAGGCGGACCTGCGGCGGGCAATCGCCGTGCACTACGCAACGCACGGCGCGCGCTTGCGCCAGGTGGTCGACTTGCGCCAGCGTGTCGCCGAGCCAGTCGCGCGCGTCGATGGTTTCCTGCGGCATCATGTCGTCCGTCGGCCGTTCCAGACGCGCGTAGACCAGCAGTTCCGCCACCATGCTTTCCAGCTCGTCGATGTCCGCCTGCATGTCCTGCAGGATATGCTCGCGGCGCGCGCCGCTGCGGTCCTGCCGCAGCAGGTCGACTTCGAAGGCCAGCCGGGCCAGCGGCGTGCGCAGTTCATGCGAGACGGCGTTGGTCAGGCTGCGCTGGTTCTCGATCAGCGCGGCGATGCGCTCGGCCATCTGATTGAAGCTCTCGCCCACGTGCCGGATGCCGGCCACACGCGACAGGCGCACGCGGGTGCCCAGGTCTCCCTGGCCCATCAGCTGCGTGGCGTTGCGCAGCACGTTCAGGTCGCGCCAGATCGGCAAGGCCCACAGCAGGAACAGGGCGGTGGCCACGATCAGGCTCAGGAGCAGCCAGGCGCTCCACGCCAGCAGCCTGTCGGCCGGACTGTCGCCGGGCTGGCGTACCTGCAGCCATTGCGCCGGCTCGCCGGGCAGGGGGAAGAGGTAGATGCCGTTGTCTTCGCGAAAGACCACGCCCAGGCGGGTGAGCTGGTCCCGCTCCTTGTCGCCCAGCCTGACCTGTTCCTGGGGCAGCAAGTGGATGTCGGCGCCATACAGCGGCGCGATCTCCGCGTGGAGGATGCGCGCCCGGTCCGCCGGCGCGATGGCATCCAGTTCCTTGTGCAGGGCATGCAGTTCGCCGCGCACCGCGCGCAGGGCGACGCTCTCGATCTGCGGCCTGAAGAAATAGTTCAGGCTCCGGTCCACCATGAAGTACGCCACGAAGAAGCTGACGATGGCGACGACGAGTATGCGGAGGATGAATTTGATCATGGTGGACGAATGCGCGCGTGGCGCTGGCGAAGTGGCGCGGTCGTACTGCCAGGCGCGCTCGGGTTCCGGCTGGCTCTGTGCCGAATTTGTGAATAAATTTGCAATCCGGACCCGCTTTGTCCGTTGGCGGCGCAGGCTGTCTGGCGGCGGGACGCTCGCAACCCAGGCCGGGCCTGCCGTCGTGTGGAACGCTGGCTGCCGCGTTGACAAATCTTGCTCAAATCTTGACTGTTGGCTTGCATCTCGATGCGCCGGATCTGTCTATGATGACGATCCCTTTTTCGGGCAGGTGCCGTGGCTGCCATGACATTCCGTATGCGTCGTCGTGTCGGGCAGATCCGTCCGTGGCGGCGCGGCGCGGCCAGCGCCGCGCTGGCGTTGCTGGCGTCGCTCCTGCCGCTGGCCGCCCCGGCGGCGCAGGCGCAGGGCTCCTGCCTGGAAATCGTCCTGCTGGAAAAAGGCGGACGCCTCGCGTTGCGCGCCAGCGATGGCAAGACCGCCCTGACCGTGACCAGCGAGCGTTCCGTCAATGCCATCGCCAAGGAGTTCCTGAAGGTCTATGAGGCGTTGGATGGCAACCAGGGACTGGATGCCAGGTTCGATGCCAGGCTGGAGCTGCTGTCGGTGGAATTGCTGGGGCCCTTGCGCCCGGCCCTGAGAGAGGCGGCTTGCGTGGTGTTCGAGATCAACCCCCGCTTCCTGCATTTCGCGCTGGATCTGCTGCCGGTGGACGGCGAGCCCTTGTTCCTGGTCAAGCCAACCGCCTTCGCCCTGTCCCGGCCATCGCCCACGGCAATCGAAGGGCCTGCCGTCGGCGGACCGCTGCGCGGCCTGATCGTGCGCGATCCAGAAACGGATCCGGAGAATGGCGCGGGCGAAGCGCAGCGCTTGTTCCCGGCGTCAGACCTGTTGCACATCGAGCAGGCCGATCCGCGCATGTTCGCGCACGCGGACTACGACTTCCTGCTGATCAGCGCATACGGATCGGTAACGCCATCCTGGGGATCGGCGCCGGCGGACGAGGATGACGTCATCGAGCTGGGCGAGCGGGACATGGAGGCGGACGCGCTGGACGGGTCCCGGTTCAAGCTGGTCTATCTGGATTCGAGCCAGCTGGGCATCAGCGAATCATTCATCGCGTCGGCGCGCCGCAATGGCGTCCGCCATTTCCTGGCGCCCCTCATCAACAACGAGGCCGGCAATTCATCCACGCTCATGATCCGCTATTTCTTTGGAGGCTTGAGCCAGGGCCGCTCGCCGATGGACGCGCTGTTCCAGGCGCGCCGCGGCATACATCAGGAGTTCCAGGGCAAGGCAGGCCGGACCGAGCGGCTGTATTACGCCTATCCTTTCCGGCTGTATTTGCTGTGACCGCCGCGTCAAACCGGCGCGTCCCGCTCCAGGGGAAAGCCTTCATCCATCCAGCCGGTGATGCCGCCGGCCATGATCTTCACCGGATAGCCCAGGCGCGCGAGCGCGGCCGCGGCACGGGCCGCGCCGTTGCAGTGCGGCCCCGCGCAGTACGTCACGAACAGCGTGCCGGCTTCGTATTGCTGCCGCATGCGCGAGGCGATGATCTTGCGCCGCGGCAGGCTGAGCGCGCCGGGCACATGGCCTTGCGCATAGTTCTCCGGGCTGCGCACGTCCAGCAGCACGAAGCCGGGATCAGCCTGCTGGCTCAGCGCCTCGTGCGTGTCCCAGCAATCCGTCTCGAACCGGAACGCAGCCTCGAAATGCCGGACGGCCTCATCGGCGGGGGCGGCGGGGATCTGGGTCACGGCATTGACTGGCATGTTGGGGCTCCTGGTTCGGGATGAATGCGCAAGCGCGCGCAGGCCCTATTGTTGTCGGCCGCGCATGAGCGGACAATTGGCGGATTCGCCATTTATCGATCAAATCATGCCAAAACCGAAATTGCCCCGGAAACCGCTGAATCCCCTGGTCGCGGCATTGGTGTACGACGGCTTGTGCGTTTTCGAATTCTCATGCGCGGCCGAGGTGTTCGGCCTGCCCCGGCCTGAGTTCGGCGCCGACTGGTACCGCTTCGAAACCTGCGCCGTCGGCAGGCGCAGGGTCAGGAGCCAATACGGCCTGATCATGGAAAGCGATGGCGGGGTGGACAGGCTGGCGCAGGCCGGCACCATCATCGTTCCGGGTTGGCGCGGCGCTGACGAGCCGGTGCCGGCCGCCGTGATCGACGCCTTGCGCCTGGCCCACGCGCGCGGCGCGCGCCTGCTGTCGATCTGTTCCGGGGCCTTTGTGCTGGCGGCGACCGGCTTGCTCGACGGCAAGCGCGCGACCACGCACTGGCGCTATGCCGATGCCCTGCGCAGCCGGTATCCGCGCATCCAGGTCGATGCGGACGTGCTGTATGTGGACGAGGGGCAGCTGCTGACGTCGGCGGGCAGCGCGGCGGGCCTGGATCTGTGCCTGCACCTGCTGCGTCGCGATTACGGGCCGGCCAGGGCCAACCAGGTGGCGCGTAGGCTGGTGATCCCGCCGCATCGCGAGGGCGGTCAGGCGCAGTTCGTGGAGTCGCCGGTCGACCAGGAAGAGGGCGGTTCGCTGGCCCCGGTGCTCGATGCGCTGCGCGCGCGTATCGACCAGCCCTTGCGGATCGCCGATCTGGCCGCGAGCGCCGCCATGAGCGAGCGCACGTTCCTGCGCCGCTTCCAGGCGGCCACGGGCATGACGCCGGCCGATTGGATCGTGCGGGCCAGGCTGGATATCGCGCGCGAGCTGCTGGAACGCACGGGGCTGTCCATCGAGCAGATCGCCACGCGGACGGGGCTGGGCACGGCCATGACCATGCGGCATCATTTCCGCCGCAAGATGGGAGTGAGCCCCACTGAATACCGCCGCCAGTTCGGGCAGCGGGAGGGTGTGGCGGTCGCGTAGCGCGGTGGCAAGGGTTCAGGCGCGCATCCGCGCCTGACGCCGTCGGGGCAGGCCGCCGGTCAGCTGCGTGAGCCGGCGTCGCATGGGCGTGGAATAGTAGCGCGCGACCAGGCTGCCCAGCAGCGCCGACAGCAGCACGGCCAGCGCCGCACTGGCGCTGAGCGCGGCCGAGCACCAGCCGTCGGCCGCGATGGCGTTGCGGCACGACACCGAGGCCAGCAGCATCACCGGGAACATGTGCGTCAGATAGATCTCGTAGCTGTTCACACCCATCCAGCGCAGGAACGCCAGGCATAGCCCGGGCGGCTCCAGGCTCGGCTTGCGGCGGCTCCAGGCGATCAGCAGCAAGGCCGCGCCGATTTCCAGCGCCGTCACGTTCAGGCCGGCGCCGGTCAGTCCCAGCGCGTAGGTCGCCTTGCGCAGGAAGAACACCAGCGCGAACAGAACGCCGCCGCACAGCATGAACAGGCGGGTCGGCACATGGCGCGCGCGGGCGCTGTACAGCGCGGCCAGGCAGCCGATGGCGATGCCGTCCAGGCAGGAAAGATAGGAGTGGTCCGCCCAGATCTCGTTGTCGGGGAAGGCGACGCGGGCGAACGGCCCCAGCGCCACGAACAGCAGCAGCGTCAGCTTCAGCAGCCGTTCTCCCGTCGCCAGCGCCAGCATGCAAAGCAGCGGAAACGCCAGGTAGAACGCCTCTTCCACCGACAGCGACCACAGCACGTTCCAGGCGGCGGGCAGATAGCCGGTGCGCGCTTCCAGCCAGTTCAGGTGCATGCCCAACGCTGCCAGCGCCGCGCGCGCTAGGCTGGTGGTCTCGATGACGAATCCGGGCACGTCCAGCCCGTGCAGCGCCGCCAGCACGATCAGCAGGAGCAGCAGGCAGGGATAAATGCGCGCCGCGCGCCGCAGCAGAAAGGCGCGCCAGGGTACGGCATCCAGGGATCCCCAGCGTTCCAGCGCCGAGCGCGTGACGAGGAATCCGGAGATAACGAAAAAGATGATCACGCCGTAGTAGCCGCTGCGGAACACGATGTTGAACAGCGCCTGGGGCAATATCCTGCCAAGCAGGCTCTGCTCCTGCGGCATGTGGATCTGGATGTGCAGCAGCACGACGCACAGCACGGCGCAGCCCCGCAAGGCGTCGATCGCCGGCGTGCGCTGCGCGTCCATGCTGATGTGCGCCAAGGCGGCCGACGGTCGGTTTGCTGGCATGGGTAGTCGGGCGGGGGTGTGCAGCCGCCATGCTAGCCAGGCATTCGTGATGGGATTGGCGGACTCTGTATGGATTTTGTAATCGCGACGGCCTTGCGTCTTGAAATTAGGATTTTTCCAAATTAATATTTTTCCGAAATGAACGACACTTTCAAGGCACTCTCCAATCCCACCCGCCGGGAGATCATCGCCGCGTTGCGCGAGGGGCCGATGGCGTCCGGCGATATCGCCCGGCTGTTCGACATGAGCTGGCCCACCATCACCGGGCATCTGGCCGTCTTGAAGGATGCCGGGCTGATCGAGGCCGAGCGCGCCGGCACCTCGGTCCGTTATCGGCTGGTCTCCGGCGCGTTCGAGGATGCGCTGGCGTTCCTGCTGGATCTGGCGGGAGCGGGGCGCCCGGGTGCGCGGGCGTCCAAGACCAGGAAACCGGGAACATCATGAAAAGCGTGGAATCATCGGACGGCCTGCTGGGCAAGGGCGTTTATGCGCTGTTCGCGGCGCAGGTCGGCCTGGCCGCGTACATCGCTCTGTACGGACCGCAGGGGCCGTTGCCCATGCACTTCGACATGCACGGCAATGTCGACCGTTGGGGCAGCAGGCTGGAGGCCGCGGGCGTCCTGCTGGGCTTCGCCGTCCTGACGCTGGGCCTGGAGTCCATGATGAAACGCGTGCTGGCGCGCGCGGACGTGGCGGCCGGCACCCGCAAGTCCCTGGTGGCGGCCCGCGTCTGCACGGCGCTGGGCTTTGCGTTCGTGACCGCGCTGCTGGTGGCGCTGGGGCTGGGCCGGGTGCAGCCGGGAGCGGACCCGCTCTGGATCGCCCGTTGGGGGCTGGTGCTGGCATGGGTGGGAGTCCTGGTCGTGGGCGCCTTGCTCGGCAAGGCCGGGCCCAATCCCTGGGTAGGGCTGCGCGTCTACTGGACGCGGCGCAGCCGCCTGGCCTGGGAGCGGGCCAACCGCATGCTCGGCCACATCTATTTCCTGGGCAGCCTGACCGGACTGGCGCTCTTGCCCATCGTGGATGAAGCGCACGGCTACGCACTGCTGCTGGCCGTGGTCCTCGGCGGCGCGCTGGTGGCCACGATAGAAAGCTGGCGGGTCTGGCGCGCGGATCCCGAGCGACAGGCTTGAGGCCGACCGGGGCAGAGGCACCGGCATGCGGCGCAATGGCGTCCCCAAATGGAAGAGCGCCCCAGCTCTGGATGAGTCTGAGGCGCTCCTGCCCGGCTTCGCACGCGATGGGTGTCAGACAGCCCGGCGAGTCCAATCTACTGCCGGGGGTAGCGGCGGGCAATAGGGAAAACCCCAGAAAATCAGGGTGTTACACGTCCCCATATGGCGGGGCGCGGGCCGTGGCCGGCCGGCGGCGGCAGCCCGGATTGCTGCTGTCAAGGCGAGCGGGCCGGTTTTGTCCGTCTCGGCATGCGCGAATGGTCGGGCGTTCGCGCGCCGCCGACACTGTGGATCCCTACACAGTGTCGGAGAACGGAAATGCGGCGCAATTTGAAGCGGCAGGCGGGCCAGGGCATGACCGAATACATCATCGTCGTGGCCCTGGTGGCGGTGGCGGCCATCGCGGTCTATCAGTACTTCGGCCAGGTGGTGCGCGCGCAGGTCGCGGCCATGGCCCATGAGCTGTCCGGCGAAGACGGCAGCGCGTCGCTGCGCGCGGGGCGGCAGGCCGCGCAGAAGGCAGCGGGCGAAACCCGGGCCGTGTCACTCAAGGCCTATGGCGGCAACGTGGCGGGCGGCAAGTGATGGCGCGCCACGGCCATGCGTCGGCGCAGCGCGGGCAGGCCTTGGTCGCGGGCCTCGTCCTGCTGGCCGGCGCCGTCGCGGCGCTGGTCGCCATGCACAGACTGGGCAGGATCATCGAGCAGCGCGTCCGGCTGACCCACGCCGTGGACGCGGCCGCGTACAGCGGCGCGCTGCTGCAGGCGCGCCACCTCAATGCCATCGCCTATGCCAATCGCAGTCAGATCGCGCATCAGGTTGCGATGGCGCACCTGGTCACGCTGGCCGCGTCGGCGCGCTACCTCGATAGCGCGCAGGCGCAGGCCCGACGCCGCAACCCGCCTCCCAGTCTGCTGGGTAATCTGTTCGGCGCCCGCGCCGGGCAGGCTTATCGCGACATGCAAGGCCTGCCCGGCGCCGGGGCCGGCCTGGCGGATGCGCTGGCGCGGCACGACGCCGTCGTGCATGGCGTGCTGGCGGATGTGGCGGCGGCCGAGGCCCGCGACCTGATCGCCGAGCGCGACCGCATCATGTCGCGGGTGTTGCATGCCAGTTTTTCTGGCGAGCAAGCGGATGGGACGCACACGGTCGAAGTCGTCGACACGCCGCTGGCCGGTCTGAGCCTGCGCGTGCTTGATGACAGCGCGGCGGGATTCATCGAACGCATCGCGCCCGGCTCCGGCTCCGGCCTGGCCGATGCCGCGCGGGCGGCGGCGCGGCGCTACGGTTTCCTTGCGTCTCGCGATGCCACCCGCAGTGGCGCGACGGCGGTGCTGTCGTCGTGCCCATCGCTGCGCAACGAGCTACGACGCGGCGGCGCGACGTGGCTGGGGCCGGACGGCCGTTGGGCGGCAGTCGACACGCAGTCCTTCCACGCCTTGCGCAGCAATCGATGGATCGGCTGCTATTTTCGCGAGTACGCAATGGGTTGGGGCATCGCGCTCGATGGCGCCAGCCCGCCGCCCGCGAGTCTGCGCTACGCGGACGCGCCACCGGCGGACTTCTCGCAACAGGACTTCTGGCGCTGGGTGCAGGCCTTTGCGGGCTGGGACCTTGTGGCCGGGACGGGCAATCCGTTGGCGAATTCCTACGGCATGGCCCAGGGGCGGCAAGCGGCGGGCTCGGGGCTGCCCGCGTACCACGATATCGCGCGGTCCAGGCGGGGGCTTCCCTTGAGTTTCACTGTGCAGGCGCGCCTGGCGCCGAATGGCGTGCCGGAAACGGCGCGGCCGGGCAATCCGTATGCCCGGACCATCATGGCGTCCAGCACGGCGCAGACCTATTTCGTCCGGCCGTCGCCGAGCCCGGATGGGCGAGACGAGCTTGCCACCTTGTTCCGCCCGTATTGGCAGGCCCGGCTGGCTGCTGCCGGGCCTGCGGAGGAAGGCCAGGAGGGCAGGCCATGAGGGACGTGTGCCTTCCGCTTGCCGCGCAACGCGGGCAGGCCTTGATCGAGTCCGTGCTGTTGCTGTCCTTGCTGACGTTGTTGCTGCACGCCGCGCTGGGCCTGGGGCGGGCGCAGCTTGCGGCCATGCAGCTGGGCAATTCCAGCCGCAAGGCCGCCATGACCGCCGCGCGCGGGCAGGCCATGTCCTTGCACGACGTGCGCAATGGCGTGGCCCTGCGCGGCGTCGCGCAGGTGGCTCGCGGCGGATCCGCGTCCGCCGCGAGCCAGTCCTTGCGCAACGATTGGTTGGGCGAGGCCCGGCTGGTGCAGGTGCGCGCCGATACGACGGTCGCTATGCCACCGCCGTTTTCCGGTTTGCGCATCAGTCGCCAGGTCCAGGTGCTGAGCGGGGCGGGACATGCACGCGATGATGCGGACGCGCAGCGTCGTGTCGGCGCCGCGAGCCTGTCGTGGCGGCGGGTATCGCAGGTTTCGCAGGAACGCGCGCGCGCCATGGGTCAACTGCTGGAGACGGCCGAGTCCCCTTGGGGCCGGCCCGCGCTGTCCATGGATTGGCTCGCGGCATGGCATGACGTGGCAGCGGCCGACAGCCTCTTCGCGGATGGGGGGCGGCCGTGAGGTTACTCCTGTCCCCGTTCTTTGCCACATCCTGCGCACGGGGCGGCGCACGCCCGGCGTCATGCTTCGGCTCCGTGGCTGAAATATGCCGCCGCGCGCTGGCCGCGACGTTGGCCTTGACGGCTGGCGCGTTGCCCCGCGCGGGCGCCCAGACCGTGCAAGCCTTGTGGCCGGATGCGGCGACTCGCGGGCTCGTCACCGATGGCATGGCATTGGCGGTTACGCGGCCCGCAACGCCTGCCAACCTGCAGCTGGCCGCCGGTGCCCGGCGGCAGTGGTTGGCCGACCGTCTCTGGCTGTATGGCCAGCCGGCGGGCGTGCTCGTGTTCGACACGCCGCAGGACGTGCCGGAACTCATACGTTCGCTGTCCGGGCAGCAGCCCGCCCTTGTTGATCTGCATGTGTTGCCTGGACAGGTTTTGCTGTCGGGAAAGGTGGGCGACGCGCAATGGGTGGCGCAGATGGAAGCCGTGGGGGCGCGGCGTACCGTCGGCAGCATTTCTCAGGTCCGGCTTGGCGCGCCGGCCGCTTTTGTGCCGCCCGCGTGGCTGCCTGCGGACGCGAGCCTGAAGCTGGATTTTGAAATCCATGAAGACGGCCGCCGCATGCGGGAACAGATCTGGCGCAGCGCCTTGTCCCCGCGTCGGGCGCAGGCCTTGGCGCAGCGTCGCCTGCGCGACGCGGGTTGGCGCGCCGCGCGAGTTCCGGCAGGCGCGGCGCAGCGCTGGGAACGGGACGACGCGGCATTGCAATGGACCGCGACCCCGGTGGAACAGGGCAGCGGCATATGGATCAGGAGCTGGACACGATGAAAACCCTGTTGATGCGGGCGTGGCGCCGTTTTGGCGCCTACGGGCTGGCGCTGGCAGCGGCCCTGGCCACGGCCTGGGCGGTGCGCGAACATGTCGGACAAGTCGAGCCCGAGCCGGTGGCGGCCAACGCGCCCGTTGTCGAACGACTGGTGGCGGCCGAGGACCTGGCGGCGGGCACGCGGCTGGACGAATCGCACCTGCAGCGACGGCAGGTTCCCGCGGCCTGGGCGCCCCGTGCCAGCCTGGATCCGCTGGCGGCGCAAGCATTGCTGGGCGCGGTGCTGTCAGCGGATATCGATGCGGGCGAGATTATCCTGCCGGCACATCTGCTGGGCCAACCCGCCGGGCAGGCGTCGACGGCGCCTGCGGCGCAGCTTGCATTGCCAGCAGGAATGCGCGCCTTGAATGTGACCGTTGCCGATCTCGGGCCGTTGGCTGGCCGGCTGCGCGTGGGCGACAGCGTCGACGTCTACGCATCCTTTGTCCACGACGGCAAGCGCAACGCCGCTCCGGTGCTGTTGGCGGCCCGGGTCCTGTCCGTCGGCGCGCCGGCCGACGATGGCGCGCCGGACACGGCGAACGCCATGCTGGCGGTCCGCCCCGAGGATGCCCTGCGCTTCGTCGCTGCCCGACAGGGAGGCATCCTGACGGCCATGCTGCGTCACCGGGACGACGCGGTGGCCGTGCGCGACGAGGATCAGGCCGATCCGGCCGCCTTGCAGCGCATGCCCGCCGAACTCCCTCCGGCGGGCGGCGTTGTCATCCTCTACGGAGACCGGCTGGACGGCCGGGCGCCGCGCGGTGCGGGCGACGGATACGGCGTCGGGGCAGACGGGGGGGCGACATGGCGCTGAACCGTTATCGGCTGGCCGCCATGCTGGGTCTGTGTGGCTGCCTGGCGGGCGTTCAGGCGCAGACCATCCTGGTGGAACTGGAGGTGGGGGAAAGCCGGGTGCTGTCCCATCCGGGCGTGCGGCGCGTGGCGGTCGGCAACGGACAGGTGTTGCGCGCGGCCGACGCCGACGGGCAGGAAATCGTCATTTTCGGCCGCGCCGAGGGCGAGTCCTCGGTGCATGTCTGGACGGACGCTGGACGGCCCACCGCCTATGCGTTCAGAGTCGTGCCGGCAGGCGTGGCGCGCCAACGTGCCGAGGTCGAGGCGCTGCTCGCGCGCATTCCGTCGGCCCGGAGCATGCACGTCGGCGGCAGCATCGTCATCGAAGGCGACGATCTGTCCGACCAGGACCGCGCCCGCATCGCCGCGCTGGCCGAGCGCTATCCGTCAGTGCTGGACCTCACGGGACAGGTCGGCTGGGACCGCATGGTGCTGCTGGACGTGCAGGTCGTGGAGATCCCGACCTCGCGCCTGCGTGAGTTCGGCCTGAAGTGGGATGGCCTGACGCAAGGCGGGGTGAATGTCGGGCTGGCCTGGGACGGTGGCTCCACGAGTCGTCTGGAGCGGCCCGGCGAATCGCCGGTCGCCACGAACGGCCCTGTTTCCAACGCGGCCGGCTATTTTGGCGTCAATGCGCTGCTGTCGGCGCGCCTGGCCTTGCTGGCGCAGCGCGGCGAGGCGGTCATGCTGGCCCAGCCCCAACTGCTGGCGCGTAGCGGCGCCAGCGCGACCTTTCTGGCTGGCGGCGAATTGCCCTATGTGTCCACGGATGCCAATGGCAGAAACGCCACGGTGTTCAAACCCTATGGCGTATCGCTCAAGATCACGCCGCGCATTGACCGCAACGACGTGATCCGTTCACTGATCGAAGTCGAGGCGAGTTCGGTGGACACCAGCCTGAACCTGCCGGGCGGACCCGCGCTGCGCATGCGCCGCGCGTCCACCGAGTTCAATGTCCGATCCGGCAGCACATTGGTCATCGGTGGCTTTCTGTCGCGCGAGCAGGGCCGGGACGTGAGCGGTTTGCCAGGGTTGCTGGACGTGCCTGTGCTGGGGGCTTTGTTTGCGTCGCGTCGCTATCAGTTGCGCGAAACCGAGCTGGCGATCTTCGTGACGCCGCGCATCGTGTCCGCGCAGGATCCCGGCCTGGCCGAGCGGGCGCGACGCGGCCGGGACCTGCTCGACGCGGCGTTTCCCGACCCCCCGCGTCTGGGCACCTCGTCCCTGGCCGCCGACCCTGGCCCGGCGGCGGGGTGGGACCCCTACCGCGGCCCCGGGTCCCAATGGTCGGACGCCGCTGCCGTGCGTACGCCGCACAACCAGGAGTGATGCCGTGCTGGATATTGAACTGAACTTTCCCGATGCCGCGCCGCGCCGGATGAGCCTGCCGTCGCCGGTGCTGGTGGGACGCGCGGCGCCTTGCGGGCTGCGCATTGCCCATTGGCGCGTGGCGCGCAGGCACGCGTGGCTGCGCGCCGTCGAGACGGGCGTGCTGCTGGAAGACCTGGATTCGCTGTCGGGAACCCTGCTCAACGGCGCCAGAGTGGAGCGTCTGGCGGCCGTGCTGCCGGAGGACGATATCTTCATCGGGCCATGCCGCCTGCGGGTGTCGCGTGGCGCGGTCCCTGACGTGCAAGTGCCTGTGGCCACGCCGGCAGGGCCGCATTCCGGCGCGGCGCCGCTGCCGCGCGAAACCGACATCCTGCTCGAGTCGGCGTTCGCATCCAGGCTGGCGCATCGCCGGCGCCTGCATGCCGCGCTGCTGGAAGCGCTGGACCTGCGGCGGCGCGACCTGGCCGGCGTCAGCGATAGCGCCTTGCGCGCCGAGGCGGGGCGGTTGCTGACGCAGATCGTCGCCGACGATCAGGACATGCCGGCGGGCGTCGACCCTGCCGCGCTATGCCAGGAAGTGCTGGACGAGGCCGTGGGCCTGGGGCCGCTGGAACCCTTGCTGGCCGCCGCCGATGTGACCGAGATCATGGTGAACCGCCACGACGAGATCTATGTCGAGCGGCAAGGTCGCCTGTACCGCCATCCGGCCGCGTTTTCCAGCGAGCAGTCCGTGCGCTGGGCGATCGATCGCGTCGTCACGCCGCTGGGCCGCCGTATCGACGAAGCGGCGCCGATGGTCGACGCCCGGTTGCCGGACGGGTCGCGCATGCACGCCATCATCCCGCCCGCCGCGATCCGGGGCGCGAGCCTGACGATCCGCAAGTTTCCCGGGCGCAGCCTGACGCTCGATGCGCTGACGCGTGGCGGTTCGTTGAGCACGGCCATGGCGGCCTTCCTGGCGTTCGGCGTGCGAGCCCGGCGCAACCTGATCGTTTCGGGCGGCACGGGGTCCGGCAAGACCACGCTGTTGAACGTGCTGTCCAACGAGATTCCCGACGCCGAGCGCGTGATCACCATCGAGGATGCCGCAGAGCTGCGCCTGGAACACGCGCACCGGGTGGCGCTGGAGGCGCGTCCGCCCAACGCGGAAGGCAAGGGCAGGATCGACATTCGCGAACTGGTGCGCAATGCGCTGCGCATGCGGCCGGACCGGATCGTCGTCGGCGAATGCCGCGGCGGCGAGGCGTTCGACATGCTCACGGCGATGAATACCGGTCACGAAGGTTCGCTGACCACGTTGCACGCGAACTCGCCGCGCGATGCGCTGGCCCGCCTGGAAGCCATGGTGCTGATGGCCGGGCTGGATCTGCCTCTGGCCGCCGTGCGCGAGCATATCGCCGCCAGCGTCGACCTGATCCTGCAATCGGCGCGCCTGGCCGATGGCCGGCGCCTGGTGACGTCCATCGTCGAACTGACCGGCATCGAAAGCGGCCGCATCCAGCTGCAGGAGCTGTTCCGTTTCGATCGCCGGCAGGGATTCGTGGCTTGCGGCGTGTTCCCCGCTTTCGCACGGGTTGGAAACGAGATCGGAGGCCTGTGCGACCCTGCCTGGTTTCAGGCGCCGCCATCCGAGGCGGTCGACGGCGCGAGTCGTCCGGGCCGAGGCATGGCGGAGCGGCCATGACCGGAATCGCGGCCGGACTGGCCATGTTCTGCGTCGCGTTGCTGGCAGGGCGGATGCTGGCAGCGCGCCGGCGTCGAGCGGCACGGGCTGTCCCATGGCCCTTGAGCGCCTTGCACCGGGCTCGGATCCGCCGGCGCGCCAGCATGTTCGAACGGCAGCTGTCCGTGGCCTTGCCGATGCTGAGTTCCTCGCTGCGCGCCGGCGCCGCACTCAACACGGCACTGCGCCATCTGGCCGAGAACGGCGAGGCGCCGTTGTCGCAGGAGCTTGGCCTGCTGCTGCGCGAGCAGCGGCTGGGCATCCCCTGGGATGAGGCGCTGGCCCGGCTGGAACAGCGGGTGCCGTCCGAGGCAACCGCCCTGACCGCCGCGGCCTTGCGTATCGCCACGCGATCCGGCGGCAATCTGGCCGAGGCGCTGGACCGCATCGCGGACACCTTGCGCGCCCGTTCGCAGTTGCAGGCCCGGCTGCGGGCGCTGACGTCCCAGGGGCGCATGCAGGCCTGGATCGTCGGCGCCTTGCCGGTGCTGCTGCTGGCGGTGCTTTACCTGCTGGAACCGGCGATCATGAACCTGCTGTGGCGCACACCGGCCGGCTGGGGCGTGCTGGCGCTGCTGGCCGCGCTGGAGACCGCTGGCGTGGTGCTGATCCGGCGCATCGCAAGGATCGATGCATGAGGCGCCGCTCCGTGCTCCGAGGCAGACATGCCGCCTGATGTCGCAACGGCCGTCGCAGCGGGTTGCGCGGGCTGGCTGACATGGCTGGCATTGCGATGGCTGGGGGTGGGGCGGACGCGCAGGCGGGCAGCCCGCCTTGCGCGCGACATCGAGCGCGGCCTGCCCTTCGTGTTCGACATGATGGTCCTGTGCGTGGAAGCCGGAATGAGCGTGCAGGGGGCGCTGCAACTGGCCGCGCGCAGCGGTCCGCCGGGCCTGCTGCGTGACGCGCTGGACCGCGCGCTGGTCGAGATGCGCGCCGGCGTGCCGCAAGCGGTCGCGATCCGGCTGCTGGCCCGGCGCAGCGGCAGCACCCTGGCGGCCCACTGGGCCGTGGCGATGGCGCAGGCAGAGGCCCTGGGCGCAAGTCTGGGGCCGGTGCTGCGCACGCTGGCCGCTCATGGCCGCGACGACAGGCGGATCCGGGCGGAGCAGATGGCCTTGCAGGCGCCGGTGAAAATGCTGTTGCCGCTGATCGGCTGCATTTTTCCCTGCACCTTCATCGTGCTGGCCTTTCCTGTCGTGGTGCAGCTGTCGTGGAGCCTGCCTTGACACGCCGGGCGCCGCCGATGGCGCGGCTCCGGCTGCTGCGGGTGGATGGTTGGTGGGGGCGGATGCGGGGGCTGGCGTGGCGCAAGCCGCCGGGCCCGAGAGTGGGCATCCTGCTCACGCCGTGTTTCGCGGTGCATACCTTCGGCATGCGCCATCCCATAGACGTGGCCTTCGTATCGCGCTCGGGACGCGTGCTTGAACTGCGCCGGGCGCTGGCGCCGCGGCGCGTGGCGCTATGCCTGGGCGCCGTTGCCGTTGTCGAGCTGCGCGGCGGCGTCGTTGATGCCGAACACGGAGGTATAGGCCGGATAGAAGCTGCAGTACAGCACGCCGCCCGCCGCGATATTGAACGGCACCTGCAGCGTGCCCGCGAACTGCGGCGACAGGCCGATGGTCACGAGCATGCCGGCGCACAGGTCGATGAACAGGAACACCATGACCCAGGCGGCGCCGTACACCAGGAAGGCCCATTTGTTGCGCCAGCAGGCGACGCCGGAGAAGAACAGCGCCTGCGTCAGGCGCAGACCGTGCCAGGCCACCAGCACTGGCGCATGCCAGAACAGCGCGGCGACGATCACGTACAGCACGCCAAAGACGGTCAGGGGGACCATCAGGGCGGACAACAGCGGCGTGATGTCCTTTTCCATCGAGGCCACGCGCACGGCCTCGGACAGCGAGCCGGAGAACGGCAGGAAGGCCAGCAGGCCGATCACCATGCAGAGCGCCGCATAGAGCAGGCCCATGAGGAACAGCTTGCGAAAGACGCCGGGTTTCTGCAGCGGCTTGGGCCACATGGACGGCAGCATGACGCGGTCGGCCTCGACGTGCTTGCACGCGGACAGCGTCATCAGCGTGACGATGGGCATGAGCGCCACGAACAGGATCGGCCCTACCGGCGGGATCGCCGTCGCGAAAATGACCAGGAGGCTGATAGCCATGGCCCAGAGGAACATGGCCAGGGGCTGCTTGCGGAACAGGCGGAAACCGTCCCGGACCCATTGCCAGCCGGAAGACGCGGGGAGGTATGCTGCTTGCATGGTGTGGTCTGTTGGATGATCTCTCGAAAGTGAACGCGCTGTGCCCCCCATTATGGGGGGCACGATTGTTACGGCAACTCCGGCAGGCCCGGGAGGTGGCGCGCTTGCAACACTCTTTCGAAATGGCGGGGGTCGTGCGGCTTCAGCGTCTGGGCCGGCCTGGGCAGGAAATAGTCGTACAGGCGCGACAGCCAGAAGCGCAGCGCGGCGCCGCGCAGCATCAGCGGCCAGGCCTGCCGTTCGGCGTCGGTGAAGGGCCGCACCTCGGCATAGGCTCGCAGCCAGGATTGCACCAGCTCGGGAATGAACGCGCCGGTGTCCCGCTCGATGCACCAGTCGTTGACGCTGACCGCCACGTCGAACAGCCAGGTATCGCAGCCCGCGAAATAGAAGTCGATGAAACCGCCCATCAAGGGGTCGTCGAAGGTACCGGCGAACAGCACGTTATCGCGGAACAGGTCGCAGTGCGCAGGACCCGAGGGCAGACTTTGCCAGGACGCGGTGGCGCTGGCGGCCTGCTGTTCGGCCAATTCCGTCGACAGCAGGCGGGCCTGGCCTTCGTCCAGGAAGGGCATGACCTTGGGGGCGGTTTCCAGCCACCAGGACAGCCCGCGCAGATTGGGCTGGCGTATCGGGAAGTCCTGGGCGGCCAGATGGGTGCGGGCCAGCGTGGCGCCGGCCAGTGCGCAATGCGCTGCGCCGGGCGCGGGTTCGTAGCCGCCCGGTAGGCGCGTGACGATGGCGCAGGGCTTGCCGTGCAGGGTCGTCAGGCGCGTGCCGTCGCGCAGGGTCTGCGGCTGCGGCACCGGGATGCCGCGTTCGGCCAGCTGGTGCATCAGCTCGATATAGAACGGCAGCTGCGCGTGCGTCAGCACCTCGAACAGCGTCAATACATATTCGCCGCGCGAGGTGTAGAGGAAGTAGTTGGTGTTTTCTATACCTGCCGTGATCCCCCGCAGCGAAATGAATTCGCCCAGGTCGAAATGCGCCAGCAGGGCGCGCGCGTCGTCGTCGGATACGGGGGTGAATACGGCCATTGAGCTTGAGGAAACCAGGGGTTGACGGGCGGGCGGCTTGGGCGCGGGCGCGCCTGTCCGGGCGACCGCGGCGCAATTTTAGACCACATGGCGGGCGCGCTGCGCAAGACCGCTGGCAGCGCGGCGGGCAGAATCTCCGCGGGGGCCGTAAAATACCGCATCCCCTTGTTTTGACGAGCTATTCTTGGACTCCCCCGACTGGCGCCTGTGCGTCGCCCCCATGATCGACGTGACCGACCGCCATTGCCGTTATTTCCACCGGCTGCTGGCGCCGCGGGCGCGGCTGTACACGGAAATGATCACCACCGGCGCGCTGCTGCATGGCAACGTCGCGCGGCACCTGGATTTCGACGAGGCCGAGCATCCCGTGGCCTTGCAGCTGGGCGGCAGCGAGCCGGACGCGCTGGCGCAATGCGCCAGGCTGGGCCGTCAATGGGGCTACGACGAAATCAACCTGAACTGCGGCTGCCCCTCGGAGCGCGTGCAGCGCGGCGCGTTCGGTGCCTGCCTGATGGCCGAACCCGACCTGGTCGCCGACTGCATCAAGGCCATGCAGGACGCCGTGGACATCCCCGTGACCGTCAAGCATCGCCTGGGGCTGGACTACGACGACTCGTATGCATTCGTTCGCGACTTCGTCGGCAAGATCCACGACACCGGCTGCCGCGTCTTCATCGCCCATGCGCGCAACGCGGTGCTCAAGGGCCTGTCGCCCAAGGACAACCGGGAAATCCCGCCGCTGCGCTACGACGTGGTCGCGCGGCTGAAGCGCGATTTTCCGGATTCCGTATTCGTGCTCAACGGCGGCCTGGCCGATGCGGCCCAGTCGGTGGGCGCGGCGGCCGAGTTCGACGGCGTGATGCTGGGCCGCGCGGCCTGGCATACGCCGCGCGTGCTGTCCGAGGTGTCCTTGCAGCTCTGGCCCTCGGTCCGCCTGCCCAGCGACGCCCAGGTGGTGGACGCCATGACGGCCTACGCCGCCAGGCAGGTGGCCCAGGGCGTGCCGCTGCGCGTGATGACGCGCCCCATGCTCGGCCTGGTCAACGGCCAGACCGGCGCGCGCCGCTGGCGTCGCATGCTGTCCGACCCGACGCTGTTGGCCGCCAACAATCCCGGCCTGATCTACGACGCCTGGCGCACCCAGACCCAGGCCCCGAGCCGCCACGACGCCACGCTCGAAGCCGCCCAGGCCGGCATCTGAGCGACGCACAAGCGACAAACAAAAACGCCCCGGGTACAAGCCCCCGGGGCGTTTGAATTTACGGCACACGCCAACCTCTCAAGAAGAACGCCACCTCACAAACTGGCAACCCTCTCCCAAAGCCGGGCCGCACGGAGCCGGCTTCGCCGGTCCGTAGCGGCGCCCCCTTGAGGGGGGAAGCGCGAAGCGCTTCGGGGGGGGGCTTATCCCTCCGGTCCGTAGCGGCGCACCTTGAGGGGGACGCGCAGCGCTCGGGGTGGGCCTACCTTTCAGCGCCTTCCAGCGGCCAGTCGCGGATATACGCCTTGAGCATGTTGTTCTCGAACTTCTGCGCCGCGACGATGGCCTGCGCCATGTCATAGAAAGAGATCACGCCCATCAGCGTCGGGCCGTCCATGACGGGGATGTAGCGCGCGTGTTTTTCCAGCATCAGGCGCTGGACCTCGTCGGCGCTGGTGTTGGGCGACACGCTCACCGGGGCGTCGTCCATGATGGCGCGGATGGTGGTGTCGCCCAGCATGCCGCCATGCTCGTGCATGTGGCGGATGATCTCGCGGAACGTGAGCATGCCCGTCAGGGTGCCCAGTTCCATGATGACGAGCGAGCCGATATCCTGCTCGCTCATGGTTTGCACGGCTTGCGACACCGGCATGTCCGGCGACGCCGTATAGAGCGTGTCGCCCTTGACGCGCAGAATCTCGCTGACCTTCAACATCGGTTCCTCCCGGGCGGGTTGCGCCCTGATTTCATTTAAGTGTTCTTGCGCGCTTCCGTCTCGAGGACTGGAACCACTTCATTTCCGGTATTTTGCGCTTCTTGGCACAGATCTTCCAGCGTGGGCGCCGGCTGGCCGCCCAGGACGGACGCCGCCACCCGCAGGATTTCGGCGTCGTTGCGCACGCGCGGGCGGGTCTGGTCCAGCAGGAAGCGCTCCACCACGGGCGCCATCGAGGTCTGGCGGGCGTCGCAGGCCAGCATCCAGTTGCCTTCCGTGCTGCGCGCGATCAGGCCCATGTCGTTCAGGGTTTCGAGCACGGCGTTCAGCTCGTCCTGGTGCAGCCGCAACTGCCTGGCCAGGGCGCTGGCCGCCAGGCCAGGCGGGTTGGCGGCCTGGGCGCGGCGCAGCGCGCGCAACGCGTCCAGCGCATCGACGTAGGCCGCGCCCGGGTAGCGGTTGATCTCCCAGCGTCCCAACCGGATCAGCGGCGCGCTGGCGGCCAGGGTGGCGCCCAGCAGCACGGCGAGCCAGGACAGATAGATCCACAGCAGGAAGATCGGCAGGGTGGCGAAGGCGCCGTAGATGATGGTGTAGGTGGGGAAGCGGGTCAGGTAGTAGGCGAAGGCCGACTTCATGATTTCCAGCACGATGGCGGTCACGAAGCCGCCAACCAGCGCGTCGCGCCACAGCACGTCGCGATTGGGCACCACCACGAACAGGCCGGCAAAGCCGAGCCCCGTCAGCATCAGCGGGATCAGGGACACCGCCATGCTGACGATCTCGGGCACGTCGCGCACCAGCCCCATCGATTCGCGCGCCACGAAGGACGTGGCCCAGAGGCTGGCCCCTGCCACCACCGGCCCCAGCGTGATGACCGCCCAGTACACCAGCGCCCGTTGCGGCAGCGGCCGCTGGCGGGTGACGTGCCAGATGTCGTTGAACGCCTTGTCGATCGTCATGATCAGCAACAGCGAGGTGACCAGCAGGAAGGCGCCGCCGATGGCCGTCAGCCGGGAGGCCTGGCGCGCGAACTGGTTCAGGTACTCCATGATGTTGTCCGAGACGGACGGCGGCATCAGGCTGTTGGCCAGGAAGTCCTCCAGCGCCACGCGGAATTCCTGGAACACGGGAAAGGCGGTGAACAGCGACAGCACCACGGCCAGCATGGGCACGATGGCCAGCACCGTGGTGAAGGTGAGGCTGGACGCGACCTGCAGCAGCTTCTCTTCGTCGGCGCGCTGGGACGTGAAGCGCCAGGCGCGGCGGACCCTCGTCACCCAGGACGCGCGCGGGGACGAAGGCGCAGTGGCCGCCGACGCGGCGGCGGCTGGCTCGGCGGGGCGATTCATCGGGTGATAATAGCAGCATGAACCCTGAACTCAATCCTCGCCTGCGCCTGCTGGCGTCGGCATCGCTGTTCGCCCTGATCGTGCTGTGCGTGGCCTGGGAAAGCGTGGTCGCGCCGCTGCGTCCCGGCGGGTCCTGGATGCTGCTCAAGGCGCTGCCGCTGGCCTTTCCGCTGCGCGGCATCCTGCGCGGCAACCTGTATACCTATCAGTGGGCGTCCATGCTGTCGCTGCTGTATCTGATGGAAGGCGTGGTTCGCGCCATGTCCGATCCCGCGCCCTTGTCCGTGGCCATGGCCTGGGGCGAGATCCTGCTGTCGACCGTCTTCTTCGTCAGCGCCATTTTCTATGTGCGGCCCGCCAAGCGCGCCGCGCGGAGGCAACGCGCATGACTGCCCGCACCTTGAACGCGCTGACCACGGTCAATTCCTTCGCGGCCCTGCCCGACGCCTTCTATACCCGGTTGGCGCCGCAGCCGCTGAACCATCCGCGCCTGTTGCATGCCAATCCCGATGCCGCCGCGCTGATCGGGCTGGACCCGTCGGCTTTCGCGACGCCGGAATTCCTGGCCGTGTTTTCCGGCCAGCAGCCGCTGCCCGGCGGCGACACGCTGGCCGCCGTCTACAGCGGCCACCAGTTCGGCATCTGGGCCGGCCAATTGGGCGACGGGCGCGCGCATCTGCTGGGCGAAGTGCAGGGGCCGGCCGGCAGCTGGGAGCTGCAGCTCAAGGGCGCCGGCATGACGCCGTATTCGCGCATGGGCGACGGCCGCGCGGTGCTGCGCTCGTCGGTGCGCGAATACCTGGCCGGCGAGGCCATGCATGGCCTGGGCATCCCGACGACGCGCGCGCTGTGCCTGGTGGCGTCGGACGATCCGGTGTACCGCGAGACCGTGGAAACCGCCGCCATCGTCACGCGCATGGCGCCCAGCTTCGTGCGCTTTGGCTCGTTCGAGCACTGGTCGGCGCGACGCGATCTGGACCGCCTGGCGACGCTGGCCGATTACGTGATCGACCGCTACTATCCCGAATGCCGCGAGACGCGGGCGGGCGAGCCGGCGGACCCGAACGCGTCCGTCACCAACCTGCTGCGCGAAGTGACGCGGCGCACGGCGCTGCTGATGGCCGACTGGCAGTCCGTGGGCTTTTGCCACGGCGTGATGAACACCGACAACATGTCCATCCTGGGACTGACGCTGGACTACGGTCCGTATGGTTTCATGGACGGGTTCAAGCTGGCGCACATCTGCAATCACTCCGACACGCAGGGCCGCTATTCCTGGAACCGGCAGCCGTCGGTGGGGCTGTGGAACCTGTATCGTCTGGGCGGCAGCCTGCACAGCCTGACGCAGGACGCGGATGCGCTGCGCGCGGTGCTGGACGAATTCGAGGCGGTGTTCACGCGCGCGTTTCATGCCCGCATGGGCGCCAAGCTGGGCCTGGCGTCGTGGCGTCCCGAGGACGAGGCGCTGCTGGACGACCTGCTCAAGCTCATGGATGCGAACCAGGCCGATTTCACGCTGTGCTGGCGCCGCCTGGCCGATGCGGTGCTGGGGCGTCGCAGCGCGTTCGAGGACCTGTTCATCGATCGCCCCGCTGCGTCGGCATGGCTGGATCGCCTGCTGGCGCGTCAGGCCGCCGATGGCAGGCCGGCGCAGGACACGGCCCAGGCCATGAACCGGGTCAATCCGCTGTACGTGCTGCGCAATCATCTGGCGGAGCAGGCGATCCGGGCGGCGCAGCAAGGAGACGCGGGCGAGATCGGGACGCTGCTGCAGCTGTTGCGCGACCCATACACCGAACGCAGTGGTTACGAGGCGTATGCGGCGCTGCCTCCGGATTGGGCGGGCGGCATCGAAGTCAGCTGCTCGTCCTGAGCAGTGGTTTAAGGTTGCGAAAGCGGGGGCAGGCGCTGATCTGACGGCTATTTACGCGAAAAACCAGTGTTAGGAAGTGAAATATGGCGGTTTTTTTCACTGCAATCATTCGTTTCCATTGTAAAAGTCGTAAGATTGTCGCCTGCGGGACACTCGGGATGGCTTGCCGCATCCCTGGGGCATTTGTCGACAATATTTGAATAAAGCACTCTGAATATGCCTGGCGCGGATGGTTTGCTGTGTATCGGCTTGCTTGAGGATGATGCGGACTTCCGGGAGGAGTTGGCGTTGGGCCTGGGCGGCTATGGTTTCCGGGTGGCGTTCGCCTGTGACAATGCGGCGGCGTTCTATCGCCGGCTGCAGGAGCAGCCGTGCGACATCGTCATACTCGACGCGCACCTGCCCGGCGAGGACGGTTTCTCGGTCGCGACCCGCTTGCGGGCGCTCAGTCCGGTTGGCATCGTCATGCTGACCGGCCGCAGCGCGCTGGAGGATCGCGTGCGCGGCCTGGAGGGCGGCGCCGACGTGTACATGACCAAGCCGGTCGACCTGCTCGAACTGAGCTCGGTGATCCGCAGCCTGGCGCGCCGCATGCGGCTGGCCAAGGCGCCGCGGCCCGCCGATGCCGAAACGCGCACGCCGGCCGAGTCTTCCTGGTCGTTGCAGGATGGCGGCTGGATCCTGGTCGCGCCCGATGGCGCTTCGCTGCACCTGAGCGCGCAGGAGCGGACGTTCCTGATGGCCTTGATGGACGCCGCTGGCAGCGCCGTCAGCCGGCAGGCGCTGGCTGAATTGTTCCTGCCCGAGAGCCCGGGCGGGTTCGAGTTGCGTCGCATCGACGTGCTGGTCAGTCGCCTGCGCGCCAAGGCGCAGAGCGCCGGCCTGAAGCTGCCCGTGTTGTCTGTGCGCGGACAGGGCTACGTGTTCGCGGCCTGAGCGCTGCGTCCGCCGGCCGCGTCAGGCGGCGGGCGGTGATACCGGCAGGGTGATGACGAAGCGGCTGCCCGCGCCGACCCGGCTGGTCATGGTCAGCGAGCCGCCCTGGCTTTCGCAGATGCGTCGCGCCAGATAGAGCCCGACGCCCAGTCCGGATGTCTCGCGATGCGCCGCGCGCCGGAAGCGCGGCTCGAAAATTCGCTGCTGGTCTTCTTCCCCGATGCCCGGGCCACGGTCGACGACGGCGATCCATGCCTGGTGCACGCCGTCCTTCATGCTCGCGCCGGCCTCGATCCGGATGGGCTCGCTGGCGGGCGAATACTTGACGGCGTTATGGATCAGGTTGCGCAAGACCACGCTGGTCAGCGAACGGTCGCAATAGGCGGGCAGGGCGCCGTCCGCGTCCAGCACCAGGGCATGCGCGGTATCGGGGCGCATGGCGGCCACGACGTCGCGCGCCATCGTCGCCAGGTCGATGGCTTCGCCGCGCGGGGTCAGCGCCTGTTCCTCGCGGCGGTCCTGTGTCAGCAGCTGTTCCAGCAGTTCGGTCATGCGCGTCACCGAGCGGTGGATACGCGCCAGACGGTTGTCCACGGCCTCGCCATTGCCCGCCAGGATCATGTCCAGCGACTGCGCCGCCGCGCTGATGGTGGCCAGCGGCGCGCGCAGTTCGTGCGACAGCAGGGCGTTCATCTGGCGCTGCGTGTCCAGGGCGCCGGCCAGTTCTGCCAGGCGCAACTCGTCCTGGGCCTGATGACCCGCCGCCGCGGGCGGCTGGACGGGCGTCGGCGCGGCGCTGGCGCGCGCATGCCGATCCTCCAGGGCGCAATACCAGAGCGCAAGCGCCACCAGCAGCAGGCGCGCCAGTTCCAGTAAGCTGTCCGGCGCGCCTGCGCCGGCGCCCGGCCAGGCATCGCGCCCGATCAGCCAGACGGACAGCGCATGGCCGGCGGCCAGGACCAGGCAGGCCACGCGGCGCGGACCCGGGCGCGCGCCGGCGGCCAGCAGGGCCGCCGTCAAGGGCAGGCTGGCCGCCGCGCAAGCGCCCGCGATGGCGGCAGATGCCGCGCCGTCATGCGTTTCGTAGATGAAGATCAGGGCCAGCGAGGCCAGCGCGGCCAGTCCGATGCTGCCCCAGCGGCAGGCCGCCGCCAGCCCGCGCAGGCCGCCGGATCCCGCGAGGAAGGGCGCTGTCAGCGCGAGCAGCGCGGCATAGGAGCCTGCCTGCAGGGCGCCGGCCGGCAGCAGGTTTGGCAAGGTGCGGAACAGCCCTTCGAGCAGCAGAAACACGACGCCCGCGGCCTGCACGCTGTCGCGGGTCCGCGTCCACGCCGCGGCGCAAACCAGCGCGCACGCCAGTGCGGCGCCGGCGATCAGGCCCGCGTGCACGCCCGCCTGGGCGGCAAGGTCCGCCTGGGCCCAGGCGGCGCCGGGCCACGCCAGCAGAGCGCACAACGCGCCCGTCTAGCGTCGGGTGGATGCCGCCGCGGCGCGGGCGGGCGGCAGGCGAGTGCGGGAGCGGGGCAACAGTCCTTCCGTCAACTAGGAACCCATTGGTGGTCGGGAGCAAGATCATGCGGGCGGGCGAAGTTTACGCCAGCGCCGCGCAGGGCGTGGATGCCGATTTTCTCCAGAATGGATTGCGTGGCTGTGTCCGGCACGTCCTCGGCGTATACGGCCATGCCCAGCGTTTGAGCCGCCGCCGCGACCGTGGCGGCCAGATGCTGGCTGCCGGGGCTGTGCAGCAGCCCGGCGACGAACCCGCCGCCAAGCTTCAGGTAGGAAAACGGGAATTCGTGCAAGTGCTCCAGGGCGCCGAATTGCTGTGACAGGCGGGTCAGTCCTACGCGCGCGCCGGCTTGCGTGGCCAGACGGCACAGCTCGCGCATCTCGGTGTTCTGTTCGAGCAGGCCGGCGGCATCCACTTCGATGATCAGCCGCCGGGTGAGGGCGGGCCGGTCGCCGAGCATCTTTTCCAGCCGGGCCAGGAACCCGGGTTGAGACAGCGAGCCCAGCGCCACGGGCGCCGCGAGCGCCCCATGTTGCGCGTACAGCCAGTCCAGTCCCAGCCGCAGCGCCTGGATATCGCATTCGGCCGACAGGCCGAGCCGCACCGCCGGCGGCATGAAAATGGAGGCTGGCACGGGGTCGGCGCCCGACGCGTCATGCAGCGTCAGGCTGGCCTCGTGATGCAGCAGCCCGCCCGAGACGTCCTGCAGGGCCTGCACCGCCAGCGCGAACTTGTGCTGTTCCAGCGCGGTGGTCAGCGCGTCGTGCCAGCTGTATTCGCCGATGCGGGTGCTGTCGGCGGCCTGGCTGGCGGGCGCGACCTGGTCATCGTCGGCGCTTTCGGAGCACATCAGCGCATGGTCCAGCCGGGCCAGCGTGTCGCTCATGCCGTCGCCGGGCGCGAATTCAGCCATGGCCAGCGCCCAGCGGCACCAGCCGTGCTTGCCCATCGGCACGCGTAGCGAGCGCAGCTCGCGGCGCACGCGCTCGGCCAGCACGCCGGCTTGCGGTGCGCTGCTGCGCGGCATCAACAGGGCGAAATCGGAGCCGCCGATCCGGGCCAGCAGCGCCTGGGAGCCGCCTTGCGCGTCGACCAACCTGCGCAGGCGGTCGGCGGAAGAGCGCAGCCACTGGTCGGTGAACGCACGCGACAGGTGGCGGTTGATCTGCGCCAGGTCGCGCTGGCGGAACATGAGCAGGTGGCCGCCCGCCTCGGCGGTCCGGTCGCTCAGCGCCGCGCGGAAACGGTCCATGAAATACTTGCGGTTCGGCAGCCAGGTGACGGCGTCGCGGTGGATCTCGCTTTGCAGCGACTCGATCCGCGCGTTCTGCTCCTCGACCGTGGCGTCGACCCGGCGGCGGGCGTCGACCAGGGCCTGGTCGACGCTTTCCAGGCCACAGGAGCCGGATGGCGAGGCATCGGCGCCCGGCGCCAGGGCGCGCACGCGCTGGCTGATGTCGCGCGACGCGCTGGTTTCGATGCGGCGCGCCAGGCTGATGGCGAACAGCGCCCAGAACAGGCCGGCGCTCAGCGCCAGTCCCACGGCGCGGACGCCGCCCTGCCAAAGCGTATCGTTCGCCAGCGTGGCGTCGCCCTGGACGGTGACCGTGCCGCGCGCGGCGCCGTCGGGGCTGGCATAGGGGAGCGAGACCGCCGGCGCGCGCAGGGAGAACCAGCGTTCGAGCCAGGCGCCTGAGCTGGCGTCCGTGGTGGCGTCCGGGCCGCGATCCACGCTGTCGCCGGATGCCTCGTCGGCAATCCTGATACGTGCGTACAGCCCCTGGCTGTACAGTTCGTCAGCCAGAACCTCACGCTCGTGAGGAGTGGAGGGCGCGCGGCCCAGGACCCAGGCAAGCGTGCGCGCGCCGCTTTCGCTTTGCTGCGCCAGTTGCCGGCTCAGGTGGCGATGGGCTGTCAGCATGCCCAGCGCCTGGGCGCCGAGCAGGACGATGCCTGCGAGCAGGGCGGAACACAGGAGTAACCGGCGTAGTTTCGACATGTGTGCGGAATTCCCTTCGTGGCCAGCGCCGTTGCCGGTGTCGCGGATTGCCGGCTAGCCCGTCAAAAAGGGGGACGACGGGCCGCCGATGTGCCCGATCGGGAAGAAACCTGGATAAGAAACGTGACACACGTTACTAATACCTCAGCGGCGCTTCCTGCGCTGTAATTCGGCATGTCACAGAACATACAGAATATTACGAAATCTGCTGCGACATCAGACAACCTGTGCAATTATTTCGCTCGTGATAATTGCTCCCGATGACAACTATTGAGATAAGGCGTATTAATTTTTCGGGCTCATGTGTCGTAGTAGGAGCAAGGCATGGCGCGATGCGGCGGCCGGTAACCGCTATCGCAGGACTGTCATGCATAAACGCGAGCAATCACCAGACAGCAGCAATCGAGGGAAACGGGGCGCGTTGCCCCCAGAAGTGTGGCGTTTTTTTGCGAAAATAATGCATAATTTAAAAAATGTTACAGACCTTGGGTTCAACTCCGGACCGCGACGCCAAGGGTTTCTAGATAGGGGGGCTCCGTGCGTGAGAGTTACCTGCTCGCACTGTGCCTGACGCTCGCGGGCGCACTTGCGGCGATATGTTTGCTTTTCGTGCGGAGGGAGCGCGTGCTGCGCCATCGCCTGACGCGCGACGAGGCGACCGGGGTCCTTAGCCAGCGGGAACTGCAGCGCCGCGCGCGCGCCTGGCTGGTCCAGGCCGAGGGCCATGCCCGCCGCGGCGCTTTTTTCCTGGTGCGTTTCGAGCAGTACGCCGAGATCAGCGCCATGCTGCGCGCGGGCGAGGACCAGGCCTTGCTGGCGCTGGTCGCGCAGCGCCTGAGCCTGGTCGCCCGGGCGCTGGGCGGCATCGTGGGCCGCTGCGGGCTGGACACGTTCACGGTCTGCGTCCCCGATGTGGACGAGCAGGGCGCCGCCCAGGTCTCCACCAAGCTGCTCGAGGACCTGGGCGCGTCCTACGAACTGGGCGGCCGTCCGCTGATCGCGGTGTTCCGCGTGGGCGCGGCGCTGTATCCCGAACATGGCCGCACGGTCGAGGAACTGCAGCGTTGCGTGCAGGTGTCCATGGTGCCGCTGAAGGAGCGCGAGGGCCCGGGCTGGAACATGTTCGATTTCCGCCTGCTGGCGCGGCAGCGGGACCGGCAGGGCCTGGAGAACGATCTGCGGCTGGCGCTCACCACGCGGAACATGGAGCAGTTCGAGCTGTACTACCAGCCCGTCTGCGACAGCGCCTCCGGCCTGGTCGAGGGATGCGAGGCGCTGCTGCGCTGGCATCATCCCGTGCTGGGCAGCGTCTCGCCGGCCGTGACCATCGAGCTGGCCGAGCGTAGCGGCCTGATCGTGCCGCTGGGCGCATGGATCCTGGAGCGGGCGTGTTCCCAGGCCACCCAGTGGCCGGCCGCCTGGCGCGTGCACGTGAATCTGTCGGTCAAGCAGATGAACGAGGACGGCCTGGTGCAGCTGGTGGCCGACGTGCTGGCCGAGACCAAGCTGGCGGCGCGCAAGCTGGTGCTGGAAGTCACCGAATCCATCTTCATCCTGCACTACGAACGGCACGTCAAGATCCTGAACACCCTGCGCGCCAAGGGCATCGGCGTGGCCCTGGACGACTTCGGCTGCGGCTATTCCAGCCTGAACCATCTGCGGCACCTGCCGATCGACTGGGTCAAGATCGACCGTAGCTTCATTTCCGCGCTGGAGTCCGACGCCGGCAGCAGGGAGGTCGTGTCGGCGCTGTTCGGCCTGTGCCAGGCCATGCACCTGCCGGTGGTGGCCGAGGGCGTGGAGACCGAAGGCCAGCGCGAGATCCTGAAGGCGCTGGGCTGCCGCGTCATGCAGGGATTCCTGCTTGGCCGGCCCGCGCCGGCGGCGGAAATCCAGGCTTTGGCCTCGGCGGTGTCATAATCTGGGTTGCGTGCAAACCCCGACCTCATTGGCTTCCTTATGTCCGGCAATACCCTCGGTACCCTTTTCACCGTCACGAATTTCGGCGAGTCCCACGGGCCGGCCATTGGTTGCGTTGTCGACGGCTGCCCCCCGGGCCTGGAACTGGACGCGGCCGACATCCAGCGCGAACTGGATCGCCGTCGTCCCGGCACCTCGCGCCATGTGACCCAGCGCCAGGAAGCGGATCAGGTCGAGATCCTGTCGGGCGTCTATGAAGGCGTCACCACCGGCACCCCCATCGGCCTGCTCATCCGCAACACCGACGCGCGCAGCAAGGATTACTCCAATATCGCCGACACCTTCCGCCCCGGCCACGCCGACTACGCCTACTGGCGCAAGTTCGGCGTGCGCGATCCGCGCGGCGGCGGGCGTTCGTCGGCGCGGCTGACGGCGCCCACGGTGGCGGCCGGCGCCATCGCCAAGAAATGGCTGGCCGAATGCCACGGCGTGCGCGTGCGCGGCTACATGAGCCAGCTCGGCCCGATTCCCATTCCTTTCGTCTCCTGGGACGAAGTGCCCAACAATCCGTTCTACGCGCCCAACGCCGACATCGTCCCCGAACTGGAAGCCTATATGGACCAGCTGCGCCGCGACGGCGATTCGGTCGGCGCGCGCATCGAGGTCGTGGCCGAGAACCTGCCCGCCGGCTGGGGCGAGCCGATCTATGACCGGCTCGATGCCGACATCGCCCACGTCATGATGGGCCTGAACGCGGTCAAGGGCGTGTCCATCGGCGCCGGCTTCGATTGCATCGCCCAGCGCGGCTCCGAGCATGGCGACGAGATCACGCCCGACGGCTTCCTGAGCAACAACGCCGGCGGCGTGCTGGGCGGCATTTCCACCGGCCAGCCGGTCACGGTGTCGCTGGCGATCAAGCCCACGTCCAGCATCCGCGTCGAGCGCCAGTCGGTCAATCGCGCCAACGAGCCCGTCATGGTGCAGACGCTGGGCCGCCACGATCCCTGCGTCGGCATCCGCGCCACGCCCATCGCCGAAGCCATGCTGGCCCTGGTGCTGATCGATCATGCGCTGCGTCACCGCGCGCAGTGCGCGGACGTTTCCGTCTGATAAGCTTGCCGTCCTGTCGCCATGATGGCGGATCTGAGGTCTTCATGAGTCGGATTTTCCCTGCCATGCGCGCCCTGGGGGCCGCCTTCGTCTTTGCCGTGCTTGCGGGTTGCACGGGCATGAACACCACGCAGTCGGGCGCCATTGGCGTCAACCGCACGCAATACATGTCCAGCATGGTGCCGGCTCAGGCGCTGGAGCAGGAGGCCGGCCAGCAGTACGGCGACATCCTGAAGCAGGCCAAGGCCAAGAACCTGCTGGACCGCGATCCCGCGCAAGTGGCGCGCGCCCGCACGATCTCGCAGCGGCTGATCGCGCAGGCCGGCGTGTTCCGGCCCGATGCGGCGAGCTGGAAATGGGAAGTGCACGTGCTGTCCAGCGACGAGGTCAACGCCTGGTGCATGCCGGGCGGCAAGATCGCCGTCTACACGGGACTGCTGAACAAGATCAAGCCCACCGATGACGAGCTGGCCGCCGTGCTGGGCCATGAGATTTCCCACGCCCTGCGCGAACATGCGCGCGAGCGCGTGTCGCAGCAGATGGTGACCAATCTGGGGCTGTCGGTGCTGTCCATCGCCACGGGGTCCAAGGAGGCCGGCGACCTGGGCGGCAAGCTGACCAGCGTGATGTTCACGCTGCCCAACAGCCGCACCCATGAAACCGAGGCCGACCGCATGGGCGTGGAGCTGGCCGCGCGCGCCGGCTACGATCCGCGCGCCGCCGTCACGCTGTGGCAGAAGATGGGCGCGGCGGACGGTGGCCAGGCGCCGCCCGAGTTCCTGTCCACCCACCCGTCGGCCGCCTCGCGCATCAGCGATCTGCAGGTGGCGTCGGAGCAGGTCCTGCCGCTGTACGAGCAGGCCAAAGGCAAGGGCCGCGCGGCCCGCTGAGGCGCGCCGCCGTCCGGCGCCGATGGCGCCGGCGTCGGATCGTGCAGGGCAATCCCGGGCGGCTACCGCGCCATCATGCCCAGCGCCTCGAGCAAGGGCAGCAGCGCCGCCCGCTCGGCCCGGTATTCCTCCTCGAAGGCTTGCGGCGTGTTGCCGATGGCCTCGAAGCCGATCGATACCAGGAATTCCCTCATGTCCGCGTCCTGCACGCTCACGCCGATGGCCTGCGCCATGCGCGCCAGCGCCGCGGGAGGCATGCGGGCGGGAGCGGCGATGCCGGCCCAGGTCGGGTTGCCGAAGACGAAATCGTCGTAGCCCGCTTGCGCGAAGGTGGGCACGCCGGGCAACAGCGCGGCCCGGCCGCCGCCGACCACGGCCAGCGGCTTGATCCTGCCCTGTTCGATCAGCGGCAGGGCCACCTGCGGCGACAGGAAGGTCATGTCCACTTCGTTCGCCAGTACGTCCTGCAATGCCGGCGGCGATCCGCGATAGGGCACCTCGGTCAAGGCCACGCCGGCCTTGCGCGCAAGGCTCTCCATCACCTGCGCGGGCATCGTGCCGGGTCCCCACGATCCGTAGGTGACGTTGGCCTTGCCCGGCTTGAGCAGGGCGACCAGCTCGGCGAGCGAGCCCGGCCCGAACTTCGGATTCGCCACCAGCACGGTCGGACTGGCGCCGATCTTGCTGATCAACGCGAAATCCGCCTGGGGATCGTAGGGCAGCGACTTCATCACCGCCAGCGCGGTGATGAAGGGCGAGTTGGTGGTGACCAGGAAGGTGTGCCCGTCCGTGGCGCGGGCGACTTCGGCGGCGGCCAGCACGCCGGCCGCGCCGGGCTTGTTCTCGACCACGACGGCCACGCCGAGCTGCCGGGACAGCGATTCCGCCAGCCGGCGCGAAATCACGTCCAGCGGCGCGCCAGGCGGCGAGGAGCAGATCAGCCGCAACGTGCGCGACGGAAAGGTCTCGCGCGCCGGCGCGGCGGTCGCGGACGCCGGCAGGGCGAGGGCGCCGGCCAGCGTACCAGCCAGGGCGCGGGCGAGGAATCTGCGGCGGGTATGCATGGGGCTTCTCCTTGGGTGACGAGAGGTCAGGCCTGGGCCGCGGCGCCGCTCGGCGCGTGGCGCGCCAGGAAGGCGTCCAGCGTCCGATTGAAGGCGGGCGCATCCTCGAAGTAGGTGGAGTGTCCGGTGTCGGGGAAGGTATGGGCGGTGGCGCCGGGGATCAGCGTGGCGACGTGCAGATGGCTTTCCCCGTTCAGGAAGTCGTCGTGCGAACCGCCGGCGACGAGTGTCGGCACGGCGTAGCCGGCGAAGTCCCGGGGATGCAGCCGGACGCGCTCGTCCATCATCGGCGTGGAGTCGAAGCCGGGGTTCAGCTGCTTGATCTGGCCGTACAGGAACATCAGCTCCGGGCGTTCCCGGGCAGTCTTGCGGTTCCAGCCCACGGCCGCGTCGCGTTCGGCGCCGGCCTCGTTGAAGATGCCGGTGGCGCGGCGCAGCGTGCGCCAGTTTTCCTCCGAATAGGCCGGCGTGGGCGAGCCATTGATGAACAGGCAGCTCACGCGTTCCGGGTGGCGCACGGCCAGCGGCAGGCCTGCCCAGGCGCCCAGCGACTGGCACACCAGCGCCGCGGACGCGACGCCCTCGGCATCCAGCACGGCCAGCAGGTCGTCGGGGAAGTCCGCCGGATGCGAGACCACGCCGGGCGCCAGCACCGAGCGGTGAAAGCCCCGCAGATCCATCGTGATGACGCGGTAGCGGTCGCGAAAGTGCATGACCTGCTGGTAGAAGGCCAGCGTGTTGCCGCCGCCGCCGTGGATGAAGACCAGGGGATGGCCCGAGCCATGCGTTTCATAGTAGAGCGTGGCGTCCTGGCGAGCGATCGTGGGCATGGCGATGTCTCCTTGAGGGTTGTTCTTGTGTATTGAGTGTTGGCGCATTGTTCGGCACGGCGCCGCGCCGCGCAAAACACAAATTGTTTGAGGCATGCGTTTTGCTTATCGCCTCCGGGACGCGCGCCAGGCGCGGGGCCTGTCCGCGGATTGCCGCGCCTGTGGCTTATTGCTATCGTTCGCGCGAACGCGGGCATTCCGGACGGAAGCCCCCGGACGCGGATATTCCATTACACGCGGGCATTCCTCTTGGGGCCGCCATGAAACTCAAGCAATTGCAGGCCCTGCGGGCGGTCGCCGAAACCGGCAGCCTGCAAGGCGCGGCCGGGCGTCTCTGCGTGACCCAGCCCGCCGTCAGCCGCGCGATCATCGATCTGGAGTCGGAACTTGGCGTTCCGCTGCTGACGCGGACGGCGCGCGGGGCATCGTTGACCGGGTTCGGCGCGTCCATCCTGAAATGGGCGCTGCTCATCGACCGCGAGGTAGGGCGCATCTACGACGCCGCCGATGCCGAGCGCGGCGCCGCCGGAGGCAGCCTGTGCATCGCGATCACGCCCGTGTCCGCCACCGAGGCCTTCCTCGACGCCGTGACCGCGTTCGCCGCCGAGCGGCCCGACGTGCGGCTCAGCATCCTGGAGCTGCGCCGCGCGCAGATCGTGGCCGGCCTCAAGGACGGCAGCCTGGATATCGCCCTGTATACGGAATACGGCCTGCTGGAGGACGCCGCGCCGCACTACCGGCTGGAATCGCTGTATGAGATCGGCTCGGCGCTGGCTGTCAGCGGCGGATATGCGGGTCCGCTGGATGTCAGCGCCGAAGACCTGCAGGCGCAGCGCTGGATGGTGCTGGATGCGGCCAGCGATGAATCAAGCCTGATGCGCGTGCTGTTTTCCAAGCACGGCCTGGCGCCGCCTGCGCGCGTGCTGCGCTGCTCGTCCGCCTATGTCTACGCCAATCTGGTCACGCGGATGGATGTGGTGTCGATCTGGAGCGATGCCGGCGCGAAAGTGTTGGCCGAGCGTCTGCGCAGCGGGGCGCTGCGCAGGCTGAACGTGGCCGGCGGCATGCCGCAAGGCGCGGTGTGCCTGGCTTACCCGGACGAGAACCTGATGACGCCGGCCGCGCGCGATTTCATCTCCTGGCTGCGCATGGCCTTGCGCAAGCCGGGTTCGAGCGCGGGCGTGACCGTGGGCATCGACTAGCGCGGAGCGCGGGCCGGCCCGGCGTGGACCGCCGTCAGGCGGCCATGACCCTCAGCCCTGCCGGCCCTGCGGCCTGACGCCGGGACCGCGCATCACGTTGATGCCCAGGCCGGCCAGGATGCGCTGGGTTTCCGCGTCGGGCACGTCTTCCGCATATACCGCGATGTTCAGGGCGCGCGCCGTCTGCAGTACCGAGGCCGTCAGCTGCTGGCTGCCCGGGCTTTGCGACATGCCGCCCACGAAGCCGCCGCCCAGCTTCACGTAGGACAGCGGCAGCGTATGCAGCTGCGCCACCGCGCCGAATTGCTGCGCCAGCCGGCGCACGCCGATATGCGCGCCAAATTCCGACACCACCCGCGCCAGCGTGGCGATCTGCTCGTGGCATTCGACCAGGCCGTGAGCATCGATTTCCAGGAACAGCCTGGGCGCCAGCGGGCGCTTCTCGGTCAGCAGCAGGGCCAGCTGGCGGAAGAATTTCTGGCCGCGCAACGAGGGCAGGGCGACGCGCACGGCCAGCTCGCCTTCGTTCGCGGCCAGCCATTGCAGGCCCAGCGCCACCGCCTGCAGGTCGCAGTCGGCCACCAGGTCCAGCCGCACCGCCGGCGGAATGAAGAGCGTGGCGGGGATGGGCATCTGGTCCGCGGCGGTGCGCAGCATCAGCATGGCCTCGGTCCGCACCAGGCTGCCGTTGGCGCTGGTCAGTGTCTCGGTGGCCAACTCGTAGCGGTTTTCCTCCAGCGCCGACTGGATGGCCTGCTTCCAAGCCTGTTCGCCGGCTTCCGACGGCGATTGGGTATCCGTGGCGCCCAGGATCACCACCTGGTCGTTGCCGGCGCTCTCGGCCCGCATCAGGCCGAAATCCAGGCGCGACAGCACCGGACCCGCCTGGCTGCCGGCGCTGTAGTCGGTCATGGCCTGGGCCCAGCGGCACAGATGGCCCTCGCCCACGGGGATGCGCGAGGCGTGCAGGTCGGTGCGCACGCGCTCGGCGATCATCATGGCTTGCGGCGCCGCGCAGCGGGGCAGCAGCAGGGCGAAGTCCGAACCGTTCAGGCGGGCCAGCAGCGCCGATCCCGCGTTCAGGCTGGCCAGCGAGGCCTGCACGCGCTCGCAGACCGCGCGCAGCCATTGGTCGATGAACTCGCGCGGCATGTGGCGGTTCAGATCTGCCAGGTCGCGCTGGCGCAGCACCAGGACATGGCCGCCGGTTTCGCCGCCGCGTCCGGAATCGGTCGGGGCGGACGCCTCCAGCGCGCGGCGGAATTCGTTGACGAAGTACTTGCGGTTGGGCAGGCCGGTGACCGGATCCTGGTTCAGTTCCAGCTTCAGCGACTCGATCTGGGCATTCTGTTCCTCGACGCTGGCGTAGACGCGCTCGCGCGTCTGGTTCAGCGCCTGCACCACGCCGGACAGTTCCGGCACGCGCGCCTCGACCTGCTGCGGCGGCGTGCTTTGGCCGATGCTGCGCACGTGCTCGCTGATCTCGCGCAGCAGGCGGTTCTTGATCCAGCGCACCAGCGCGAAGGCGAACAGGGCCCACAGCACGCCGGCGCCCACCACCAGCGCCACCATCTTCAGGCTGCTGCGCCACAAGGCTTCCCAGGCGTAGGCGTCGTTGGCGACCAGTGTCACCTCGCCGATCTGCCGCCAGCCGTCGCTGACCGCGTGGCTGGCCGTGCCCGAGGCCAGCGGCGCCAGCGTGCGGAACCAGCCCGGCACCGAGGCGGCCGTGGCGGTGGAGCGGCGCTCGATCAGCACCTTGCCTTCCGGATCGCTCAGGCGCACCAGCGAGAAATGGCCGCCGTCGAACAGCGCCGACACCAGCAATTCCTGCAACACCGGGTCATTGTTGGCCGGCTGCGACAGGGACAGCGCCAGCGACACCGAGGCGTCCGTGCTCTGCACCTGCAGCTGGCCGGACAGGTATTCGCGCGCGGCGTTGACGCTCAGCGCCAGGGTGCCGAGCAGGATCACGCCGATGGCGATGGTTACGCTGAGCAGAAGCTGTCGAAGTATGGACATGGTCTTATTTCCAGGCGTCAGGGGCGGATGCCTTCCCGTTCCATTCGTTGAAGAAGGTCGCGCCAGCGGCTGAGGCGGTCAACCGGCGCGGCGGGCTTGCCATCCACATAGACCCCGTCGGCGTTGAAGCTGAACACCGGCGTCAGGTCGCGGCGCTGCGTGGCGGGCAGGATCGTCGAGATCAGGCTGTCCAGCACCAGCGGTACTGCGTTGGGCGTTTCGTAGTAACCCAGCACCATGTGGGCGACCTGCGAGCTGCTGGCCGGGCCGCCGATGCGGGCGCGGACGTAGATGAAGCGCAGCTTGTTGGCCGGCACGCCCATGGCCAGCAAGGAGAAGTATTTGCCGATGACATAGTCCTCGCAGTCCCCGGCGCCCTTGCCCAGCGATTCCAGCGGCGTGGCCCAGTAGTCGGGCTGGCCCCAGATCACGGAGTCCTCTCCGGACATCACCGAACGGTTCCAGAAGTCGTTGACCAGCGTCAGCTTGTCGCGCTCGGCCGGCGGCAGCGGGCCGCGCAGCAATTGCAGCCAGCTGGCCACCGCCTTCGCGCCCTTGGGGCCATAGCGGCTGGCCGAGAGGCTTTGCAGCTTGTCGGCGTTGATCTCCAGGGCGAACGAGCCGCCCCAGATGCAGACCAGACAGAGCAAAGCCAATCGGCACAGGTTCAGCGCGACGCGGAAACGGCGGGTCGATGGCATGAAACGGATTTTCACATTTTTCGCGTTACTACTGGCGACATCCGTCGAAAAAATGCAGGGGGAGGGGAGGCCGAATCCGGCCAACCCCTCCCCCGGGTACTGCGTACTACGGTTTAGCTGTGGTCGACGTTCAGCTTGCCCTTCTGCAGCAGGTCATTGATGATGGCCTGGTTGTTGAGCTGGCCGCCTTGCGTCAGGTCGACGTTCTCCAGCACGATCTTCTGGTCGGCGCCCTGGGCAGCGAGCTGGCCCTTGGTGTTGACGTCGATGACCGTGTTGTTGCCTTCCTTGTGGAAGTTCAGGTACTGGGTCAGCGTGCTGTCCTTCTCGCCGACCAGCAGTTCCTTCAGATCCAGGATGTCGCCGCCATCGGTCGGCTTGGCGATCGAGAAGTCCTTGATCGTGTCCACCGCCGGCTTGGCCGTCGTGCCCTGGTCGTTCAGCTCCCACTTGAAGGTGTCGCTGCCGGCGCCGCCGACCAGCGTGTCGTCGCCCTTGCCGCCGACCAGCAGGTCGTTGCCGTTGCCGCCTTCCAGGTAGTCGTTGCCCGAACCGCCGTACAGCTTGTCGTCGCCGTCGCCGCCGTACAGCTTGTCGTCGCCCGCGCCGCCGTAGATGATGTCATTGCCATCATCGCCGTACAGGGTGTCGTTGCCGCCCTGGCCGTAGATGATGTCGTCGCCAGTGCCGCCGTGGATGATGTCATCCCCGCCGCGCGGGTCGTCGGGCAGATTGAAGTCGGCGTGGTGGTCCTTGATGTACTGGTACAGGTCGCCGTTGGTCGGCGCATGTCCGTCGCGCATCTCCAGGAACACCTGCAGCGCCTTCAGGCCCGAACCCGCCGCCAGATCGGCCGGACGGCCGCCCACGGAGGCCCAGTTCAGGACCGCGCCGTCAGTGTTGAGCGTATCGCCGAAGATGATGTCGTTGCCGGCGCCGCCGTTGATGATGTCGTTTCCGACAGCCGCCGGATCCGTGCTGGTCGAGCCGCCTTGCAGCGCGGCGGCGAGATCCTTGGCGGTGTTGACGATCTGGGGCTGACCGGTGGGGCCGGTGACAGTCTGGTAGCCTTCCCACCAATTCCCGGTCGGGAGCGAAACCGAGCCGGTCCCGGTGACATTGGTGTTGTCGAAGAACTTCAGGTAGCCCTCGTTGACGCCATTGCCGATACCGATGGCATGCACGGTGCTCTTGCCGCTCAGGCTCTTGAAGGCATTGATGGCATCCAGCATGTCGCGGTACTCGGTGGAATTGCCGCCGCCGTTGCTGCCGTTGTTGCTGAAGGTGGGGTCACCGTCGGTCAGGAAGTACGTGACATTCTCGAACGGCTTGCCGTTGGCCGAGGTGGGCTGTTTGTTGAACCAGCTGACCGTCGTCAGGAATGCGTCTTCGTAGTTGGTGCCGCCATTGGCGGACAGCTTTTCGATGGCCTTGATCAGGTCGCCGACGTTGTCCTTGGTCAGGCCGTTGATGCTGTACTTGCTGGAAGCCGACGACTCGAAGCCGATCAACGTCACGTTGACGATGCCGTCATGCTTGGACAGGGTGGTGGCCAGGTTCTTGAGCGCGTCGATGGTGAGCTGCATGCGGCTCAGGTTGTTCGTGCCGGAGGCATCCTTCATGCTGCCCGACGTATCGACGACGATTGCGATGTTGTAGTTCTTGCCCGGCTCGACTGTCGTGACCGTGCCGCCCTTGTCGCCAAGGATGACGTCGTCGCCGCTGCCGCCGTTGATCGGCGGATTGGTGCCGGTGCCGCTGCCTTCGTTGCCGCCCGAGATGAAGTTGTTGGTCTTGATGGCGAAGTTGTAGTCGCCCGACGTGTCCTTGCCGCCGTTGGCCGTGCCGCCGTCGTCGCGGACCTGGAAGCCGAACGAGGTGTCCTGGCCCGAGGTGGACGGCGTGTAGACCAGCTTGCCCGCGGCGATATCAGCGGCCGAGATCGCGGTGTTCGCCGTGACCGGCTGGCCGTTCAGCGTCAGCGTGCCGTCGGTCGGCAGGCGCGTGATGATCACGCTCTGCAGGTTGTTGCCTTCGGCGCCGTCGTTGAAGTTGAACTCGGCGATGTTGAACGTGTGGCTGGCGCCCACGTCCACGCTGGTGGCGTTGTCGGCGGCCACCGGCGCGTCGTTGGTGCCGACCACGTCGATCGTGATGGTCTGCTTGGCCGAGCCGTCGGTGGAGCTGACTTCGAAGTTCTCCTTGATCACATCGCCGGCCTTCAGGTTCTGCACCAGCGGCGAGTCGTTGTTCAGCTTGTAGGTCCAGTTGCCGTTGGCGTCGATCGAGAACGTGCCGTACTTGCCCTGGACATTGGTCTGGGCGATGACGCCGCTCTGGCCGGCGTCCGCATCGGTGACCGTCAGCTTGCCGGACGAGGTCTGCGTGAAGTCCTCGATCACCTTGCCGGTGCTCTGGCCGGTGATCTTGGCGATGTCGTTGGTGCCGGTGATTTCGACGGAGATGGTCTTGGTGTTGATGCCGCCATTGCCGTCGCTGACGGTCACGGTGATCTTGTCGGTGACCTTCTGGCCTTCAGTCAGGCCCTGGACGTTGGAGCTGTTGTTGTCCAGTACATAGGTCCACTTGCCATTGGCGTCGATGGTGAAAGTGCCATACACACCCTTGCCATCGCCACCCAGGGTCCAGGTGTGCTTGTCGTTGACGTCGACGTCGGTCTTGGTCAACTGGCCGGACGTGGTCAGCGTGCCGTCTTCCTTGACGGCGCCGGTGAGCACGCCGCCCATGACCGGAGCGTCGTTGGTGCCGTTGATGGTGATGACGACCTGGCCCTTGGTGCCGTCGGCGGTGGTGACGGTGAAGGTCTCGACCAGTTTCTCGCCGACGCCCAGGGCTTGCACCTTGGGATCGGTGTTGTTGAGGTCGTACTTCCAGTTGCCGTCCTTGTCGATCGAGAACGTGCCGTGCTCGCCCTTGACGTTGGTCTGGGCGTTGAACACGGCTTCGCCGGCGTCCTTGTCGGTGACGTTGAGCTTGCCGCCGGTGGTGAGCGTATCGTCTTCCTTGACCGTGCCCGCGCCGTTGCCGGTGATGACGGCGCCGTCGCTGGTGCCATTGACCGTGATGGTGATGGTCTGAGTGGCCGTGCCGCCGTGGCCGTCGTCGACGGTCACGGTGATCTTGTCGGTGGCGGTCTCGCCCTGCTTGAGGGCCTGAACCTTGTCGCTGTCGTTGTTCAGCGTGTAGGTCCAGTTGCCCTTGTTGTCGACGGTCAGCGTGCCGTACTCGCCCTTGCCGCCGTTGCCCAGCGTCCAGGTGTGTTTGTCGTTGACGTCGACATCGGTCAGGTCGAGCTTGCCGGTGGCGGTGGTGGTGCCGTCCTCGGTCACCGCGCCGTCGGTCTTGCCGGTCAGCTTGGGATCGTCATTGGTGCCGTCGATGGTGACGGTGATGACGCTCTTGGTGCCGTCGGCGGTGGTGACGGTGAAGGTCTCGACCAGTTTCTCGCCGACGCCCAGGGCTTGCACCTTGGGATCGGTGTTGTTGAGGTCGTACTTCCAGTTGCCGTCCTTGTCGATCGAGAACGTGCCGTGCTCGCCCTTGACGTTGGTCTGGGCGTTGAACACGGCTTCGCCGGCGTCCTTGTCGGTGACGTTGAGCTTGCCGCCGGTGGTGAGCGTATCGTCTTCCTTGACCGTGCCCGCGCCGTTGCCGGTGATGACGGCGCCGTCGCTGGTGCCATTGACCGTGATGGTGATGGTCTGAGTGGCCGTGCCGCCGTGGCCGTCGTCGACGGTCACGGTGATCTTGTCGGTGGCGGTCTCGCCCTGCTTGAGGGCCTGAACCTTGTCGCTGTCGTTGTTCAGCGTGTAGGTCCAGTTGCCCTTGTTGTCGACGGTCAGCGTGCCGTACTCGCCCTTGCCGCCGTTGCCCAGCGTCCAGGTGTGTTTGTCGTTGACGTCGACATCGGTCAGGTCGAGCTTGCCGGTGGCGGTGGTGGTGCCGTCCTCGGTCACCGCGCCGTCGGTCTTGCCGGTCAGCTTGGGATCGTCATTGGTGCCGTCGATGGTGACGGTGATGACGCTCTTGGTGCCGTCGGCGGTGGTGACGGTGAAGGTCTCGACCAGTTTCTCGCCGACGCCCAGGGCTTGCACCTTGGGATCGGTGTTGTTGAGGTCGTACTTCCAGTTGCCGTCCTTGTCGATCGAGAACGTGCCGTGCTCGCCCTTGACGTTGGTCTGGGCGTTGAACACGGCTTCGCCGGCGTCCTTGTCGGTGACGTTGAGCTTGCCGCCGGTGGTGAGCGTATCGTCTTCCTTGACCGTGCCCGCGCCGTTGCCGGTGATGACGGCGCCGTCGCTGGTGCCATTGACCGTGATGGTGATGGTCTGAGTGGCCGTGCCGCCGTGGCCGTCGTCGACGGTCACGGTGATCTTGTCGGTGGCGGTCTCGCCCTGCTTGAGGGCCTGAACCTTGTCGCTGTCGTTGTTCAGCGTGTAGGTCCAGTTGCCCTTGTTGTCGACGGTCAGCGTGCCGTACTCGCCCTTGCCGCCGTTGCCCAGCGTCCAGGTGTGTTTGTCGTTGACGTCGACATCGGTCAGGTCGAGCTTGCCGGTGGCAGTGGTGGTGCCGTCCTCGGTCACCGCGCCGTCGGTCTTGCCGGTCAGCTTGGGATCGTCATTGGTGCCGTCGATGGTGACGGTGATGACGCTCTTAGTGCCGTCGGCGGTGGTGACGGTGAAGGTCTCGACCAGTTTCTCGCCGACGCCCAGGGCTTGCACCTTGGGATCGGTGTTGTTGAGGTCGTACTTCCAGTTGCCGTCCTTGTCGATCGAGAACGTGCCGTGCTCGCCCTTGACGTTGGTCTGGGCGTTGAACACGGCTTCGCCGGCGTCCTTGTCGGTGACGTTGAGCTTGCCGCCGGTGGTGAGCGTATCGTCTTCCTTGACCGTGCCCGCGCCGTTGCCGGTGATGACGGCGCCGTCGCTGGTGCCATTGACCGTGATGGTGATGGTCTGAGTGGCCGTGCCGCCGTGGCCGTCGTCGACGGTCACGGTGATCTTGTCGGTGGCGGTCTCGCCCTGCTTGAGGGCCTGAACCTTGTCGCTGTCGTTGTTCAGCGTGTAGGTCCAGTTGCCCTTGTTGTCGACGGTCAGCGTGCCGTACTCGCCCTTGCCGCCGTTGCCCAGCGTCCAGGTGTGTTTGTCGTTGACGTCGACATCGGTCAGGTCGAGCTTGCCGGTGGCGGTGGTGGTGCCGTCCTCGGTCACCGCGCCGTCGGTCTTGCCGGTCAGCTTGGGATCGTCATTGGTGCCGTCGATGGTGACGGTGATGACGCTCTTGGTGCCGTCGGCGGTGGTGACGGTGAAGGTCTCGACCAGTTTCTCGCCGACGCCCAGGGCTTGCACCTTGGGATCGGTGTTGTTGAGGTCGTACTTCCAGTTGCCGTCCTTGTCGATCGAGAACGTGCCGTGCTCGCCCTTGACGTTGGTCTGGGCGTTGAACACGGCTTCGCCGGCGTCCTTGTCGGTGACGTTGAGCTTGCCGCCGGTGGTGAGCGTATCGTCTTCCTTGACCGTGCCCGCGCCGTTGCCGGTGATGACGGCGCCGTCGCTGGTGCCATTGACCGTGATGGTGATGGTCTGAGTGGCCGTGCCGCCGTGGCCGTCGTCGACGGTCACGGTGATCTTGTCGGTGGCGGTCTCGCCCTGCTTGAGGGCCTGAACCTTGTCGCTGTCGTTGTTCAGCGTGTAGGTCCAGTTGCCCTTGTTGTCGACGGTCAGCGTGCCGTACTCGCCCTTGCCGCCGTTGCCCAGCGTCCAGGTGTGTTTGTCGTTGACGTCGACATCGGTCAGGTCGAGCTTGCCGGTGGCGGTGGTGGTGCCGTCCTCGGTCACCGCGCCGTCGGTCTTGCCGGTCAGCTTGGGATCGTCATTGGTGCCGTCGATGGTGACGGTGATGACGCTCTTGGTGCCGTCGGCGGTGGTGACGGTGAAGGTCTCGACCAGTTTCTCGCCGACGCCCAGGGCTTGCACCTTGGGATCGGTGTTGTTGAGGTCGTACTTCCAGTTGCCGTCCTTGTCGATCGAGAACGTGCCGTGCTCGCCCTTGACGTTGGTCTGGGCGTTGAACACGGCTTCGCCGGCGTCCTTGTCGGTGACGTTGAGCTTGCCGCCGGTGGTGAGCGTATCGTCTTCCTTGACCGTGCCCGCGCCGTTGCCGGTGATGACGGCGCCGTCGCTGGTGCCATTGACCGTGATGGTGATGGTCTGAGTGGCCGTGCCGCCGTGGCCGTCGTCGACGGTCACGGTGATCTTGTCGGTGGCGGTCTCGCCCTGCTTGAGGGCCTGAACCTTGTCGCTGTCGTTGTTCAGCGTGTAGGTCCAGTTGCCCTTGTTGTCGACGGTCAGCGTGCCGTACTCGCCCTTGCCGCCGTTGCCCAGCGTCCAGGTGTGTTTGTCGTTGACGTCGACATCGGTCAGGTCGAGCTTGCCGGTGGCAGTGGTGGTGCCGTCCTCGGTCACCGCGCCGTCGGTCTTGCCGGTCAGCTTGGGATCGTCATTGGTGCCGTCGATGGTGACGGTGATGACGCTCTTAGTGCCGTCGGCGGTGGTGACGGTGAAGGTCTCGACCAGTTTCTCGCCGACGCCCAGGGCTTGCACCTTGGGATCGGTGTTGTTGAGGTCGTACTTCCAGTTGCCGTCCTTGTCGATCGAGAACGTGCCGTGCTCGCCCTTGACGTTGGTCTGGGCGTTGAACACGGCTTCGCCGGCGTCCTTGTCGGTGACGTTGAGCTTGCCGCCGGTGGTGAGCGTATCGTCTTCCTTGACCGTGCCCGCGCCGTTGCCGGTGATGACGGCGCCGTCGCTGGTGCCATTGACCGTGATGGTGATGGTCTGAGTGGCCGTGCCGCCGTGGCCGTCGTCGACGGTCACGGTGATCTTGTCGGTGGCGGTCTCGCCCTGCTTGAGGGCCTGAACCTTGTCGCTGTCGTTGTTCAGCGTGTAGGTCCAGTTGCCCTTGTTGTCGACGGTCAGCGTGCCGTACTCGCCCTTGCCGCCGTTGCCCAGCGTCCAGGTGTGTTTGTCGTTGACGTCGACATCGGTCAGGTCGAGCTTGCCGGTGGCGGTGGTGGTGCCGTCCTCGGTCACCGCGCCGTCGGTCTTGCCGGTCAGCTTGGGATCGTCATTGGTGCCGTCGATGGTGACGGTGATGACGCTCTTGGTGCCGTCGGCGGTGGTGACGGTGAAGGTCTCGACCAGTTTCTCGCCGACGCCCAGGGCTTGCACCTTGGGATCGGTGTTGTTGAGGTCGTACTTCCAGTTGCCGTCCTTGTCGATCGAGAACGTGCCGTGCTCGCCCTTGACGTTGGTCTGGGCGTTGAACACGGCTTCGCCGGCGTCCTTGTCGGTGACGTTGAGCTTGCCGCCGGTGGTGAGCGTATCGTCTTCCTTGACCGTGCCCGCGCCGTTGCCGGTGATGACGGCGCCGTCGCTGGTGCCATTGACCGTGATGGTGATGGTCTGAGTGGCCGTGCCGCCGTGGCCGTCGTCGACGGTCACGGTGATCTTGTCGGTGGCGGTCTCGCCCTGCTTGAGGGCCTGAACCTTGTCGCTGTCGTTGTTCAGCGTGTAGGTCCAGTTGCCCTTGTTGTCGACGGTCAGCGTGCCGTACTCGCCCTTGCCGCCGTTGCCCAGCGTCCAGGTGTGTTTGTCGTTGACGTCGACATCGGTCAGGTCGAGCTTGCCGGTGGCAGTGGTGGTGCCGTCCTCGGTCACCGCGCCGTCGGTCTTGCCGGTCAGCTTGGGATCGTCATTGGTGCCGTCGATGGTGACGGTGATGACGCTCTTGGTGCCGTCGGCGGTGGTGACGGTGAAGGTCTCGACCAGTTTCTCGCCGACGCCCAGGGCTTGCACCTTGGGATCGGTGTTGTTGAGGTCGTACTTCCAGTTGCCGTCCTTGTCGATCGAGAACGTGCCGTGCTCGCCCTTGACGTTGGTCTGGGCGTTGAACACGGCTTCGCCGGCGTCCTTGTCGGTGACGTTGAGCTTGCCGCCGGTGGTGAGCGTATCGTCTTCCTTGACCGTGCCCGCGCCGTTGCCGGTGATGACGGCGCCGTCGCTGGTGCCATTGACCGTGATGGTGATGGTCTGAGTGGCCGTGCCGCCGTGGCCGTCGTCGACGGTCACGGTGATCTTGTCGGTGGCGGTCTCGCCCTGCTTGAGGGCCTGAACCTTGTCGCTGTCGTTGTTCAGCGTGTAGGTCCAGTTGCCCTTGTTGTCGACGGTCAGCGTGCCGTACTCGCCCTTGCCGCCGTTGCCCAGCGTCCAGGTGTGTTTGTCGTTGACGTCGACATCGGTCAGGTCGAGCTTGCCGGTGGCGGTGGTGGTGCCGTCCTCGGTCACCGCGCCGTCGGTCTTGCCGGTCAGCTTGGGATCGTCATTGGTGCCGTCGATGGTGACGGTGATGACGCTCTTGGTGCCGTCGGCGGTGGTGACGGTGAAGGTCTCGACCAGCTTCTCGCCGACGCCCAGGGCTTGCACCTTGGGATCGGTGTTGTTGAGGTCGTACTTCCAGTTGCCGTCCTTGTCGATCGAGAACGTGCCGTGCTCGCCCTTGACGTTGGTCTGGGCGTTGAACACGGCTTCGCCGGCGTCCTTGTCGGTGACGTTGAGCTTGCCGCCGGTGGTGAGCGTATCGTCTTCCTTGACCGTGCCCGCGCCGTTGCCGGTGATGACGGCGCCGTCGCTGGTGCCATTGACCGTGATGGTGATGGTCTGAGTGGCCGTGCCGCCGTGGCCGTCGTCGACGGTCACGGTGATCTTGTCGGTGGCGGTCTCGCCCTGCTTGAGGGCCTGAACCTTGTCGCTGTCGTTGTTCAGCGTGTAGGTCCAGTTGCCCTTGTTGTCGACGGTCAGCGTGCCGTACTCGCCCTTGCCGCCGTTGCCCAGCGTCCAGGTGTGTTTGTCGTTGACGTCGACATCGGTCAGGTCGAGCTTGCCGGTGGCAGTGGTGGTGCCGTCCTCGGTCACCGCGCCGTCGGTCTTGCCGGTCAGCTTGGGATCGTCATTGGTGCCGTCGATGGTGACGGTGATGACGCTCTTGGTGCCGTCGGCGGTGGTGACGGTGAAGGTCTCGACCAGCTTCTCGCCGACGCCCAGGGCTTGCACCTTGGGATCGGTGTTGTTGAGGTCGTACTTCCAGTTGCCGTCCTTGTCGATCGAGAACGTGCCGTGCTCGCCCTTGACGTTGGTCTGGGCGTTGAACACGGCTTCGCCGGCGTCCTTGTCGGTGACGTTGAGCTTGCCGCCGGTGGTGAGCGTATCGTCTTCCTTGACCGTGCCCGCGCCGTTGCCGGTGATGACGGCGCCGTCATTGACGCCGACCACGGTCACTTCCACGGTGGCCGTCGAGGTGGCGCCGCTGGGGTCGGTGACGACGTAGGAAATCGTGGTGGTGGCGGTCTGGCCTTCGGGCAGGTGCTGGAAGCTGGTGCCCGGCACGAACACGTAGCTGCCGTCCGGCTGCACGATGAAGGTGCCGCCATTCGAGCCGGTGACCGCGACGCCGCCCGGGGTCATGGGGCGGCCGTTGATCGAGACGATGCTCAGCGGATCGCCATCGGGGTCGCTGTCGTTGGCCAGCAGGTTGCCGCGGATGGTGGTCTTTTCGTCGCCGCGGGCCGTGTCGTTGACGGCGATGGGCGCGTTGTTGGTGTTGCCGGCGCCGCCAGCGCCGCCGCCACCGCTACCGCCGAGCAGGTTCAGCGTGTCCAGGCCGCGGTTCGGATTCGGATAGGCCAGATCCAGCGGGGACGTGGTTTCAAGGATGCGGGCCAGGCGCACGAAACTGCCGCCGCCATCATCGCCAGGACCGCCGCTGACCACGGCGGCGGTCGGATCCAGGACTTCAAACGGGTCCTGGCCGGATTGCAGGGCCGCCAGCAGGCGCTCGGAATCGGTGCCCTTGGGCGGGGTGACGGCGGCTTCGGTCGGATCGGGCAGCGCCCCCGATACGTCCCCATTCATGGCGACCTGACGGCCTTCGCCGATCACGATGGGCATGCCGTTTTCCACTTGCAGGGCGACGGTGGCGCCCGAGGCGGTGACGACGTCGCTGCCGGCGGGGACCTTGCTGCCTTGATGCAGCTCGGTCAGCGAGCCGTCGCTATTGCGAATCCAGGCGCGGCCGGTGAGTTCGGTGACGACGGCGGGAGAGGAGTTGGCCATGATGGGTTCCGTTGAGGGATTGATCCAAGATGGCCAGATACTAGAGGAGGCCCGCAGGCCGGGGTATTGTCCTTGAGGACAATTCAGGAGGGGATTTTGCTGCGGGATTCGCTAGGCGAGGAGATGCCGTGCACCAGCAGCGCCAGCTGCAGGCGGTCGGACACGCCCAGTTTCTCGAAAACCGCCGACAGATGGGCCTTGACGGTGCGTTCGGTGATGCCCAGCGCCTCGGCGATCTGGGCATTGGCCCAGCCGCCGGCCGCGTAACGGGCGGCGGTGGTCTCGCGCTCGGTCAGCAGGCCGCCATCCCAGTCGCCGGCGTCCTGGCCTTTCTCGGCCACCAGGCGCAGCAGGCGGCTGACCAGGGAACGGCCCATCCAGATGCCGCCCGTGGAGATGACCTCCAGGGCCTGTGCCAGCGCCTGCGGCGGGGCGTAGCTGTGGCAGTAGCCTTGGGCGCCCGCGGCCAGGACCTGGGTGCCCTGTTCGTCGTGGGGGCTGGCGCTGGCGACCAACAGGCTGAGGCCGGCCAGGGTCTGCGCCCAGGCGGCGTCCTGCCAGGACGGCAGCCGCGGCAGGTCGGCGTCCAGCACGGCCAGGGAACGGCCCTGGTCGCGCCAGCGCTGCAGGTCGGCCAGCCCGCGCCCGCGGGCAACCAGCCAGCGCTCGGGATCGAGCTCTCGCCAGCGCTGCCACAACAGATCGTCGTGCGTAATCAACAAGACGGGAACGGATTTCATAAAGCCTTCTCGCTCTCCTCTAATCAAGTAAGGGGGGTCAACGCTCGGTAAAGGCGTTGGCCTTGGCGCGCAGGACCGGCTTGAGCAGGTACTGCAGCACGGTGCGCTTGCCAGTCAGGATGTGAACCTCGGCCACCATCCCGGGGATGATGGGCAGGTTCTTGTCCCCCACGGTGCTGCGATCGGTGCGGACCCGCACCACGTAGTACGAATTGCCTTTCTCGTCCGTCACCGTGTCGGCGCCGATCTGCTCGACCTTGCCTTCCAGCCCGCCATAGATGGCGAAGTCGTAGGCGGTGAATTTCACCTCGGCCTTCTGGTCGGCATGCAGGAAACCGATGTCGCGCGGCAGGATGCGCACTTCCAGCAGCAGCGTGTCGTCCTTGGGCACGATCTCGATGATGTCCTTGCCCGGCTGCACCACGCCGCCGACCGTGTTGTTGAACAGGGTCTTGACGGTGCCGCGCACCGGCGCGCGCACCTCGGCCAGCTTGACCCGGTCGGCCAGCGCCAGCTTGCCCTCGCGCAGCGTGGACAGCTTGGTGTTGGTCTCCGACAGCTCGTTGCGGGCCTGGTTGCGGATATTCAGCTCCGATTCCTCGAGCTTGCTCTGGGCTTCCTTGATGGAGGCCTGGATACGGTCGATCTGGGCCTCGGCGCCTTTCTGTTCGCCGCAGTAGCGAGCCACGTCGCGCTGCAGGCGCAGCAGGTCCACCTCGGACACGGCGCCGCTCTTGAGCAGCGGACGGGTCACCTGCAGCTCGCGCGAGGTCAGGCCGCAGCTGGCCGAGGCCTGGTCGCGCTTGGCAATGGTTTCGCGCAGTTCTTCCTGGCGTTGCTTGAGTTGCTCGCGGGCGACGTTGACGGTGGCGTTCAGCTCGCTGGTGCGCGCCTGCCAGGCGTTGCGCTCCATTTCGATCAGGTTGGGCGCCTGCTTGAGCACTTCCTCGGGCGCGACGAAGGGCTCGCCGGTCGCCAGCGCCTTCAGGCGCGCCGACTTGGCCAGCAGCGACAGGTACTCGGCGTTGTTCTCGCCCAGCGAGGAGGCGAAGCGGGTGGAGTCGATCTTGAGCAGGATCTGGCCGGCCTCGACCTCCTGGCCGGGTTTCACCAGGATTTCCTCGACGATGCCGCCGTCCAGGCTCTGGATGATCTGCACCTGGCGCGAGGGCACGACCTTGCCTTCGCCGCGCACGACTTCGTCGATGCTGCCGAAGCCTGCCCACAGCAACAGCAGGGCAACGGCCAGCAGGCTGGTCCACAGCAGCACGCGGGCGCCGCGCGCCTGCGATTCGTGGATGACCCATTCGGCGTTGCCGACGTAGTCGTTGCGCTGCTGCGGCTTGCCCTTTTCGGCGCCGTCGAGCAGGCGGTCGAAGCCGTACACGAAGACGTTGCGCAGCCTGAGCCAGAGCCGCGTCAGCAGGCCCGGCCGGGCGGCGGGTTTTTGGGTGGCGATGTTCTCCATGAGTCCCTCAGCTTCCGCGTCCGACGCGTCCTTGACGCAGGGCTTCGATGACTTGCTCCTTGGGGCCGTCGGCCATGATCTGGCCGTTGTCGATCACGATGAGGCGGTCGACCAGCTCGAGCAGGGCGGTGCGGTGGGTGACCAGCATGATGGTCTTGCTGGCGCTGACCTCGCCCAGGCGCTTGCGCAGCTGCGCCTCGCTCTGGTGGTCCATGTTGCTGCTGGGCTCATCGAGCAGCAGGATGGGCGGGTCGTTGATCAGCGCGCGGGCCACGGCCACCGACTGGCGCTGGCCGCCGGACAGGGACTCGCCGCGCTCGCCGATCAGCATGTCGAAGCCATTGGGATGCAGGTTGGCGAACTCGGACACGCCGGCCAGGTTGGCCGCGGCCAGGATGCTGGCGTCGTCCGCATAGGGCGCGCCCATGGCCAGGTTGTGCTTGAGGCTGCCATAGAACAGCAGCGGATCCTGCGGCACGTGGCCGATGGCGCGGCGCACGTCGGCCGGATCGATCTGGCGCACGTCCACGCCGTCCAGCAGCACGGCGCCCTCGGTGGGCTTGTACAGCGCCAGGGCCAGCTTTTCCAGCGTGGTCTTGCCCGAGCCGATGCGGCCGATGATGCCGACCTTTTCGCCCGGCTTGATCTTGAACGACACCTTTTTCAGCGCCGGCTGCGAGCTGCCGGGGTAGGCGAAGGTGACGTCGCGGAATTCCAGCGCGCCATGGAAGACCGGGCGGTGCAGGAACTCGGCCTCGGCGGGGCGTTCGATCGGCAGCTTCATATAGTTGTCGATCGAGGCCAGCGAGGTGCGCGCGTTCTGGTACTGCATCAGCAGCCCGGCGACCTGGCCCAGCGGCGCCAGGCAGCGGCCTGCGATCATGGACGCGGCGATGATGCCGCCCATGGAGATCGCGGATTCCTGGGCCTGGTACACGCCGATCACCACCACGGAGATCGACACCAGCTGTTGCACCGCCGCCACGAAACCCACCGTGGACGAGGAGATCAGCTTGAGCTTGCCGCCGGTCTGGGCGATGAACTCGGTGGCGCGTTCCCAGTTGCGCTGGATCGCGCCCTGCGCGTTCAGCGTCTTGACCGCTTCCAGGCCGGTCAGCGCCTCGACCAGGGTGGCGTTGCGCTGCGACGAAGCCTGGAACGAGGCCATGGTCAGCGCTTCCATGCGGGCCTGGGCGGCCAGCGACACCAGCAGGATCAGCACGATGGCGACCAGCGGCGGCAGCACCATCCACGGCGAGATCCAGACCAGCGCCAGCAGGAACAGCAGGATGAAGGGCAGGTCCACCAAGGTGGTGATGGTGGCCGAGGCGATGAAGTCGCGGATGGACTCGAACGAGCGCAGATTGGCCGCGAAAGAGCCTACCGACACCGGCCGGCCCTCCATGCGCAGATCCAGCACGCGCTCCATGATCTGCGCCGACAGGCGCACGTCCACGCGCTTGCTGGCGCTGTCCACCACGTGCGAGCGCGCGGTGCTCAGGATCATGTTGAAGACGACCACCAGGGTGATGCCCAGGGCCAGCACCCAGAGCGTTTCGACGGCGTTGTTGGGCACCACGCGGTCATAGACGTTCATGGTGAACAGCGGCATCGCCATGGCGAAGATGTTGATCAGCAGCGCGGCGATCAGCGCATCGCGGTACAGCCGCCGGTTTTCCATGATGGCGGCCCAGAACCAGTGGCGTTCGCGCACCTTGGCCACTTCGGGCGCGCGGGCGTCGAAGCGGAACTGCGGCCGCACGAAGCACACCAGGCCGGTGTATTGCAGGGCCAGTTCCTCGGGGCTCATCTCCACCGAGCTGCCGCCAAGTTCGGGATGGCTGACCAGGTACTGGCCGCCTTCCTTCTTGAGCAGCAGGCAGGCGCGCTCGCCCTGCAGCAGCAGGATGGCGGGCAGCAGGTCCTGGGGGATCTCGTCCAGCGCGCGCTTGACCACCCGCGCGGACAGCTGCGCGCGCGCGGCGGCGCGCGGCAGCAGGGCCGGGGTCAGGCGGTGGGCTTCCAGCGGCAGGCCGGCGGACAAGGCCTGGGCCGTGGTGGCGACGCCATGCAGCCGGGTGACTTCCACCAGGCAGTCCAGCAGCGGATCATCGTGGGCGGCGCGGGCGTCGGCGCGCCATTCACGGGAGGCCTTCTCAGATAACTTGTCCATCTTCGTCATCCAGCAGGTCCAGATGCTCCGCGAGACGCGCGCGATGCTGCTTGCGCTGCGTCAATTTTTGTTGTGCCTGCACAGGCAAATCGGTCAGGCGCAAGGTGCCATTGGCGATCAAAGCGTCGATCAGGTCTTCCAGAACGCGGACGAAGTCCGCGTCCAGTTGTGAGAAACCGTTGTTCTCAGTGGCCATGTGGCCTCCCTTGCCCAGGCCGGAATCACGGCCTGGCTTGCGGCGCGCGCCGGGCGCCGTCGGCGCCGGAAGCGTTGACCGGCACCAACGTCGGCGGCAGCGTGCCTTCGTTGTATTGCACGCGCACGGGAGCCAGGCGGGTAGCGTCGGGAACCGTCGAATTGCACTGCTTGATCACTTCGTCGGACACCACCAGCTTGCCGTTTTCCTCGGGCATCTCGTTGCGCGCGGGCTGCAGCGACAGCGCCGGCAGCAGCGCGTGCGAGAGCGCCAGCCAGCGGTACTGCGCAAGCTTGAGGTCATATTGCGCATTGGTCAATGCGCGGCGCGATTCGAACAGCTCGTTTTCGGTGTTCAGCAGGTCCAGCAGGGTGCGCTGACCGATCTGGAATTGCTGGCGATAGGCGTCGCGGACCTTGGCGGTGGCGACTTCGTGGTCACGCAGGAACGGCATGCGCTGGTTCAGGCTGGTGATGTTGTTCCAGGCCACGGCCAGGTCCTGCTGCACGTTGCGGCAGGTGTAGTCGCGGATGTCGCGGGCGGCATAGGACTGCGCGGACGTCTGGCGCACGCGGGCCGAGTCGGCGCCGCCGCGATACAGGTTATAGGACATCATCAGCTGGACGCTGGTGCTGTTGATGCGGCGGTTTTCCGGGGTCGGATCGTTCTGGTTGCGGCCGGTGGAGGCCACGAACTCGAACTTCGGCGAAAACGCGCCCTTGGCCGAGGCGATGCCGGCTTCGGCGGCCTGCAGGCCAGCCTGCTTGGACAGGAAGCTGGGGTTGCGGCGCAGCGAGTCGTTGAAGTCGCCAGGCTTGGCGGGCAGCTTGGCGTCGACGTCGGGCACCGGCTGCAGCGTTTCGGGGGGCAGGGCGCCGGTCACGCGCTGGAAGCGCTGCTGCACGTCCAGCAGGTTGGCGGTTTCCGTCATGAGGTTGGTCTGCGCCAGGGCCAGGCGGCCGCCGGCCTGTTCCAGATCCACGCGGCGGCCCACGCCCGATTCGGCGCGCTGGCCGATCTGCTTGAGCGTTTCTTCGTGCAGCGAATAGTTCTGGCGCGCCAGCAGCTCCATGTCGCGGTAGCGCTGCAGGTCGATATAGGCCTGGGTGGCGGCCAGCGCGGTGGCGTCGCTGGTGGCCAGCACGTCATAGAAGCGGGCCAGCTTGTCGAAACCGGCCTGCTTGACGTCATTGCTGGTGCGGAAGCCGTCGAAAATCAGCTGGCGCAGTTCCAGGTTGTAGCCCGGGCGGCTCCATTGCTGGGAACCCACGCCCGGTACGTTGTTGCGGTATTCGCGGCCCACGTAGCCCTGCGCGTTGACCTGCGGGAAGAACGCGGCGCGCGCCACCGACTGGCCTTCGAGCGAAGACTGGAAGTCGTGGTACTTGGCCTGGATTTCCGGGTTGCTGAGCAGGGTCTGTTCGATGACCTGATTCAGGGTGGTGCCTTCAGCCGCGGCGGGGTCTGCGCCGGTGGCGGGTTGCGCGAATGCTGCGGGAGCGAACGCGAGAGCGATGACGAGAGTCGTGCGCTTGAGCAAGAACGTAGCCATGATGATTATTCGCGAGTCGAGTTGGGTTTAGATGGCCGACATAATGTATGTAAATGTCAAAAGAGACGATTAAAGATTTGTTAATTCGTAAACGATAATCGCCGGCCGTCTGGTGCTTTTTCGCGCAACATCGATGAAAACGGTCGAACTTGCACGATTCTTCCCTTTGATGACAGGTTTTATTCTTAAAAATGCGTTTTGTTTCGCATTATTTCGAATCAGCTTTCGAAAGGGAAAGCAAGTTTATAGCGTTTTGCTAACTCTGTATCAAATTAGTTTAAATTGACGAAGATATGTGATTATTTGTCGGAATTTGATGCTTGCGACGGATGCGCGTTCGCGCTTGTCTCGAACATGGGCGGCGGCGGCAGCCGGCGCCTGGGCCGCCATGGCGGCATGGGCATCATGGTAGTGTTAATACTAGGATAACTACTGTGGTTGTACTAGGTTCAGCGCCTGTGCATAATTCCCACATGCCGCAGCGGCCGGCACGGGCAAGCCAGTCTTGATCCCGCGCCGGCACAAGACGGACCGTCCATCAGCCGAGCGCATCCATGGCCCAAACCCTTTACGACAAACTCTGGGACGCCCACATCGTCCATCAGGAATCAGACGGCACCTGTCTGCTCTATATCGACCGCCATCTGGTGCATGAAGTCACCAGCCCGCAGGCGTTCGAAGGCCTGGCCATCGCCGGGCGCAAGCCCTGGCGCACCGGCGCCAATCTGGCTGTCGCCGATCACAACGTGCCCACGCTGAACCGCGCCCAGGGCATCGACGATCCGGTTTCCAAGCTGCAGGTGGACACGCTGGACGCCAACTGCGACAAGTACGGCATCACCGAATTCCGCATGAATGACCTGCGCCAGGGCATCGTGCACGTGATCGGACCGGAGCAGGGCGCCACGCTGCCCGGCATGACCGTGGTCTGCGGCGACTCGCACACCAGCACGCACGGCGCGCTGGGCGCGCTGGCTTTCGGCATCGGCACGTCCGAGGTCGAGCACGTGCTGGCGACGCAGACGCTGCTCATGAAGAAAGCCAAGAGCATGCTGATCAAGGTCGAGGGCGAGTTGCCCTTCGGCTGTACGGCCAAGGACGTGGTGCTGCACATCATCGGCATCATCGGCACGGCCGGCGGCACCGGCCATGCCATCGAATTCGCCGGCAGCGCCATCCGCGCGCTGTCCGTGGAAGGCCGCATGACCGTCTGCAACATGGCCATCGAGGCCGGCGCCCGGTCGGGGCTGGTGGCGGTGGACGACAAGACCGTCGAATACTTCCGCGGCCGTCCTTTCGCGCCCAATGGCGTGCTGTGGGACCAGGCCGTCAAGTATTGGCGCACCCTGCACACCGACGAGGGCGCGAAGTTCGACACCGTGGTCGAGGTCGACGCGCGCGACATCAAGCCGCAGGTCACCTGGGGCACCTCGCCCGAGATGGTGCTGCCGGTGGATTCCCGCGTGCCGGATCCCGACCGCGAAAAGGACGACGTGCGCCGCAGCGGCATGGAGCGCGCGCTGGAATACATGGGCCTGAAGCCCAACACCCCGCTGACCGATATCCGCGTGGACCGCGTGTTCATCGGTTCCTGCACCAACTCCCGCATCGAGGACCTGCGCGCCGCCGCGGCGGTCGCGCGCGGCAAGCGCGTGGCGTCGAATGTGCGCCAGGCCATGGTGGTGCCGGGTTCCGGCCTGGTCAAGCAGCAGGCCGAGCGCGAAGGGCTGGACAAGATCTTCATCGAGGCCGGCTTCGAATGGCGCGAGCCCGGCTGTTCGATGTGCCTGGCCATGAACGCCGACCGGCTGGAGCCGGGCGAGCGCTGCGCCTCCACGTCCAACCGCAACTTCGAAGGCCGCCAGGGCCAGGGCGGCCGCACGCACCTGGTCAGCCCGGCCATGGCCGCCGCCGCCGCCGTGGCCGGCCACTTCGTCGACGTCCGCTCGTTCCGCTGAGCGCCCCGCACCGAGATCCGACATCATGCAAGCATTCACCACACACGAAGGCCTGGTGGCTCCGCTCGACCGCGAAAACGTCGACACGGACCTCATCATCCCCAAGCAGTTCCTCAAGTCCATCAAGCGCACGGGCTTCGGCCCCAACCTGTTCGACGAACTGCGCTACCTGGACCACGGCGAGCCGGGCATGGACAACAGCAAGCGTCCGCTGAATCCGGACTTCGTGCTGAATCAGCCGCGTTACCAGGGCGCGTCCGTGCTGCTGGCGCGCAAGAACTTCGGCTGCGGCTCGAGCCGCGAGCACGCGCCCTGGGCGCTGACGCAGTTCGGTTTCCGCGCCATCATCGCGCCGTCCTACGCCGATATCTTCTTCAACAACAGCTTCAAGAACGGCCTGCTGCCCATCGTGCTGTCCGAGCTGGAAGTCGCGCGCCTGTTCGACGAAGTGAAGGCCTTCCCGGGCTATAAGCTCAACATCGACCTGGACCGCCAGGTGGTGGTGGCGGCCGACGGCCGCGCCATGAAGTTCGACATCGAGCCGTTCCGCAAGTACTGCCTGCTCAACGGCTTCGACGACATCGGCCTGACCCTGCGCCACGCCCACAAGATCCGCGCTTTCGAGGCCGAGCGCCTGGCGCGCCATCCCTGGCTCGAAAGCCGTCCGATCGCCTGAATCTCCATACCGACCACTGGATCCCTAAGCACATGACCCACAACATCGCAGTCTTGCCGGGCGACGGCATCGGCCCCGAAATCGTCGAGCAGGCCGTCCGCGTGCTCAAGGCGCTGGACGTGCCTTTCGACATCAAGCAGGCCCCGGTCGGCGGCGCCGCCTTCGACGCGTTCGAGCACCCGCTGCCGCCCGCCACGCTCAAGCTGGCCAAGGAATCGCACGCCGTGCTGTTCGGCGCCGTGGGCGACTGGAAGTACGACAGCCTGCCGCGCGAATTCCGTCCCGAGCAGGCCATCCTGGGCCTGCGCAAGGCGCTGGGCCTGTTCGCCAACCTGCGTCCCGCCATCCTGTACCCGGAACTGGCCAGCGCCTCGTCGCTCAAGCCCGAGATCGTGTCCGGCCTGGACATCCTCATCATCCGCGAGCTGACCGGCGACATCTATTTCGGCACGCCGCGCGGCGAGCGCGCCTCGCCTGACGGCGCTTTCGCCGGCGAGCGCGAGGGCTTCGACACCATGCGCTACGCCGAATCCGAAGTGCGCCGCATCGCGCGCATCGGCTTCGAATCCGCCCGCAAGCGCGGCAAGAAGCTGTGCAGCGTGGACAAGGCCAACGTGCTGGAGACCTCGCAGTTCTGGCGCGACCTGGTGATCGAGGTGGCGCGCGAGTATCCGGACGTGGAGCTGTCGCACATGTACGTGGACAACGCCGCCATGCAGCTGGTGCGCAACCCGCGTCAGTTCGACGTCATCGTCACCGGCAACCTGTTCGGCGACATCCTGTCGGATGAGGCCGCCATGCTGACGGGCTCCATCGGCATGCTGCCCTCGGCCTCGCTGAACGCGGGCGGGCAGGGCCTGTACGAACCCAGCCACGGTTCCGCGCCGGACATCGCCGGCCAGGGCATCGCCAATCCGCTGGCGACCATCCTGTCGGCCGCCATGATGCTGCGCTATTCGCTGAACCTGGCGCCGCAGGCCGACCGCATCGAGGCCGCCGTGCGCCGCGTGCTGGCCGACGGCTTGCGCACCGCCGACATCTACGAGCCCGGCACCACCAAGGTCGGCACCGCGGGCATGGGCGACGCCGTGCTCAAGGCGCTGGCCTGATGCGCGCGCATGCCGCGCCTTCCCGGCGCGGCATGCCGTGCTTGCAGGGGCCGTGGGATGCCTGTCCCCGCCGCCGCCTGGCGGCGCCGGTTCGCGGCAAATCTTGCGGCCCCGTTTTCCGCCCCACCCGATGAAAACGCGCCGCAGGCGCCGGCGCGCATGCCGGCCGCGTGGCGCGCCGGCCACTATTCAAGCTGCGCCGCAACATATCCCCGTGCATTCTGATAAATTGTCAGGAGTTGCACGCCTTTTTCCCTCCCCGGACTAGTCTCCACCTTTATAGAGCGATTGAAATGAAGCAAGCAGTAGGCCTTGTCGGCTGGCGCGGTATGGTCGGCTCGGTGCTCATGCAGCGCATGCGCGACGAGAACGACTTCGCACTGATCGAACCGGTGTTTTTCTCCACCAGCAACGCTGGCGGCGCCGCGCCCACCTGGGCCGATGGCGCGGGCCCGCTGCAGAACGCCTACGACATCGACGCTCTCAAAAAACTGCCCATCATCATTACCGCGCAGGGTGGCGACTACACCTCCGAGATCTACCCGAAGCTGCGCGGCGCGGGCTGGAACGGCATCTGGATCGACGCCGCCAGCACCCTGCGCATGGCCGACGACGCCATCATCGTGCTGGACCCGGTCAACCGCCCGGTCATCGACGCGGCGCTCAAGCGCGGCGTGCGCAACTTCATCGGCGGCAACTGCACGGTCAGCTGCATGCTGATGGGCCTGGCCGGCCTGTTCAACAACGACCTGGTCGAGTGGATGACCACCATGACCTACCAGGCGGCCTCGGGCGGTGGCGCGCAGCACATGCGCGAACTGCTGACCCAGTTCGGCGAGATCAACCAGGCGGTCAAGCCGCTGCTGGACGATCCCGCGTCCGCCATCCTGGAAATCGACCGCGGCGTGCTGGCCAAGCAGCAGGATCCGGCGCTGCCCCACGAGCACTTCGGCGTGCCGCTGGGCGGCAACCTGATTCCCTGGATCGACAAGGATCTGGGCAATGGCATGTCCAAGGAAGAGTGGAAGGGCGAGGTCGAGACCAACAAGATCCTGGGCCGCGGCGCCGCCTTCGGCACGCCCGCCACCCCGATCGACGGCCTGTGCGTGCGTATCGGCGCCATGCGCTGCCACAGCCAGGCGCTGACCATCAAGCTCAAGCGCGACCTGCCGATCGACGAGATCGAATCGCTGATCGCCCAGGGCACGCAGTGGGCCAAGGTCGTTCCCAACACCAAGGAAGACACCGTCCGAGCGCTGACCCCGGTGGCCGTGACCGGCACGCTGGACATCCCGGTGGGCCGCCTGCGCAAGCTGTCGATGGGCCCGCAGTACCTGGGCGCCTTCACCGTGGGCGACCAGCTGCTGTGGGGCGCCGCCGAGCCGCTGCGCCGCATGCTGCGCATCGCGCTGGCCGAAGCCTGATCCCGGTTCGCGCGCCGCGCGCAGGCGCGGCGCAGGGTCGGCCGCCAGGCCGCGACACAAGGGCACCTGCGGGTGCCCTTGTCGCATGCGCGCCGCGCGCGGCGCGACAAAGCCCTGCCGGGCCAGCGCCGCCGCGCCTTTCAGGTTTGTGAAACGCGCGGCATCCATTACACTTTTCCGATGTATTGAGGCCGGTTCTCACTGCTGTGCCGGGAACGGGCGCATGTCCGCCATTCGATCGCAAGTACGGAATTCCAAGCTTATGACCCAGCGTTCGCGCCAAGTGATGCAAGCCCGCCGTCTCAAAGCCCTGCAGTGGGCGGTAGCGCTGGCCCTGGGCACGAGCGTCTGCGGGTCTGCGTATGCCATGCGCGTGGGTCATTCGCGCGTGGTTTCGGTGCCGGGCGCGCCGTTGCAGGCCGTGGTCGGGCTGCAGGAACTGACACCCGACGAGATCGCATCGCTGCGCGTCTCGGTGGCCGACGAGGCCGCCTGGCAGCGCGCCGGCCTGAAGCCGCCGGTGCCCCTGGCCGACCTGGTGGTGGGCGTCGAGAACGGCATGGACGCCACGCGCAAGAACCTGCGGGTCCGCTCGAGTCAGGCGCCGGCCAGCGGCGCTGTCGATCTGTTGCTGGACATCAGTTCCAGCGCCGGCCAGCGCCAGGTCCAGGTCAGCATCCTGGTGCCGCTGCGCGGCGCGGGCGCCGACGCCACGCCGGCCTCGGTGGGCGGCAAGGCGCGCGCGGGCGCCAGCGCCGGCGGCGCCACGCTCAATGTCAAGCCAGGCGACACGCTCTACGCCATCGCGCAGCGCAACGCGGTGCCGGGCGCTTCCATCTACCAGATGCTGGTGGCCCTGTGGCGCGCCAATCCTCAGGCCTTCATACAGAGCAACATGAATCTGCTCAAGGCCGGGCAGAAACTCTCCATTCCCGACGCTGATGCCGTGCGCGCGATCGATCCGGCCGAGGCGCGCCGGATCTTCAACGAGCATGCCGAAGCCTTCGCCAAATACCGCTCGCGCCTGGGCGCGGCGGCGGGCGCCAATCCCACCGTGGTCAAGGGGCAGAGCGCCGCGTCCGGCACTGTCAGTCGTTCCGGCGATACAGGCGCCGCTTCCGCCGCGTCCGCCCAGGACCGCCTGCGCCTGTCCAACGGACAGGACGGTGGCCAGGCGCAAGCCGACGCCCAGGGCGATGCCAAGGCGTCCGCCGGACACGCGATGGCCGATGCGCAGGCGCGGGTGACTACGTTGCAGGGCAACGTGGACGCGTTGAACAAGGCGGTGGGAGAGCAGGGCGCGGCAGGACAGGCCGGTGCGACGGGCGCTGGCGGCGTAGCGGGATCGGCGGGTGCTGCCGGCGCTGCGGGTGCTGCGGGCTCGACGGGGGCCGCTGGGGCGGCTGGATCTGGCGGTGCGGCAGGCGCGGCCGGTACCGCGGGATCCGCCGCCGCGGCGGGTGGTGCTGGCGCCGCCGGATCGACTGGCGCGACCGGCGCGCCAGGCGCTGCCGGATCGACCGGAGCAACGGGCGCCGCCGGGTCGGCAGGAACGACGGGCGCGGCAGGCGCCGCGGGTTCGAGTTCTGCTGCGGGAGCGGCGGGCGTCGCGGGTGCTGCGGCTTCCGTCGGCGCCGCTTCGGGTGCGGCCCAGGCCGCCGCTTCCGGCGCTTCGGCACCAGAAGGCAAGAGCGCTGCGGACCAGAAGCCGTCCGATCTGCTGGCCGGCGCGCCGTCCTGGCTGACCGACAATCTGCTGGTGATCGTCACCGCCGTGCTGGCGCTGCTCGTCTTCATCATCGCCTGGGCGCTGCGCCGCGCCGGCGCGCGCCGTGGCGATGACGACGAGGAAACCTACGCTTACGCCGAGCCGGCGCTGGACACGGCCGCGCTGAACCGCAAGCTCGAGACCATCAGCCTCGACCTGGACGAGCCGCCTTCGGATGAACCGCGCCGCCCTGGCGCTCCCAAGGCCTGATCGATGTCCAGAGTCGCATTGGGGCTGGCCTACGACGGCTCGGCCTGGCAAGGTTGGCAGACGCAGCCGCACGGCCAGACCGTGCAGGACACGCTGGAGGCCGCGCTGGCCAGCTTCTGCGGCGTGCCGGGCACGGTGCCCACCATCTGCGCGGGTCGCACCGACACCGGCGTGCACGGCGCCATGCAGGTCGTGCACCTGGACACGGCGCTGGACCGGCGCATGGAGTCCTGGGTGCGCGGCGTGAACGCCTTCCTGCCGCCGTCGATCTCCGTGCAATGGGCCAGGCAGGTTCCGGACGATTTCCACGCCCGTTTCTCGGCTCGTTCGCGCACCTACGTCTATCTGCTGTGGCGCGGCCGCGTGCGTCCCGCATTGTGGGCCGGGCGCGCTGGCTGGTGCTTCCAGCCGCTGGACGTGGCCGCCATGCGCGCGGCGGCCGGCGCCCTGCTGGGCGAGCACGATTTCTCCAGCTTCCGCTCGTCGCAGTGCCAGGCCAAGCATCCGGTGCGCCACCTGCATCGCCTGGACATCGAGGAACGCGGCCCGTTTCTTGTTTTTACGCTTCGGGCCAACGCTTTCCTGCATCATATGGTGCGCAACATCATGGGCGCGCTGCTGCAGGTCGGGCAGGGCAGGGAACAGGCGGAATGGATGGCGCAGCTGCTGTCCTGGCGCGACCGCAAGCGCGGCGCGCCGACCTTCGCGCCTGACGGCCTGTACCTGTCGGCCATCGAGTACCCCGAGGCCTTCGGCCTGGACGAGCTCGACGGCGGCGCGCTGCTGTTGTCGCCCTTCACGCAAACCTGGGGCTAGCGGCCGGCTGCGGCCTGCCGTTCCCTTTCGCTCGAGAGGTTCCTGCCATGCGCCGCCGCGCCTTCCTCAAGCAAACCGCCCTGGGCGCCACGGCCGGCGCTGCCGCCCTGGCCTTGCCGGCGCATGCGCAGGAAGCGCCCGTGGTGACATGGCGGCTGGCATCCAGCTTTCCCAACGAATCCCCCACGCTGTACGCCGGCGCGGAGGACGTGGCGCGCTATGTCAGCGAGGTCACCGATGGCCGTTTCAGCATCGTGATCGCCGCCGGCGAGGATGCCGTGCCAACCGGGCAGGTGCTGCAGGCCGTCAGGGACGGCGTGGTCGAATGCGGCCACACGGCCTCGACCCGCTATTTCGATATCGACCCGGCGCTCAGCTTCGACGCCGGCGTGCCGTTCGGCCTGAACACGCGCCAGATGCACGCCTGGATGACGCAGGGCGAGGGCCTGGCGCTCACGCGCGTGCTGTTTGGCAAGCACAACATCCTGAACTTTCCCTGCGGCTACACCGGCGCGCAGATGGGCGGCTGGTTTCGCGGCGAGATCAAGACCGTCGATGATCTGCGCGGCCTGAAGATCAAGGCCAACGGCTTCGCCCGCCAGGTGCTCGCGCGCATGGGCGCGGCGCCCGTGGATATGCCGGTGGCCGACACCTACGCCGCGCTGGAACAGGGCGAGGTCGACGCGGTGGCCTGGATCGGTCCCTATGACGACGAGAGCCTGTCGCTCTACAAGGTCGCGCGCAACTACTACTTTCCTGGCTGGTGGTCGGGCACGTGGCAACTGTCGCTGTACGTGAACCAGGCCGCGCACGACGCCTTGCCCAAGTCCTACCAGACCGCGCTGGCGCTGGCCTGCCGCATGGCCAGCGCCAACATGATCGCCAAGTACGACGCCGGCAATCCCGATGCGCTGCGCCGCCTGGTGGCCAAGGGCGCGCAGCTGAAGGCGTTTCCCCGGCCCGTGCTGCAGGCCTGCCGCGAGGCGTCGCAGAAGGTGTTCCAGGAGCTGGGCGCCAAGGACCCGATGTTCAAGAAGCTCTACGACAGCATGACGGCGTTCAGGGACAAGGAGATTCCCTGGTTCCGCGTCGCCGAGGGCGGGTTCGACGGCCTGATGGCCGCGCCGGCCCAGTCGGAAGCCTGAGCGTTTCCGTCCTGCCTGCGGCTCCGGCGATATACTGTTTGCCGATATGCTCCTTGCGCAAGGCGTTCGCATTGCCCGTATGCGGATGCCTTTGCTGCTGCGGTGTGTTCCGCCCCGACGGCGCACGCGAACCTGGGGCCTGTAGTTTTTTCGCCGCGCCTTGCGCGGCGCATGCCTGGAACTCCATGCGTACACGCATCAAGATTTGCGGCCTGACCCGCGAACAGGACATCGACGCCGCCGTCTCGGCGGGCGTGGATGCCATCGGCTTTGTCTTCTATCCCAAGAGCAAACGCTGCCTGACGCCAGCGCGCGCGGCCCAGCTGCGCCGCCGCGTGCCCGCCTTCGTCGACGTGGTGGCGCTGTTCGTCAATCCCGCCGATGACGAGGTGCGCGCCGTGTTGGATCAGGTCGGCCCCGAGCTGCTGCAGTTCCACGGCGACGAAACGCCGCAGCAATGCGCGCACCACGGCCAGCGCTTCCTGCGCGCGTTCCGCGTCGGCGCGCCCGGGCTGGATACGGCCGCCGGACTGGCCGCGCAATGCCGCGCCTACGGCGAAGCCGCGGGCTGGCTGTTCGACAGCTACAGCACCGGCTATGGCGGCAGCGGCCTGGCCTTCGATCACGCGTTGCTAGACGAAGTGCGCGCCGATCCCTTGTCGCGCCCGCTCATCCTGTCCGGCGGCCTGAAGCCGGAAAACGTGGGCCAGGCGGTGCGCTTGCTGCGGCCGTGGGGCGTTGATGTGAGTAGCGGCGTCGAGGTCGAGCAAGGAATAAAAAGTTCTGATAGAATCTCTGTCTTCGTTGCAGCGACGCAAGAAGCTGATGCGAATTGAAGAGAGTGAATTAAATGCAGGCCAGCGCGGCTGCGAAGTTCGGAAGCTTGAGTCCTGGATTCAAGGCTTTTAGAGCGAAGCAAATAAAGCCGCGCGGCGCAATGAAACAAGCAAAAAATCTGAAAAGACGATTTGCATGCTTCAAAAAAGCACTATATAATTCTTCTTCTTTGCAGGCGGTTAGCTCAGCTGGTTAGAGCGCCACGTTGACATCGTGGAGGTCGTTGGTTCGATTCCAATACCGCCTACCAAATTCCTGCAAAGTGCTGTGAAGCACGGCAAAGAAAAAGCCGCCAAGTCCATGACTCGGCGGTTTTTTTGTTTTTGCTGCCGGGGTTTGCGGGGAAGCGCAAGACAGATGACGTTCGGGCACATGTGGCGCGCAAGGCAAATATAACCGGAGCGCGCCGATACAAGCCAAGGCCAATACGGCCGGTAACCGGTGCTAGAGCCTTGTTTCAAGGAACGGCAATACACTTCGCCCACCTTGAACTCTGCGTGTATGACATGAAAATTCTCTGTGGCCTGATCGTGATGGCTTCGTTGCTTGCGGGCTGTGCCGTGTACACCCCCGATGGCGCGGTGATCGTTGACCCGCATCGCGGCGGCGGCGGCGGTGGCGGCGGGTTCTGTCCGCCGGGGCAGGCAAAGAAGGGAAATTGTTGAGTGGGAACGGCGGATCGCCGTTGAAAAGGGCGCTCCAGGCACGGGGCGCCCTTTTCCTTTGCGTGGGTCCGGCCAGGTTTGGGCAGTCTTGAAGCCGGGGCAGCCGAAATCGGCATTGCCTTCTGTTTCGTGCGGGCGCGGGACCATCGCGTCAGGCTGGAACCAACATGACGACGGGCGTCACCCACCGGCTGTTCTCAATTGCAGAGGGAGTGGCGCCATGGTTGACAAGGTCTATGAGCAGCCTGGTATCAACCGTATTCCGCCCCGCGAACGGGAGGACGGAAATGGCAAGCCATCGCCTTCAACCACGCTTTCGGTCACGCCGCTTGACGATCCAAAACCTGTCGTAGTCCCGCGCTTCAAGCCCAAGCCTGATGTCGGGGCGTTCAAGCCATCGCCGGCGCCCGCGCCGATCAATTTGGCGACCAGGCAGGCGGCGGAGTCGATCGCCAAACCAACGCCAAAAACGGCGCTGAAACCGGCGCTCAAGCCGGAGTTCAAACCGGCGTCCAAACCGACGGCAAAACCAAAGGCCAAGCCGGAGATCCTCAACGCTGCGCTCGCCAATCAAACCGGCAAACGCGATTTTGCCGATGGCGAGAGTCTGCCAAGATTGGCTGTGCAACAGGCCATCTTTCGTTTCGCGCTGGAGCAGAGCAAGCGCATTGATGACACGGATGACTATATGAGGATGAGCGAGGCCCTGGGGCTTGTGAGCAAAGCCACGCGGAAAATCGTTCATCCGTTCGTCGAACTCCACCATGCGATCGACAACGATGATTTGTCGCGCTTGATTCGTTTGCAGAAGAAGGGCTTTATCCAGTACTCAGGATCGACGGTCCTGCGGGCAGATGTGACCTTGCCGGCGGCCGGCCTGAGAAAGCTGCCCGATTGGGTCAGGCATATCGATCTGGCGCATGCGTCTTATCGTCCCACCGCGCAGAATCAACAATCGCGCTATTTCTGGGAGATGCTTTCCGACCTCAAGAAGAGATCGGTTTCCCTGGACACGCTGGTATTGCCGCACTGCGTAGCCTACCTTGACGCGGCACAGGAGTTCCTGGATCGGGGGCTTCGATTCGAGCAGGCCGAAGGTCAGGGGTTCGAGACGCTGAGGAAGCTGGTGGTGCCCGGCGAGCGCGTCCCCGGCGGCTTGCCAAGTTCGCTGCTGAGATGCTGCCCCGCGCTGGACACGCTGGTCATCGAGCATTTTGACGACGACAGCGACCTGACTGCCGTTGGGGCGCTGCGCAACCTCAAGAGACTGGAACTGAAGTTCAGGGGCAGCTATGCGGCGCCCATCGATCTGCTCATGGGGAAGCTGGGCGTCATGACTGGCGTCGAGGAATTCGATGGCGGCACCATCGACCGTGCGTACCTGCTTCCCTCGTTGGAACGGCATTTTCCCCGGCTCCGGTCTTTTACTTGCGGGGAGGGTTTCATGGCCCCGCAGACGGTTCCCGACGGCATGCGTCTTGATAACAACAAGCACTTGTCGGCGGTGACATGGCTCGACGCGGAGGTTCCCAAGGCGACGCTCGACATGCTTGATACGCTGCCCAGGCTTGACACTTTGCGAGCGCCGAATTTTCCAATTCTTCCTCCTCAGGTCGGCCAGATGCAGCAATGGGCGGATCATCAGATCTTTGGCAAGATCAAGGCGCTGGAACTCGCCTGGTCCAGGATGAACGACGCGACGGTGGCGGTATTGCGAGCGCAGCTGCCGGAATGCGAGTTCGTGGGTCTGCCTGGCGATCTGTCGAGATATGCGCAGCCATTGCGTGCAAATACTGCCCCCTGATGCGTCCAGTGTGACGCAGCGGCAGGATGCGCCCGCGCCCAATGGACGGAACGCCCGCGATCGCGGGCGTCACTAAGCTCCTGACCGATCATCGGTCTGGAGGTTGCAAGATGTCCATCGTGCAGAACTATCGCAATGCCAAGCTGCTGCTGAACGCGGCGCGCAAATCGCGGGCGCCGCTGGGCAAGCTCGGCAACGCCAACATCGCCGCGGCGGGCCAAGGCGATAGAACGCCGCCGCGTGCGCCGTCACGTTTGCGCGAGCGCTGCAGCGTGGCGATCCGTTCGCTGTCTTTCGCTCTCAAGGCCGTGGTTGTCCCGCAGCCGCGGCTGTTCACTGTGGTCAACAACGTTGCTTACGGTTATCCGCTGGAGGAAGATCCGCTCGGCCTGGTCATGAAAGCGCGGTGGAACGACCGGATCGCCGAGTTGTATAGCGCCCTGACGGAACAGCAGACGGCCGATCATCCCTTGGACCTCGCGCCGACGCCGCGCCAGCGTCTGGCGCTTGAGCGCTTGCAGGCGCTGGCGGATACATGGACTGGGCAGGGGCGGTCGCTGCTGGCGCTGCGTCCCGCGACGCTCGATCATCTGGCCCGGCTGCGCCCCGATGATCGGTTGGATATGGAGACCACCATCAATGCGCTGGACTTCGCCGACGAGATGTCGCCCGAGCTGAGGGCGGTGGCGCTACCGTTCGTCCGGGCGCCGGCGCTCAATACCGGGCAGCAAGTGTCCCTGTCCGTCGCGGCCATGGATGCATAGAACAGGCTCCCTGGCATGGCGCCGCCGGCTATCTTGATTCGGCCCTCGTTCGCGTGCCGCTTAGCTTCGCGTAAGGTTTCGCTGCTACCGTGATTCCAGCGCCGTTGTCTCGCGTGAGACGGCGTCCATTGTCATCACCCGTTTGCAAGAGTGTTGCAATGCCGAGCCGTATTGTCGAACGCAACCACCACGGGAGATGCGCCATGATCGATGGACTCTGGCTGCTTCAATGGAGCATAGAAGGCACGGAACGCAGTGGCGTCATCGTGGTGAACGAGGGCCGGGCGTTGGGCGGCAACGCCGGCTTCATCTGCACGGGCATGCTGAGCGCGACCGGCGAGAATGTCATCGGCCAGCTGCACATCCGACAGGTCAACCAGGCGCTGCCGCCGATCCTGCCCGGGCTGACCGATTACCGGCTGAGGATCGTCGGCATGCTGCACGGCGACCGCATCGACATCGCGGGCGACATTCCGGATCGTCCGGAATTGACCGTGCGGATCCGCGCGACCCGGCATGCCGTGTAGCGACGGGCCGAGTCGATATCGGTCACTTGCATTCCATCGAATAGCCGCAACGCAGCTGGTCCGGAATATTCCTGCCTTCGGCGCCGTCGATCAGGCCGGCGGGCACGTCCCAGGTGGTGAGTTCGCTGGGCGGGCCGTTGCCTTGGGCGCGGGCATGGATCCACAGCTTGTCGCCGTTCCATGAGAAAGCCATGGCGCTGACGGCATGGCTGTCGGACACGCGCAGGTTGAGCGCGATCTGTCCGCTTTTCATGTCGATTACCGTCACCGCCGATTCGCCGCCGCTGATCGCCAGCAGGCGGCCGTGCGCGCTGCGCGCCACGCTGGACGTGTAGTTCGCGGCGGGCGTGGCCAGATCGAAGCGGGGCAGGCCGCTGGCCGGATCGATGATGCGGAATATCTGGGCGCCTTCGGCATCGGTCGCGGGCGCCAGCGCCCAGCCGCCGGCATGGCTGCCGAAGAAGAGCTTGCCGGTCGAGGTCTTGATGCTGCGGCTGACGCGGGCCGTGTCCGGGTCGATGCCGTAGCCGTCGCGATCGGCGGCCCAGAACAGGCCATCGCCGAAATGGATGGCCGGGCTGTGGATCCAGGGCAGGGCGTGTTCCACCGCATCGCTGGCGGCGCTGCGCGGCTTCGCGTCCCAGGTGTGCTGGCTCCAGGGGCCTTGCGGCGTCAGCGTGTATAGCTGGTCATCCAGGCGCAGGGCGACGCCGCCGCCGGCGCGTATGGTCCAGTTGCTGACGCGCCAGGTTTGCATGCCGGGGGCGGGCGCGTAGGCTACCGGCTTGCCGCCAGGCCGCCAGGCCTGCAGGCGGGGCGCGCCGTGCTCGTCCGTGGACAGGCTCCAGACCTGACCGTCCGGAGCGATTTTCAGGCCGCGCGCGCCGTTCAATCCGCTGACGGCCTGCCGCTGTACGCCATCGCCTTGCGTCACATAGCGATGCGTCGCGGCGCCGGAGGCCAGCAGGCTGCCGTCAGGCAGGGCGAGCAGACGCCAGTCGGCGTTGTCGTAGCGGCGCAGCTCGGCCTCGTCGGCGGGCAGGGCGATGCCGGGCAGGCTGGTCGGCGTCAAGGCGGAAGCCTGGAGGGTCGACGAGGCCGGCAGGGGCCTGCCGTGCGCGTAGGCGTCGAAATAGGCCTGCATGATGTGGCCGGCGCTGGCCGGAGGCAGGGCCTGCATGCGCGAGGCCAGTGCGTCCAGATAGCGCTCCAGCGCCGGGTCCAGGTGTTCGGCGGCGTGGGTGTCGCGCTCGATGTGCGGATCCGGGAAGCAGGTCACGCCGACCATGCAGCTCATCAGCTTGAACTGCCGCGTGACGGTGGCGGCGGTGCCGCCGTACCAGACCAGGGTCAGCGGCGGCGTGTCCACCAGCGACGAGAGGTCCATGACCGTGCCGTAGTCGATCTGCTGCGCGCGCGATTTACCCTGCGTGCGCTGGAACGACCAGCGCGCGATGGGTTGTGCCACGAACGGGACGGACTTGAGCGTGTCGTCGGCGTAGTCCTGTTGCGATGCAATCGCGTCGCGGAAGGCGGTGTTCTCCTCGCGCGTGATCGCGCCGGTCTTGAGCGCCTGGTCCAGCACGGACGCCGCCTGCGCGCCGGCCTGGGCGGCCAGGGCCTGGCGCAGCGCCGGGAGATGGCGGGCGCCGACCTGCACCCAGTAGAACTCCATGCCCGACAGGGGCGCGGTGTCGTCGCGCGGCTGGAATCCGCGCAGCGCGGCCGTGGCGGCGAAGCCCTGTTCGATATCGCGCTTGACCGTGGCGTAGGGTTGCGGGATCAGGTAGTAGCGGCCGTGGACGTAGGCGGCGCCGGGTTCGGGCTGCATCAATATCCGGGCATCGTTGGCGTCAGCGGCGGCTGCCGCTGACGCTGCCGCCAGCATCAACGCCACGCCGGCCGCGCGGGCGGCCCAGGCGCTGGAGGCGCGGACCTTTGGGCCGCGCGGGCGCATCCATGAGGACTGCACTGTGGAGCTCCGAAGAAGAAGGGGGCCGACAGGGGAAAGCGTCTTGCGGCGCGATCCGGACGGCGCGCGCATTGTCGCATGTCGGTCTTAGTCGAACGCCGCCGCTCTTGCTTCGTCGGCCCGGAACGCGAATGCCGCCTGGATATCGCTTTCCACCACCCGGCCCCGCGACAGCGGCGGCAGCCGATCGGGCGCGAAGAAGTCGGCATCCATCGTTTCCAGGCCCGGCGTCGGCGTGCGCTCATCGCCGTCGCGCGCGCACAGGAAGAACAGCTTGTAGAAATCCCGCACGTCGGGCTCGTATTCGCGCTTGGCCTTGTGGCGCACGCTGTACAGGCGCGTGGCGGACACGGCGATGCCCGCTTCTTCGCGGATTTCCTTGATCACGTTCTCGGCTGGCGACAGGCCGACGTCGGCATAGCCGCCCGGCAGCGTCCAGCAGCCGTCGCTTTTCTCGCGCACCAGCAGGATCCGGTCATGCTCGATGAGCGCGCCGCGTACATCCACCTTCGGCGTGGCGTAGCCCTGGGCGAAATCGGAGACCAGTTCCAGGATGCGGGCCGGCGGCACGCCGCCCAGCTCGGCGAGCATGCGATGGGCGATGTCGGCGATCTCCTGGTAGCGTTCACGGTCGTATTCGTCGCGGCAGAAGTGCAGGCCCGTGGAGGCGATTGCCTGCAAGCGCTTGGCCTGGGTCAGCCATGTGTTGTCCATTTGCGGAACTCCTGGAATCGGATCGGGACAGGATTCAGTTATAGCGCGTCACCGGAAGGCTTTGATTGTGGAGGGCGAGGAGGCGCATTTTCCGGAAAACAGGAAAACCCCGTTTCAAAATCACGGCCTTGACGATTCTTGGCATTATCGGCCCCGCATTGCTCCTATACTGGCGCAGCTTCAGGCCGCCATTCCGGTGTTATTCGAATCGCGCGGCCGCACGACAGGCCTTGCGGTTCCGCTGATGGCCTTACCCCTTATCCCCGGTTTGACTTCGAGACCATGCGCCCCCCTTCCTTGAATGAAGGCGTTAATCCCTTGGCGCCGCCTGCCGACGCCGCCGGTATATTGCTTGCGGTAAACCGATTATTGGCCGACGCCCCCGAGCAGGGCTTCTTCCATTATCTGGTCGATCAGGCCCGCGCCGCGCTTGGGGCGGATATCGCGTGGGTGCTGCTGACGCGCGATGGCGAGTCCGAGCTGATCGTCGCGGAGCGCTCCGACGCGCCCTTGCGCCAGGCTGCCCAGGCGATGCACGTGGCCTTGGCGGCGGGCGGGGATGCCTTCCGGGTAGATGAAGGCGGTGGCACGCTGCCGGACGCGCCCTGGTTCGTCCGCGAAGGCGCGCGGGCCTGCACAGCCAGGGCCTTGCGCGATCCGGACGGCGCGTTGCGCGGGCATGTGGCATTGGTTTTCCGGCGGGCGGTGCCCGCTGCCGCCGCGTATGGCGATGCCCTGGGCATCCTGGCGTCCTATGCGCGGCGCAGCGTGCTCGGCTATCGCGAACTGCGCCGTCGCGCCGACGATTGGCGCGGGCTGGTGACGCAGTATGAGGCGCTGTTCCACAGCGCGCCGGTGCTGATCAACGCCTTCGACTCGGACGGCCGCTGCACCTTGTGGAACGAGGAGTGCGAACGCCGCTTCGGCTGGTCGATCGCCGAGATCAACCGCCAGGACGATCCGCTGGCGCTGTTCTATCCCGATCCCTCGGACCGGGCGCGGGTGCGCGAAAGCGTGGACAGCGCGCCGTGCCGGACGTTCCGCGAGTGGCACCCGCTGACGCGCGCGGGCGAGCGGCTGACCGTGATGTGGTCGAACGTCAGCCTGCCCGACGGCCGCATCATCAACATCGGGCTGGATGCCACCGAAAGCCGGCGGGCGCAGGCCGCGATCGCCAGGATGGCGACGGTGGACAGCCTGACCAGCTGCTGGAACCGGGCCGAGATCCTGCGGCGCATGAGCCTGAAGCTGAACGCCGCGCGCCTGGATCCGGGCGCGGCCTTCACCGCGCTGATGCTGGACCTGGACTTCTTCAAGCAGGTCAACGATCGCTACGGGCACCTGGCCGGCGACGCCGCGCTGCGGCACTTCTGCGACCAGCTGCGCGCCTGCGTGCGCGGCGGCGACGCCATCGGACGCCTGGGCGGCGAGGAGTTCCTGGTGCTGCTGGACGGCGATGATCCCGGCACGGCGCTGGCGGTCTGCGACCGGCTGCGCGAGGCCCTGCGCAACCATGCGCTGGAATTCGGCGACGATCCCCTGATACTGTCGGCCAGCGGCGGCATCGCGCGCTTCGTGCCGGGCGACACGGGCACCTCGGACGTGATCCGGCGCGCCGACCTGGCGCTGTACCGGGCCAAGCGCGAGGGCCGTGATCGCGCGGTGGTGTACGACGGCTGAACGCGGCGCTCCGGGCCGGCCGGGCGGCGCCATCGGCCGCATCGCTTTTGCGATATCCTGCTGTCCATCATGATGAGAGCGATCTGGCTGGTTCTGGGCTGCGTGATGGTGGCGCTGGGCGTCATCGGCGCATTCCTGCCGGTGATGCCGACCACGATTTTCCTGATCCTGGCGGTGGGCTGCTTTTCCCGCTCTTCTCCCAGGCTGGAAAAATGGCTGCTGGACAGCCCCACCTATGGTCCTTCGCTGCGCGCCTGGCGCGAGCAGGGCGCGGTGTCGCGCAAGGGCAAGACCTACGCCACGCTGGGCATGGCGGTCGGCTACGCGCTGTTCTGGTGGGGGGCGCATCCGTCCTGGCCGCTGGCCCTGGGCGTGGGCCTGTTCTTCATCGCCAGCGCGGCCTACGTGCTGTCGCGCCCCAGTCCGCGCGCGCAGGCGCCGTCCGGCGGACCGGACGACGCCTGAACCCTCAATGCGAATGCCGGGGATCGCCGCGCGTTTCCACCACCTTCAGGTATAGCGTCGCCGGCTCCAGGCAGCCGCCGGTGGACAGCTGGCCGACCATCTTCCGATAGATCTCCTGCCATGGCGTCTGCGCGGTCGGCGGCTGCATGGCCGGCTCGGCGCGGCGCTTCTCCAGCTCGGCCTCGTCGACCAGGGCCGTGACCGAGCGCTGGTTCAGGTCGACGCGGATGCGGTCGCCGGTGCGCAGCAGCGCCAGCCCGCCGCCCACGGCCGCCTCGGGCGACATGTTCAGGATCGAGGGGCTGGCCGAGGTGCCGCTCTGGCGGCCGTCGCCCAGGCAGGGCAGCGAGTCGATGCCGCGCTTGATCAGGTGCGAGGGCGGGGCCATGTTGACCACCTCGGCGCTGCCGGGATAGCCGACGGTGCCGGCGCCCCGGATCACCAGGATGCAATGCTCGTCGATGTTCAGCGCCGGGTCCTCGATGCGCGCGTGATAGTCCTCGGGGCCGTCGAACACGATGGCGCGCGCCTCGAAGGCGTTCTCGTCGCCGGGCTCGGACAGGTAGGCGCGGCGGAAGGCCTCGCCCACCACCGACATCTTGATGACCGCGCTGTCGAAGAAATTGCCCGACAGCACGATGAAGCCGGCGCGGTGCTTGAGCGGCTGCGCGCAGCTGCGGATGACGTCGGGATCGCGGGTCTTGGCGGCGGCGGCGATCTCGCCGATGGTCTGGCCGGACACGGTCAGGCAGCCGTCGTGCAGCCGGCCGGCGGCCTGCAATTCATGCAGCACGGCGGGCACGCCGCCGGCGCGGTGAAAGCCCTCGCCCAGGTGCTCGCCGGCGGGCACGCAGTTGGCCAGCAGCGGCACGTCTTCGCCCAGCCGTTGCCAGTCGTCCAGGCTCAGGTCGATGCCGGCGTGGCGCGCCATGGCGATCAGGTGCGGCGGACAGTTGCTGGACGCGCCCAGCGCCGAGGCCACCACGATGGCGTTCTCGAAGGCTTCGCGGGTCAGGATGCGCGACGGCCGCATATCCTCGCGCACCATGTCGCAGATGCGTTTACCGGTGGCGTAGGCCATCTGGCCGCGCTCGCGGTAGGGCGCGGGGATGCTGGCGCAGGTCGGCAGCGACATGCCCAGCGCCTCGGCCAGCGAGTTCATCGACAGCGCCGTGCCCATGGTGTTGCAGTGGCCGACGGACGGCGAGGACGCGGTCGCCAGCGTCATGAAGCCTTCGTAGTCGAGCTTGCCCGCCGCCATCAGGTTGCGCGCGTGCCAGATCACCGTGCCCGAGCCCACGCGCTGGCCGTCGTGCCAGCCGTCCAGCATGGGTCCGCCGGACAGCACGATCGCGGGAATGTCCACGGTGGCCGCGGCCATCAGGCAGGCGGGGGTGGTCTTGTCGCAGCCGGTGGTCAACACCACGCCGTCCAGCGGATAGCCGTGCAGGATTTCCACCAGTCCCAGGTAGGCCAGGTTGCGGTCCAGCGCGGCGGTGGGGCGGCGGCCCTGTTCAGCCAGCGGATGGACCGGGAACTCCATCGGGATGCCGCCCGCGTCGCGGATGCCGGCCTTGACGCGCTCGGCCAGCGCCAGATGGTGGCGATTGCAGGGCGCGAGGTCGCTGCCGGTCTGGGCGATGCCGATGATGGGCCGGCCCGATTGCAGCTCCTCGCGCGTCAGGCCGTAGTTGAGGTAGCGCTCGACGTAGATCGCCGTCATGTCGGCGTGGGAGGGGTCGTCGAACCATTTCTGGCTGCGCAGTCTGCGGGGTGTCTGGGACATGGGAATCTCGCGTGCTTCGTTGCTTGCTTCGGGGGAGCCGCGCCCCGGGACGATGCCCCGGGGCGCAGGACTCAGTTGCGGGCCTTCTGTATTTCCTCGTTCAATTGCTTGATCAGTTCGGGGCCGAGTTCCTGCGTGTACTTGTCGACGACCGGCTGCACCTTCTGGCGCATGCGCGCCACTTCATCGGCCGACACGGTGTTGATCTTCATGCCGTGCTGCTCCAGCGTGCCCATGGCCTTGAGCGAGTCGGCGCGGCTGTCCTGGCGCTCGAAGTCGCGCGACGACGCGGCGGCCTGGCGGATCAGCTGCTGCTCGTCGGCCGACAGCTTGTCCCACCATTTCTTCGAGGCCAGCACCACCCAGGGCGTGTAGACGTGGCGCGTGATGGTCAGGTAGGGCTGCACTTCATAGAACTTGCTGCTCTGGATCGTGGTGATGGGGTTTTCCTGGCCGTCCACCGTGCGCGTTTCCAACGCCGTGAACAGTTCGGAGAAGGGCATGGGCACGGCGTTGGCGCCCAGCGTATTGAACACGCCCAGCGCGATCTGGTTCTGCATGACGCGCAGCTTGATGCCTTGCAGGTCCTCGGCGCGGGCGATGGGGCGCTTGGAGTTGGTCATGTTGCGAAAGCCGTTCTCCCAATAGACCAGGCCCACCAGCCCCTTGGCCTCCAGCTTCTTGAGCAGGTCCTGGCCCAGCGGGCCGTCCAGCACCGCGTCGGCTTCCTTCTCGCTGTTGAACAGGAACGGCAGGTCGAACACGCCGAATTCCTTGACCATGCCGGCCAGCGGCGCGGTCGAGCCCACCATCATTTCCTGGGCGCCGCCGGCCAGCGCGCCCTGCATCTGTTCGTCCGAGCCCAGGTTGGCCGAGCCGAAGGTCTTCATCTTCAGCTTGCCGCCGCTGATCTTCTCCAGTTCCTGCGCCAGGTGGCGCGCGGCGCGGCCCTGCACGCTTTCCTCGTTCAGGCCGTAGCCGAAGCGGATCAGGCGCGGCTTGACGTCGGCCGCCGAGGCGGCGCCCGCCACGGCGCAGGACAGGGCGGCGGCCAGGACCAGGATGCGGGTCTTGAGCGGGGTCTTGATCGGGGTATGGAACAGCTTGAACATGTCTTTCCTCCTTGGCTTTTCTCTTATGGGCGCCTTAGTGCATCCAGCGCGCGGGGACGGTGATCAGTTCGGGGAAGATCACCAGCAGGACCAGCAGCAGCGTGTAGGCGACCACGTAGCGCCACACGCCCCTGCAGATGGTTTCCATATTGATGCGGGCCACGCCGCAGACCACGTTCAGCACGGTGCCCACCGGCGGCGTGAGCAGGCCCACGCAGCCCACCATGACGAACATCACGCCGAAATAGACCGGGTCGATGCCGGCCTTGGTGATGACCGGCATCAGCACCGGCGCCAGGATCAGGATGGTGGGCGTCAGGTCCATCACCGTGCCGACCAGCGTCAGCAGCACCAGCAGCGCGAACATCAGCAGCCTGGGCTGGTCCAGCACCGGATCGAGCAGCGCGATCAGGTCCTGCGGCATGTCGGCCAGCGTGATCATGTAGGACGACACCATGGCCGCCGCCACCAGGAACATCACCACCGCGGTGGTGCGCGCGGCGTTGATGAACAGCGGCATCAGGTCGCGCGCCTTGATCTCGCGGTAGACGAACAGGCTGACCAGCAGCGCGTAGACCGCCGCCACCACGGCCGCCTCGGTCGGCGTGAAGATGCCGCCGCGCAGTCCGCCGATGATGATGACGGGCAGCATCAGCGCCCAGCCCGCCTCGCGCAGCGCCCGCAGCCGTGCGCCCCAGGGCTGGCGCGGCGAGGGCTTGATGGCGCCGTGCTTGCGCGCCACCCAGGTCCACACCGCCACCAGCGTCAGGCCCATCATCAGGCCCGGTGCGATGCCGGCGAAAAAGAGCTTGGTGATGGACACATTGGTGGCGACGCCGAAGATGATGAAGGAGATCGACGGCGGAATGATGGGCGCGATGATGCCGCCGGCGGCGATCAGGCCGGAAGCCTGGCCGGCGTCGTAGCCTTTTTCGCGCAGCATGGGGATCAGCAGCGAGCCGAGCGCGGCGGCGTCGGCCACCGCCGAGCCGGACAGCGCCGCCAGCAGCACGCTGGCGAAGATGGCCACATAGCCCAGGCCACCCTGGATGTGGCCGACGAACATGCTGGCCAGGTTGACGATGCGGCGCGAGATGCCGCCGGCATTCATCAGCTCGCCGGCCAGCATGAACAGCGGCACGGCCATCAGCGTGAAGCTGTTGGCGCCGGACAGCATGTTCTGCGACAGGATCTGGGTATCGAAGAAATCCAGCTGGAACATCATGGCGATCGCGCTGAGCAGCAGCGCGAAGGCGATGGGCATGCCCAGGGCGATCAGCCCCAGCAGCACGATCAGGAAGACGGTCAGGATCATCTTTCGGGTCCGGGCGGTGTGGGGAGGGGATCAGTCCAGCGGATTCTCGGCGCTGGATTCGGCCGGCAGGGGGCCGCCCGCCAGGACGCGGACCAGGTCCACCAGCGTCAGCAGGCCCATGGCCGCCGCCGCATACAGCGCCGCGGCGTTGAACACCGCCAGCGGCAGGCCGGTGACCGGCAGGCGCGTGTCCAGGCCGATCAGGGTCTGGGTCCAGCTGCCCTCGGCCATCAGCCACAGCACCCACAGCGTCAGCAGCTGGCACAGCACGTGCGTGACGCGCCGCGCGGCCGGGCCGAAACGCTCGACCAGCATGGTCACGCCGATGTGCTGGTGTTCGCGCAGCGCCAGCACCGAGCCCAGGAAGATCATCCAGACGAAGGCCAGCCGCGACAGTTCGTCGGACACGTTGATGCCGGAGTTGAACAGGTAGCGCAGCGCGACGTTGCCGAACAGCAGCAGCACCATGACCGCCAGGCAGGCGACCATGAGCAGTGTTTGCAGACGGGCACAGCAGTCGGCGGCGCGGGCTAGCGCCGACGCGCCGGGCCGCCCGGGCGGGGAAGCTCGCATGGGGGGGTGTCTCCTCGTTTTTTCCGTCCGGCATCGGGTTCCGGCGGGTATTTGTGTTTCGGATGTTAGTGCTAACATTTTCCGTTTGGCAAGCCCCGCGCTTTCGTTCAGACTACGCGCTTCCCTCCGCCTTCCCGGTATGTCCTGGCCCAGGCCCATGTCGATCCGCAAACCTCGAAGCACCCGCGCCGGCCGCGTCACCATGCAGGAAGTGGCGCGGCGCGCGGGCGTGAGCGCCATCACCGTGTCGCGCGCGCTGCGCACGCCGGACAAGGTGGCCGAGCCCGTGCGCCTGCGCATTGCGCAGGTCTGCCAGGAGCTGGGCTATGTGCCCAACCACGCGGCCAGCGCGCTGGCCTCGGCCCGCTCGCAGACGGTGGTGGTGCTGATCCCGTCGCTGAGCAATGTGGTGTTCGTGGACATCCTCAGCGGCATCAAGGAGGCGCTGGACGCCCAGGGCTATCTCATGCTGATCGGCGTCACCGGCTATTCGCCCGAGGCCGAGGAAAACCTGCTGCGCACCTATCTGCGGCACGCGCCCGACGGCCTGATCCTGACCGGCATCGACCACACGCCCGGCGTCTGGGACCTGTTGCGCGCCCGGCAGATTCCCACCGTCCACACCATCGAGACGCTGGACGACGGCGCGGACATGAGCGTGGGCTTCTCGCAACTCGAATCCGGCTACGCGGCCGGGCGGCATCTGCTGGATTGCGGCTACCGGCGCATCGCCATCGTGGGCGCGCAGCTCGATCCACGCTCGCTGCGCCGCTGCGAGGGTTGCCGCCAATCGCTGCGCGACGCCGGCGCCTACGATCCGGCGCTGGAGATCATGACGCCGGAGAAATCCTCGATCGGCCTGGGGGCGGCGCTGATGGACCGGGTGCATCGCGAGCATCCGGATTGCGACGCCGTGTTCTTCGTCAACGACGACCTGGCCCAGGGCGCGGTGTTCCAGTGCGCGCGGCTGGGGCTGGCCGTGCCGGGCCGGATCGGGCTGGTGGGTTTTCACGATCTGGCCGGTTCGGCCTGGACCACGCCGCCGTTGTCCACCATCGCCACGCCGCGCTACGAGATCGGGCTGGCCGCCGCCGGCCTGCTGATGCGCCACCTGGCCGGCGAGGCCATCGAGCGGCGTCACGTGGACCTGGGGTTCGAGCTGGTGCGCCGGCAGACGACCTGAACCGCCGGCGGCCAGGCGCTGAATGGCGCGTCGCCGTCAGCGCCGCAGCGCCAGGAACATGCCCGCCGCCATGATCAGCAGCATGCCGGCCATGGCCAGGCTGTCGGGCGGGCGTTGCAGCCAGAAGGTGCTGAAGATCACCGCCAGCAGCAGCTGGAAGTAGTTCAGCGGCGCCAGCGTGGCCGCCGGCACGCGCTGGAAGGCGGAGATCAGCAGGATCTGCGCCAGCCCGCTGCACAGGCCCAGGCCCACGATCAGCGCCAGGTCCGGCGCCGCCGGCCAGGGATCGGGCAGGAAGAACGGCGCGGGCAGCGCGGTCGCGATCAGGCAGATGAGGGCGGTGTAGGCATACTGCACCGGCCCCGGCACCGGGCCGGCGAGCTTGCGCGTCAGCACCTGGAACACCGCGTAGCTCACCGCCGACACCGCCATCAGCAGTGTGCCCAGCCAGGGCAGGTCGGCGCCGGGCCGCACGATCAGCAGCATGCCGGCGAAGCCGACGGCGACGGCGGCCCATTGCGCCGCGCGCACCCGCTCGCCCAGCAGCCAGGGCGACAGCGCCACCATGATCAGCGGCGACGTGAAATAGATGGCGGTGGCTTCGGACAGCGGCATCCAGATCAGCGCCGTCATGAAGCAGGTGCCGACGGTGGCCAGCATCAGGCCGCGCAGCACCAGCAGCCCCTTGTGTGGCGCGTCGCGCAGGCGCGGCCGTCCCGCGCGCCACAGCAGGAACAGCGCCAGTGTCGCCACGGCGACGTAGCGCACCACGTTCAGGAAGGGCGCAGGATAGTGTTCCAGCAGCCGCTTGGCGCCGGCGTCGAAGGTGGCGAAGGCGACAAGCGCGGCGAAGAACAGCAGCACGCCGGCGCGCCGCGAGGCGGCCGCGCCGGCGGCCGGCGAGGACAGGGCCTCGGAGCGGGCGGGAGGAGGCATCGCGGCGTTCAGCTCCGGCCCAGGCCTTGCAGGAAGGCGTCCAGCGCCGGCCCGATGGCCTCGACCATGTAGCCGCCTTCCTGCACCACCACGGTGGGCAGTCCCAGGGCGCCGATGCGCGCGCCGATGTCGCGGTACGCATCGATGTCCAGGCGCAGCACGCTGATGGGATCGTCCTTGTAGGTGTCGAAGCCCAGCGCCAGCACCAGGGCCTGGGGCGCGTGGCCGGCCAGCGCCGCCAGCGCCGTGTCCAGCGCGCGCAGGAAGGGATCGTTGCCGGATCCGTGTGGCAGCGGCAGGTTCAGGTTGAATCCTTCGCCTTCGCCATGGCCGCGTTCATGGGCATAGCCGCTGTAGAACGGGTAGTAGCCGGCCGGGTCGGCGTGCAGCGACGCCGTCATGACGTCGGCGCGGCGGTAGAAGATCTGCTGCGTGCCGTCGCCATGGTGCGCGTCCACGTCCAGCACCGCCACGCGGGCATGCGTGCGCCGCAGCCGGGCTGCGGCGGCCGCGCTGCTGTTCAGGTAGCAGAAGCCGCCGGCGCGGTCGCGGTGGGCGTGATGGCCGGACGGGCGGCACAGCGCATAGGCCGCGCCGCCGTGCGCCGCGACGTGGTCGGCCGCCGCGACCGCGCTGTGCGTGGAGCGCAGCGCCGAGCGCCAGGTGTGCGGGCCGATGGGGCAGGACAGGTCGCTCAGGTAATAGCCGGTCTGGGCGACGATGGACGGCGAGGGGCAGGGCGGCCGGCCGTCCGCCTCGACGCGGCCGTTCAGGTAGGGCGACAGGTTGGGCAGCACTTCCGGGCCGGGATCCACGCCGGGCCCCTTCAAGGCCTGCCAGCGGGCGTAGGCGTGTTCCAGATAGTCCAGATAATCGGCGCTGTGCACCGCCAGCAAGGGTTCACGGCCGAAATCGGGCGGCGCCTGCACCGCGATGCCTCGGGCCGCCAGCGCGGCCTGCAGGCTGCCGGCGCGCGATGGCAGATCGGTGGGCGCGCTGATGCGGCCCAGCCGCATGAACTGGCGCGGCTCGTGCAGCAGTTGTTCGTCGGAGAAAAAGGCTTGCATGGGGTTCCCGTCAGTGCGATGCCTGTTTGATCTCGACCTCGACGAATACGAACTCGGCTTCGCCCGGGTTGATCACATTGTGTTCCACGCCAATCGAGCGATAGTACGACACGCCGGCGGTCAGCTGGCTGGTGACCGGGCCGTTGGGCGTTTCCAGCAGCAGCGGGCCGGTGGTCTGCGGCACCACCACGTAATTCATGCCGTGGCGGTGCCAGCCGGTCTCGCCGCCCGGCGGGAAGCGCCATTCGGTGACGGTGACGAATTCGTTGTCGATCTGCACGGTGGGAACGGCCTGGGGGCGTTGCATGGATGCGTCTCCTGTGTGGTGTGGGGGGGCGTCATGCCGCCTGGGCGCGGGCCTGGGTCGGATCCCAGTGCTGGCCGGGCACGGCGGCGATCAATTGCTTCGTATAGGCGTGCTGCGGGCGGTCGAAGATCTGCGATGGCGTGCCGTGTTCCACGACCTTGCCGCGATGCATGACCAGCACGGCGTCGCAGATCTGGGCGGCCACGCGCAGGTCGTGGGTGATGAAGACCAGGGCGATGCGCAGGCGCTGTTGCAGCTCGCGCAGCAGCTCCAGCACCTGGGCCTGCACCGATACGTCCAGCGCCGATACCGACTCGTCGGCCACCAGCACCTTGGGCTCCAGCGCCAGCGCGCGCGCGATGCCCACGCGCTGGCGCTGGCCGCCGGAGAACTGATTGGGGTAGCGGTCGAAGGCGGATGGCTCCAGCCCCACCAGCGCCAGCAGTTCGCGCGCCCGCGCCTCGGCCGCCGCCTGCGGCACGCCGTTGGCGCGCGGGCCATCGCTGATGATGCGGCCCACGGTGTGGCGCGGATTGAGCGAGGCGAAGGGATCCTGGAAGATCATCTGGATGTCCTTGCGCATCGGGCGGAAGCGCGATTCGGGCATGGCGGCGATGTCCTGGCCGTTGAACAGCAGCTGGCCGCCATTGATGCCGACGAGCTTCAGCAGGCATTTGCCGATGGTGGACTTGCCCGAGCCGGACTCGCCCACGATGCCCAGCGTCTCGCCGCGCCGCACGCTGAAGCTGACGCCGTCCACCGCGTGCACCTCGCGCCGGCCGCCGAGCCAGCCATGGCCGATCACATAGGTCTTGCGCAGGTCGCGCACGTCCAGCACCGGCGGCTCGCCGCCACCGGCCGCGCGTTCCTCGCCGCGCCGATGCGGCACGGCGGCGATCAGGCGCTGGGTGTAGGGATGGCGCGGACGATTCAGCACCTCGTCCGCCGGCCCCTGTTCGACCAGCACGCCTTTTTCCATCACGGCGACGCGGTGCGCGATCTCGGCCACCACGCCGAAATCGTGGGTGACGAACATCACGCCCATGCCTTTTTCCTTCTGGATGCGGGCAATCAGCGCCAGGATCTGCGCCTGCGTGGTCACGTCCAGCGCGGTGGTGGGCTCGTCGGCGATCAGCAGCGCCGGTTCCAGCGCCAGCGCCATGGCGATCATCACGCGCTGGCGCTGGCCGCCGGACAGGCGGAACGGATAGGCGTGGTACAGCGTGGCCGGATCGGGCAGGCCGACGAAGGCCAGCAGTTCCAGCGCGCGCGCCAGCCGCGCGGGGCCGGGATAGGCGTCGTGCACGCGCATGACTTCGCTGATCTGCTCGCCCACCGTCATCAGCGGGTTCAGCGCCGACAGCGGCTCCTGGAAGATCATCGCCATGTCCTTGCCGCGCATGGCCTGCAGGCTGGCCTCGTCCTGGCGCAGCAGGTCCGCGCCTCGGAACAGGATGCTGCCCTGCTGCGGCGTCAGGTAGTCGGGCAACAGGCCCATGATGGCGTTGGCGCTCATGGATTTGCCGGAGCCGGATTCGCCGACGATGCACAGGATCTCGCCGGCGCGGATGTCGTAGGACACGTCGCGCACCGCATAGGCGCGGTCGCCGCCGGCGGGCAGGGCGATGCTGAGGTTGCGGATGGACAGCAGCGGGGCGTCGCCCGTGGCCGGCGCGGCGGCCGGCATGCCTTGGGGTTTCATGGCTGGGCTCCTATTCGCCGCGCTTGCGCAGCTGCGGGTTGAGGGCATCGTTCAGGCCTTCGCCGATCAGGTTGATGGCCAGCACGGTCAGGAGGATGGCCACGCCCGGCCACACGCTCATCCACCAGGCTTCGCGGATCATGGTGCGGGCCGCGCCGATCATGAAGCCCCAGCTCATCTCGTTGCGGTCGCCCAGCCCCAGGAAGGACAGCGAGGACTCCGTGAGAATGGCGGTTGCCACCATGAACGAGGCCGACACGATGATGGGCGACATGGCGTTGGGCAGGATCTGGGTGCCGACGATGCGGGCCGGCGCCTGGCCGATCACGATGGCCGCCTGCACGAACTCGCGCTGCTTGAGCGTCATGAACTCCGAGCGCACCAGCCGCGCGGCCGGCGGCCACGACACCAGCGCGATGGCGCCCATGATGGAATACACCGAGGGCCCGATGATGGCCACCAGCACCACCGCCATCGCCAGCTGCGGGATGGTCTGGAAGAACTCGGTGAAGCGCATCAGCGCGTCGTCGATGCGGCCGCCACAGTAGCCGGCGATGGCGCCGACCACGATGCCGAAGCCCAGCGCCACGGCGGTGGACAGCAGCCCCACCAACAGCGACACGCGCGCGCCCCAGACCAGGCCGGCGGTGATGTCGCGCCCCAGCATGTCGGTGCCGAAGGGATAGTCGGCGTTGGTGAAGGGCGGGATCAGCGGATCGGCCACCATCATCCACGGCGATTCTTCATACAGCAGCGGCGCGGCCAGGGCCACGGCCACCACCAGCAGCACGATGACCAGGCCGGCCACCGCGCCATGATTGCGCATATAGCGGCGCGCGAAGGATTTCATGCGGCGGCTCCCTGTTGCGCTCCCGCGCCGATGCGCGGATCGATGAGCCGGTACAGCACGTCGGTGAGCAGGTTGAAGACCACCACCATGATGGAAGTGACCAGGAAAATGCCCAGCAGCAGCTGATAGTCGCGCTGCAACAGGGCGTCGAACATCAGCCGGCCGATGCCGGGCCAGGCGAACACGGTCTCGGTCAGCACCGCGCCGCCGGCCATCTGGCCCAGCTGGATGCCCGCGAAGGTGATGACCGGCAGCAGCGCGTTGCGCAGCACGTGGGCGCGGATCACGCGCCCCGGGCCGACGCCCTTGGCGCGCGCGGTCTTGACGAAGTCCATGCCGATCACCTCCAGCATCGAGGCGCGCGTCAGGCGCACGTACACGGCCATGAAGAAGCAGCCCAGCGTCACGGTGGGCAGCACCAGGTGCTGCGCGATGTCGCCGGCGCGCGCCCAGCCCGTCAGGCCCGCGCCCACGGTTTCCATGCCGAAGGCCGGCAGCCAGCCCAGCACCACCGAGAACAGCAGGATGCCCATCAGCGACAGCCAGAACAGCGGCGTGGCGTACAGCAGCAGCGCGCCCGTCATGACGCTGCTGTCGATCCAGCGTCGCTTGTTGCGGTAGCGCGCCTTGGCGGCGACCACGCCCAGCAGCACGCCCAGCACGATCGAGAACACGAAGGCGCAGGACATCAGCAGGAAGGTGGCGGGCAGCCGCTCGACGATCAGGTCCAGCACCGGCACGTGGTTGCGGTAGGAAAAGCCCAGGTCCAGCTGCGCCACGCCCTTCAGGTAGAGCATCAGCTGCGTCAGCAGCGGCTGGTCCAGGCCAAAGGCCGCGCGCAGCTGCTCGATGTAGGCGGCGTCGCCCGCGCCGGCCTGGCCGGCCAGCACCGCGGCCGGATCGCCGGGCGCGAGCCGGATCAGGAAGAAATTGATGATGACCACGCCTAGCACGACCACCAGGGCCTTGCCGATGCGCGAGACGAGGAAAGACAGGAATTTCATGCTCGGGTCCTCCGTGGGCGGACTGGCCGCCGCGCGGTCCCGGCGCCGCCGCCCCGCGCGGCGGCGCCCAAGACGCTTGCTTCTGGACTTATTTCTCGATGTAGACGTCGTCGAACGACTCGTTCAGGCCGATGGCCGTCCTGACCAGGTTCTTCACGTTGGCGCGGTACAGCGTGGGGAACTCCATGTCCACCAGGAAACCGTTGGCCACTTCCTTGACCAGCGTGGTCTGCAGCTGGCTGTACAGCGCCTGGCGCTTGGCCGGATCGATCTCCGAGGCGGCGGCTTCCCACTGCTTGTCGGTCTCGGGGTTGCTGTAGCCCTGCACGTTGGCGAAGGGCGAGCCCTTGACGATGTTCGACGAGATGTACAGCCGCTGCACGCCCAGCGCCGGATCGCCGTACTGGTAGGTGAAGTTGGTGGTCAGATCGAAGTCCCAGTTGCCGGTGCGGCTGGCCCAGCCGCCGGCGTCGGTGGACTCCAGGTTGACCTTGAAGCCCAGCTGCTCCAGCGCCTGCTTGGTGTATTCGGCCAGGCGGTCCCAGGTGGAGCCGTAGGGGAAGCTCAGCTGGCGGATGGTGTAGTCGCCCGGCTTGATGCCGGATTCCTTGATCAGCGCGCGCGCCTGCTTCATGTCGAAGGGCATGGCCGGCATGTTCTTGTCGTAGAACATCTCGGTGGTGACGAAGGGGCTGGTGGCGACCTTGCCCAGGCCGAAGAAGATGTTGTTGACCACCATGTTGCGGTTCATGGCCGCCATCACCGCCTGGCGCACCTTGAGGTTGTCGAACGGCGGCTTGCGCATGTTGAAGATCAGGTAGGCCTGGGGCGAGAACATCTCCCAGCCGGCGGTGGTGTATTCCACCTTGGGCAGGGCGCGCAGGCGCTTGATGTCGACGTTGTCCACGTCGCCGCCGCGCAGCACGTCCACGCTGCCGCGCTCGAAGGCCACGGCGCGCGAGGCCGCGTCCGGGATCACGTTGAAGACCAGCTCGTCCAGGTAGGGCTTGCCGGGTTTCCAGTAGTCGGGGTTGCGCGCCAGCTTGATGTACTCGCCGCGCTTCCATTCCTTGAACATGAACGGGCCGGTGCCGACCGGCTTCTGGTTGGCCGGGTTGGTCATGTAGTCGGTGCCGGCGTAGATGTGCTTGGGCATGATGGGCGCGAAGCCCGGCTCGAACATCAGCATGAAGGCGGGGAAGGGCGACTTCAGCTTGACGACCACGGTCTTCGGGTCCGGGGCCTGCACCGACTCGACGAATTTGTTCAGGATCACGCGCGCCCGCGCATGCGTCTTGGGCAGCATGTCGGACAGCGAGAACACCACGTCGTCGGCGCTGAAGGGCTTGCCGTCATGCCACTTGACGTTGTCCTGCAGGTGGAAGGTGTAGCTCAGCCCGTCGGGCGCGGCTTCCCAGGACTTGGCCAGGCCGGGCTGCGGCTTCAGGTCGGTGGTGTAGGTCAGCAGGCTTTCATAGATCTTGCCGGCCACGAACTGCGTCGGTCCCTGCTGGTTGATGGCGGTGACGATGACCGGCGGTTCGGGCTGGACGATCATGTTCAGCGTGCCGCCCTTGGTCTGGGCCAGGACGGACGCGACCGGCAGCAGGGCCGCCAGGGCCAGCGCGCCCAGGACCTTGCGGGATGTCAGGCGGAACGTCGGGCGATGCATCGGGCGATTCCGTTTGTTCGTGTTCACTGCGAGCCTCCGGGCTGGAAAAAGGGGGGATGAGGAGCGCACGCCCTTGCGGCGGTCGCGGTGTATTGCAAGCAAGCCTCATGCCACCTGGGTTCTCGGGGTACTGCGGGTCTGTTCGCTACAACGGTGCTGCGTGCCGGCGCCGCGTTCTGGTGCGGGACCCGGTGCATGCCGGGCGCCGCGCACCATCGCGGCGTTTTCTGGGTATGGAATTCAGCGCGGCGCTGGCGCCACGCCGCACCAGTCCACGATGAACTGCGCCATCGCCGTCGCCACGCGCTTCATGCTGGCGATCGACACGGATTCGTCGATGCCATGGATGTTGCGCGCCTCGGGGCCGTAGCAGGTCACGGGCAGGTCTGTCATCAGGCGGAAGTGGCGCGCGTCGGTGGTGGCGGTGCAGGCCAGCTTCGCCGGCGCCTGGCCGGTGGCCTTTTCATGCGCGGCGGCCAGCGCCCGCATGGCGGGCGCGTCCAGGTCGAACTCGCAGCCCGGCGCGAACTGGCCCTGCCAGCGCAGCTGCACGGTCAGCGCCGGATTCAGCCGCGCCACCGTGGCGCGCACGCGCGCGGCCACGATGTCGCGCGCGGCCTCCGGCGTCATGTCCGGATAGAAGCTGAAGCGTATGCCCAGCGTGCAGGTGCAGGGCACCGACGAATTCCATTCGCCGCCTTCGATGCGGCCCAGGTTGAAATTGATCGGATGCGGCTGGTCGGCGAAGGCGGGGTGGCGGTGCTCGGGCGCGTTCCACTGCGCCTCCAGTTCCTTCAGGTCCGCCATGACGGCGATGCCGGCCTCGATCGGATTCACGCCCGAGCCCATGTAGGCCACGTGCGCGGGCTTGCCGGTCAGGTCGACGAACATCCAGCACACGCCCACCTGCGCGCGCAGCATGGCCTCGCCGAAGGGTTCGGGGATGATCACCGCGTCGAAATCCTCCAGCCGGGCGCGCGCCGTGGCCCGGCTCAGGGCGTTGAGCGTGGCCAGCGTGCCGGCGCCGGTGTCTTCCTCGTTCAGCACCGCGTTGAAGCCGACCGTGCCGGCCGGCCTCAGGCCCATGTCGAGCAGCGCCTTGTAGGCGGCCATGGCGCAGACGATGCCGGCCTTCATGTCGCCGCTGCCACGGCCGTACAGCCAGCCGTCCACCACCGCCGGCTCGTAGGGCGGGCGCGACCACATGGCGGCGGGGCCGGTGGGCACCACGTCGATATGGCCGTTGAACAGCACCGAGCGGCCGCCCGGCGCGGCCGGGACGTGGCGCGCCAGCAGGTTGTAGCGGCCATCGTCGGGGCCGCAGGGGCAGGCGTAGAGCGGCAGCGCCTTGAGCGCGGCGTCGTCCAGCAGGATGCGTTCGGGCGCCAGCCCGAGTTCGCGCCAGGCCTGCTCGATGTAGCGGGCGGCGGGTTGTTCCGCGCCCGATGGGCTTTGGGCCGCGACGAAGTCCGACAGCGTCCGGACCATATAGGGTTCCAGGGCGTCGATGGCGGCGGCGATGCGTTGCGTGTCCGGCTGCAAGATTTTTCCCCTTTGCATGTTCTGGGACGGTGCGCGCGTGAGCGATGGGCGGCTACACGGTGAGATCGATCCAGGTGGTCTTCAGGTCGCTGTACTTGTCCAGCGCGTGCAGGGACTTGTCGCGGCCGAAGCCCGATTGCTTGACGCCGCCGAACGGCACGGTGACGTCGCCGTCGGCATAGCAGTTGACCCATACCAGCCCGGCGCGCAGGCGGCGCGACAGGCGGTGGGCGCGTCCCAGGTTGGCGGTCCACAGGCCCGCGCCCAGGCCGTAGGAGGAATCATTGGCCAGCGCGATGGCCTCGTCCTCGGTGCCGAAGCGCTGGGCGGCCAGCACCGGGCCGAAGATCTCCTCGCGCATCAGCGCGCCCTGGGGGCCGGCGCAGTCGAAGATGGTGGGCTCGATGTACCAGCCGCCGCTGTCCGCGCGCACCTGGCGGCCGCCGACGCGCAGCCGCGCGCCCTCGGCCTGGCCGGCGGCGATGCGCGCCATGACCGAGCGCGTCTGCCGTTCGTCCACCATCGCGCCCAGCGCGGTGGCCGGGTCCAGCGGATTGCCCGGCGCCATGGCGGCCGCGTGGCGCGCGACCTTGTCCATGAAGGCGTCGTAGATGCCGTCCTGCACGTACAGGCGCGAGCCGGCGATGCAGACCTCGCCCTGGTTCGAGAAGATCGCCAGCGCGGCGATCAGGGCGGCGCGGTCCAGGTCGGGGCAATCCTCGAACACGATGTGGGGCGACTTGCCGCCGCATTCCAGCCAGACGCGCTTGAGGTTCGATTCGCCGGAATACGTCATGAAGCGCTTGCCGGTGGCGGTGGAGCCGGTGAAGGCCACGCAGTCCACGTCCGGGTGCAGGCCCAGCGCCCGCCCGGCCACCGGGCCTGCGCCGGGCAGCACCTGGAACGCGCCGGCCGGGATGCCGGCCTGCTCGACCAGCGCGGCCAGCCGGATCGCGCTCAGGGACGATTGCTCGGCGGGCTTGAGGATGACGCTGTTGCCGGCCGCCAGCGCCGGCGCGACCTTCCAGGCCGCCATCAGCAAGGGGTAGTTCCAGGGCACCACGGCCGCCACCACGCCCACGGGTTCGCGGGTGATGGTGGCCAGCGCATTGGCGCCGGTCGGGGCGATCTCGTCGTAGCGCTTGTCGACCGCCTCGCCGTACCAGGCGTAGGTCTGGATGGTTTCCGGCAGGTCGAACTGCAGCGCGTCGCGGATGGGCTTGCCCATGTCCAGCGTTTCCAGCAGCGCCAGTTCCTCCTTGTGGGCCTCGATCAGCGCGGCCAGGCGCAGCAGCGCGGCCTTGCGCTCGCGCGGCGCCAGCGCCGACCAGGCGCCGGCCTCGAAGGCGCGGCGGGCGGCGGCCACGGCGCGGTCGACATCGGCCTGGCCGCAGGCGGCCACGTCGGCCAGCTTGCGGCCGTCGATCGGGCTGCGGGCCTCGAATGTCGCGCCGTCGGCGGCATCGGCGTAGGCGCCGTCGATGTAGGCGCGGCCTTCCGGGCGCAGCGCGGCGGCTTGCGATTGCCAGTAATCCAGCGTGTGCAGTGTCATGTCGTTCAGCTCCCGCTGCGGCCGGCGCGCGCCACCATGGCGTCCAGCAGCACGTTGCAGCCGGCTTCCAGGTGCTGCGGTTGCGCGTCCTCGATTTCGTTGTGGCTGACGCCGTCCTTGCAGGGCACGAAGATCATGGCGGTGGGCGCGACCGAGGCCATGTACACCGCGTCGTGTCCGGCGCCGGTGACGATGTCCATGGCCGGCAGGCCACGGCTGGCGGCGCCCTGGCGCACCTTGCCGACCAGGTCGGGATCGAAGGGCGTGGGCCGGAAATACTGCACGTCCTTCAGTTCCACCTCGACATGGTGGGCCGCCGCCACGTCCTTGCAGGCCTGGCGCAGCGCCTGGTCCATGCGGGTGAGCGTGGCTTCGTCCTCGTGGCGCAGGTCGGCCGTCATGCGCACCTGTCCGGGGATGACGTTGCGCGAGCCGGGATGGGCGTGCAGCTCGCCCACCGTGCCTCGGCCATGCGGCTGGTTGGCGTTGGCGATGCCGATCACCGCCTGCACCAGGTGGCTGGCCGCCAGCAGCGCGTCGCGACGGATCGGCATGGGCGTGGGGCCGGCGTGCATTTCCATGCCGGTCACGATGATGTCGTACCAGCGCAGGCCCAGCGATCCGGTGACCACGCCCACGACCTTTTCCTCGTGCTCCAGGATCGGGCCCTGCTCGATGTGCGCCTCGAAATAGGCGTTGACCGGACGGCCGCCCACCGGGTCCGCGCCGGCGTAGCCGATGGCCTGCAATTCGTCGCGCACCGACAGGCCCTGGGCGTCGCGGGCGGACAGCGCGGTTTCCAGCGTGAATTTGCCGGCGAACACGCCCGAGCCCATCATCACCGGCACGAAGCGCGAGCCTTCCTCGTTGGTCCAGATGGCGACTTCCAGCGGCGCTTCGGTCTGCACGCCGGCGTCGTTGAGCGTACGGATCACTTCCAGGCCCGCCAGCACGCCGTAGCAGCCGTCGAACTTGCCGCCAGTGGGCTGGGTGTCGATGTGGCTGCCCGTCATGACGGGGGGCAGCGTGTCATCGCGGCCGGCGCGGCGCGCGAAGATGTTGCCCAGCTGGTCCACGCGCACGCGCATGCCGGCGTCACGCATCCAGCCCGTGACCAGGTCGCGGCCCTGGCCGTCCAGCGCGGTCAGGGCCAGGCGGCAGTTGCCGCCCTTGGCGGTGGCGCCGATCCGGGCCAGGTCCATCAGGGACTGCCACAGCCGGTTGCCGTTGACGGACAGAGGGGAATTGCTCATGGTCGGCCTCTAGGGTTCAGGAGTGGAGGGGAGCGGCCTGGCGCGCCAGGGCGGCGTCGCGGATGGCCGACAGGGTCTGGCCGGGCGCGATGCCGTCGGCGTCGTAGCGGATGTCCAGCAGCGCGGGCAGGCGTTCGCGCTCGGCATAGGCCAGCGCGCGCTCGAAGGCGGCGGCGAAGTCCTCGGTGCGCGTCACGATTTCGCCGTAGCCACGGTAGCCGCGCGCGATCTGCGCGAAATCGGGATTCTCGAAGCCCAGCGCGATCGGACGGCCGGGAAACTCGCGTTCCTGGTGCGCGCGGATGGTGCCCCACATGCCGTTGTTGAACACCAGCACCACGACGCCCAGGCGGTACTGCTGGGCCACGCCGAGTTCCTGCATGTTCATCTGGAAGCAGCCGTCGCCGGCGTAGCAGACCACCGTGCGCTGCGGATGTTCGAGCTTGGCGGACAGGGCCGCCGGCAGGCCGTAGCCCATCGCGCCCAGCGTCGGCGCCAGACTGGTGCCGGGGCCGGCGAACTGGCGGTAGCGGTGCGGATAGAGCGCATAGTTGCCCGCGCCCACGGTGACGCAGGCGTCGGCCGGCAGGCGTTGATTGACGCCGGCGGCCAGCGCGTCCAGGCTCAGCGGGCCGGGCGCGGGCAGCGGCTCCAGGCTGTCCAGGTATTCCTGGTGGGCCTGGCGCACGGCCTGCGCGCGGGACGCGGCATGGCCGGGGATCAGCGTCGCGGCGGCCTCGGCGAATTCGGCCGGGCCGGCCACGACGGCCTGCCAGGGCTGGTAGACGCGGCCCAGTTCTCCCGGGTCGGGGTGCACGTGGATCAGCCGCTGCGCCGGCAGCGGGCAGGCCGGCAGCAGATAGCCTTCGGTGGTGGCCTCGCCCAGCCGCGTGCCCACGGCCAGGATCAGGTCGGCGGCCGCGAGGCGCGCGCGCAGCGCGTCCGTCATGCCCCAGCCGACCTGGCCGGCGGCGTTGGGATGGCGCTGGTCGAAGCATTCCAGCCGCCGCCAGGCCGTGCCGACCGGCAGCTCGAAGGCCTGGGCGAAGGCGGCGATGCGCTCGACCGCCCTGGCGGTCCAGCCGCTGCCGCCCAGCAGCAGGAAGGGATGGCGCGCGGCGTCCAGCGCGGCGCGCAGGCGTTCGAGGTCCGGCGCGCCGGGATGGTTCGGCACGCGTTGGTAGCGCGGCATGTCCGGGACGGCGGCCGTGCCCCACAGCGTGTCTTCGGGCAGCGCCAGCACCACCGGGCCGGGCCGGCCGCTGGTGGCGGTGGCGTAGGCGCGGGCGATGAACTCGGGGATGCGGTCGCAGCGGTCGATCTGGGCGACCCACTTGGCCATGGGGCCGAACATGCGGCGGTAGTCGATTTCCTGGAAGGCCTCGCGCTCCATGAAGTCGTTGCCGACCTGGCCCACGAACAGGATCATGGGCGTGGAATCCTGGAAGGCCGTGTGCACGCCGATGCTGGCGTTGGTGGCGCCCGGACCGCGCGTGACGAAGCAGATGCCCGGCTCGCCGGTGAGCTTGCCGTAGGCCTCGGCCATGTAGGCGGCGCCGCCTTCCTGGCGGCATACGACGGGTTCGATGGCGCCCGCGTGTTCGTGCAGCGCGTCGATGCAGGGCAGATAGCTTTCGCCCGGGACCAGGAACACGCGCCGCGCGCCGTGGATGCGCAGCTGCTGCATCAGTATCTGGCCGCCATTGCGCGGGACAGGAGGTACTACCGTCATGCAGGCACTCCCTGGAGTGGGCGCCGGGGGCGCCGATGGGTTTCGGAGCGACCGTCGCGGCGTCAGGCCGTCGGCGGTCGCGCGCAAGGGTCAGAGATCGGGGCGGATGCTCCCGTCGTCGTCGCCGAAGTCCTCCCGCAGGCGCGCCAGGATGCCGATCAGGTGCACATGCATGGCATGGCGCGCGCGGATCGGGTCGCGGGCGAGGATGGCGGTGAGGATGCGTTGGTGCTCGGCGTGGGCGACTTCCCACACCTTGGTGTTGACGAAGTAGTCCTGCATCCGGCTGAACACGGGGCTGCTCTGGCTCAGGTTCCACAGGTGCGCCACGCTGGCGGCCAGGGCGGCGTTGCCGCAGGCGGCGGCGATGGCGCTGTGAAAGGCGCGGTCGTGCTGGCCGGGCATGTCGGTCAGCGACATGCCCTCGTGCGCGGCGCGGATGGCGGCCAGCTGCGCGGGCGTGGCCTGTTGCGCGGCCAGCGCGGCGCATTCGGGCTCGATCAGCATGCGCGCTTCCAGCAGGTCGAAGGGGCCGATGTCCTCGGCGCCGGCGGCGGGCGCGGGCGCCGGCGGCGCCGCGCCTTCGCGGGCGGTCACGAACACGCCCGAGCCGACGCGCACTTCCACGTAGCCTTCGATTTCGAGCGCGATCAGCGCCTCGCGAATCGAGGCGCGGCTGACCTGCAGCTGTTCCGCCAGTTCGCGTTCCGACGGCAGGCGACTGCCGCGCGGGAAATCGCCCGCGCGGATCCGGCCGGCGATTTGGTCGGCGATCATGCGGTACAGGCGGGTGACGGCAACGGCTTGGAAGGTGGTCATGGCGGAAGAAGAATGCCGCGAATCTTGGTCAAGTGGTCAGGCCAGTAAATATAGACCTGAAAATCCAGATAAAAGAAAAATATATTGAATTTAAAGGGAAAACGATCTCAGGGTATGTACTGAGAACTATCTGGTGGTCAGGCCAATTTGCCTGAAATTCGGCCCCTGACGCCGCTCCGCAGAATGCTTTACAGATTCTGAACAAATGCTAAACAAAAGCCCGTCCCAGGCCCCGGGGATGCGTCTGATAATGCCGTGCCGCCCGATGCCGGGCGATCGGCGGGACCGGCGGCCGCGATGCGCGGGAAATGGGAGCAAGAGGGTTGAAGGACACGCTGCACGCCATCCGGCCGCGAGCCTGGCAGGTCGTTCTGGGCATGATCGCGTTCGCCGCGCCCTGGCTGTGGCTGCTGGAGCGCTCGACGCTGGCGCCGCCGACGGACAATATCGAGCAACTGACCTGGGTGCGCAGCCTGGAGTGGGGCTACTACAAGCATCCGCCGCTGCCGACCTGGCTGTTGTGGCCCTTCGTGCAGGCGCTGGGCTGGTCCGCGTGGACCACCTATGTGCTGGGCGCGCTCTGCACGCTGGGCGGGTTCTTCATCTATTGGCGCATGCTGCGCGGCATGCGCGGCGGCGCGTATGCGTTGGTCGCGCTGCTGGCCGGGCTGTGCGTCACGTTCTACAACGGCCGGCTGCATTTCTACAACCACGAGATCCCGCTGATCACCTTCGTGGCCGGCGCGGCGGCCGCCTGCTGGCGCGCCTGGCAGACGCGCAAGATCGTCTGGTGGGTGGCGCTGGGCCTGTGCCTGGGCCTGGGCGCGCTGTCCAAGTACCAGGCGGCCGTGGCCGCGCTGTGCGTGTTCGTGTTCTGGCTCAGCCAGCGCGGCTGGCGCGATCCGATGCAGGTGTTCGGCCTGCAGGTGGCGGCGCTCACCGCGCTGGCGGTCTTCTTCCCGCACCTGTACTGGCTCATCGAGCACAACTTCGAACCGCTGGGCTATGCGATGTCGTCCTCGCTGGGCGCGGACCTGTCCTGGGGCGCGCGTTCGCGCGAAGTGGGGCGCTGGTGGGGCGACCAGATCCTGAACCGCGCATTGCCGGCCTGGGCCTTGCTGGCCGCCCTGTGGCTGGTCACGCGCCGGTTGCGTCCGGCGGCTCCCCAGGTGGCGGCCGATGTCGCGCCCGATGCGGCGCGCGCCCTGCTGCTCGCGTTCGGGCTGGTGCCGCTGCTGTTCGTCAGCATGATGGCCCTGGTCTCCGGCGCCCACGTGCAGCTGCATTGGGGCACGCCTTATCTGCTGTTCGTGGTGCCGGCGGCGTTGGAGTTGGCGGGCGGCGGCGCCTGGACTCGGCGGGTGCCCCCGCGCGCCGCGCTGGTCGCCTTCCTCGTGGTCCAGGCCGCCCTGATGCTGCGCATGGCGCTGGTGGCGCCGACCGGCGGCGCGATCGCGCGCAAGCCGGACGATTGGCGCTATTTCGATTCGCGGGCGCTGGCCGAGGCCCTGCATGCGCCGGCCATGCGCGCCTTGGGCGGACCCGTCAGGCTCGTGTCCGGGCCGCCCGCCGAGGCCGGCGCGCTGGCCCTGCGCCTGCCGGAGCGGCCCCTGGTGCTGATCAAGGGCGAGCCGCGTTTCAGCCCCTGGGTGCCGGCCGACCTGGCCAGCCGTTGCGGCGCGCTGGAGCTGAAACGGGCGCCGGCCCGGCCCGAGGGTTTCGAGCCGGTGGCGGCCGAGTTCCGCAACCTGTACTGGCGCGTCAGGCGCCCGGACGGCAATGGCTGCGGCGCCTCGGACCCTCATGCTTCGTAGCGGCCGCCATCCGGGGCCGCTCCCGGGCCGCGCCGCGCGGCGCCCGGAGCCGGCGCGAACGGGCCTAGGCGTCGGCCGCGCCGGGCTCGGGCGTCTGCGTGAAGGCGCGCACCAGCCGGGCGATGCCGTCCAGCTCGTCCTGGGCGCCGGCCACCCAGGCCGGCACCTCGAAGGGGCTGTCGGACGGCGCTTCGTGCATGTGCGCCTTCAGGTCGCCCAGCAGTTCCAGCGCCATGTCGGTGGCCTGGGGATTGCTGCGGGTCGACAGCGCGATGGCGATGGCCAGCGCCTGTCTCATGGCCAGCAGGCGGCCATCCAGTTCTGTACCCATGTCTGTGTCCATGCGGGACTCCTAGTCTTGCCGGTTCGGGGGCGAGGGCGGATTTTAAGGGACGCGCCGGCGGAGCAGCCGCCAGGGCGTCGGGGCGCGCCCCGTTTGCGCGAGATCAAGGCGGCGCGCGCGCCGCGAGCGAATAATCCAAGGTATGCAAGCCGCCCTACGCCCTCAATTCTCGCAAGCCCCGGCGTCGTCCGCCGCCGAGCCCTTTTTTCCTCCCCAGCTCCTGGCGCGGCTGGACAAGAATGGTCCCCGCTATACCTCGTACCCGACCGCCGACCGTTATCACGGCGGCTTCGGCGAGTCGGCGTACCGCCAGGCGCTTCGGCAGCGGCGCGCGAGCAGTCCGTCCGAGCCGCTGTCGCTGTACGTGCACATTCCGTTCTGCGATTCAGTTTGCTACTACTGCGCCTGCAACAAGGTCGTGACCCGGCATCATGACCGCGCCGCCCGCTATCTGGACGCCCTGGCGCGGGAAATCGCGCTGCACGTGGAGGAACTGGGAGCGGGCGTGCCCGTGTCGCAGCTGCATTTCGGCGGCGGCACGCCGACCTTCCTGTCGGATGAGGAACTGACCGGGCTGATGGGCGACCTGCGGCGCGCCTTCCGTTTCGAGCCCGAGGCCGAGATATCCATCGAGGTGGATCCGCGCACGGCCACGCCCGAACGCCTGGGGCTACTGCGCACGCTGGGTTTCAACCGGCTGAGCTTCGGCGTGCAGGATTTCGACCCGCGCGTGCAGGTCGCGGTGCACCGGGTGCAATCGTTCGAGGACGTGCGGGCGCTGGTGCAGAGCGCGCGGGCGTTGGGCTACGCCTCGGTCAACGTGGACCTGATCTATGGCCTGCCGCTGCAGACCACGGAATCGTTCGCCTGTACGATTTCGCAGGTGATCGCGCTGCGACCCGACCGCATCGCGCTGTACGCCTATGCGCACCTGCCGGAGCGGTTCAAGCCGCAGCGCCGCATCAACGAGGCGGACCTGCCCGACCGCGCCACCCGCGTGGGCCTGCTGAGCGCGGCCATCGAGGGGTTCCTCAAGCATGGCTATGCCTACATCGGCATGGACCATTTCGCGCTGCATTCCGATTCGCTGGCGCAGGCCAAGCAGCGCGGCGAGCTGCACCGCAATTTCCAGGGCTACAGCACGCAGCCGGACCGCGACCTGGTGGCGCTGGGCGTGTCGGCCATCGGCCGCATCGGCAATACCTACAGCCAGAACGTCAAGACGCTGGACGCGTACTACGAGGCCATCGAATCCGGGCGCTTCGCGACCGAGCGGGGCCTGGAGCTGAGCCCCGACGATCTGGTGCGGCGCGAGATCATCATGGACATCATGTGCCAGGGCGACGTGGACTTCGCCCAGGTCGAGGCCCGGCACGGCCTGCGCTTCGGCGACTACTTCGGCCGCGAACTGTCCCAGCTGGCGAATCTGGCCGAACTGGGCCTGGTCAACCTGCGCGCCGGCGGCGTGCAGGTGACGGGCCTGGGCTGGTACTTCGTGCGCGCCGTGGCCATGACCTTCGACGGCTATCTGCGCGCCGCCAGCAGCGGCGCCAGCTACTCGCGCATCATCTGAGGCGCGGGCGCGCCCCGCGCCTGCCTCATCCGGCGAACTTCTCGCGCAGGTACAGGGCCAGGGATAGATCGTCCGAGAGCTCGAGCTTGCGCATCGCGCGGCGCTTGTGCGTGCTGATGGTCTTCTTGCTGCGCATCAGGCGGGCCGCGATCTGCGTCACCGACAGGCCCTGGCTGATATGGCGCAGGATCTCGACTTCGGAGGTCGTCAGCTGCGCGTGCGGCGGCGTCGGCCGGATGGCGCGTATCTTGCCGTCCTGCACCGACAGGAAGGCGTCCTTGCCACTGAGCACGCCACGGATCATGTCCGGCAGCAACACCATGCCCCATTGCTTGGCGAGATAGCCGCTGGCGCCGCCACGGAAGGCTGCGTATTGCGTTTCGTGCCGGTTGCCCGCGGAAAAGGTGATGAGCGCCATCGTCGGGTGATAGCGCTTGAGCCGCCGCAGGTAGTTCACGCCGTCCCAGGGTTCCTGGGGCAGGTAGAAATCGATCAGCGCCACGTCGCAGGGCGAGGCGGCCAGCTTTTCCAGCAGGCCCCGCGCCGACGTTTCCTGGTGCACGACCCGGAAGCCCTGGCGCATTTCCAGGTAAGCTCCCACTCCCAGCGCCACGACGGGATGGTCGTCCAGGATGGCGACCCGGATGGGGGCGGGCGGGCGCGACAGCAGCAGGTGTCGGCGGCCGCCCGAGCGGGCGGCGCCGGGACCCGGGCGTTCGGGACCCGAAGCGTCAGACGCCGAGAATGATGTCGTATTGACCGGTTTCATCGATGCTCCGCTGGCAGGTGGACAAGACTGGGATGGCGCGGGGCCATCGAGGGCGGCCATGGTTCGCATCCTCAATAGTCTTAAATTTGCGAAGTCAGATTACGTTTTAGTATGGCTATCCGGATGCGACTCAGGCCAAAATCGGACCATTGCACCGTCAGATTCGCGGCGTGACGGACACAAGGGCATGAAGGCGGGCACATCGGCCGGTATTTGCGCGATAAGCAGGCGATCAGCGCGGAGCGGAGCGGGCCTGTGGAGATACGCGGCAGGCGCCGCAGAGCGAGAGCATGACCAAGAAGATTCTGCTGCTGGGCAGGGATGGGCAATTGGGTTTTGAACTGCGTCGCAGCCTTGCGCCGCTGGGCGTGGTGTCGGCGGCGGGCAGGAATGACTGCGATCTCACCTATCCCTTGCAGATCGCCAGGCTCGTGCGTCGGGAAAAGCCCGATGTGATCGTCAATGCGGCGGCCTGGACCGCCGTGGAACGCGCCGAGGCAGACCCGGTGCGCGCCATGCGGATCAACGCCGAGGCGGCTGGCGAACTGGCGGCGCTGGCCGCCGCGCGCGGCGCGCTGATGGTGCACTACTCGTCCGATCATGTGTTCGACGGCGCCAAGTCCGCGCCCTATGTCGAGGATGACGAGGCCGCGCCCCTGAACATGTACGGACGCAGCAAGCTGGCCGGCGAACGCGCCGTGCAGGCGGCCAATCCGGCGCACCTGATCTTCCGGGCGTCCTGGGTCTATGGCGTGTTCGGCCACAGCTTTCTCAAATCCATGCTGATGGCCTTGCGCCAGCCCGAGGCCTTGCGCGTGGTCGGCGACCAGCGCGGCGCGCCGACCGACGCGGCCTATATCGCCGACGTCACCGCGCTGGCCGTGGCGCGCTATCTGCATGGCCAAGGCGACTATCCGTTCGGCCTGTACCACCTGAGCGCCTCGGGCGATGCCAGCTGGCATGAGTACGCCTGCTTCATCGCGCGCCAGGCCCGCCGCGCCGGCCTGGCCCTGACGCTGACGCCGGCCGACATCCACGCCGTGCCGGCCAGCGAGTATCCGAACGCCGCGCAGCGTCCGGCCAATGCCACGCTGGACTGCGGCCGGCTGGCCCGGGCCTTCGGGGTGCGCGCGCCGCACTGGCATGACGGCGTGACGCATGCGCTGGCGGCCATCGCGGGCACGCGGAACCTGATCTAGCCTTCGGGGGCGTGCAGCGGGCCGGGCTGGCGCGGCGGCAAAGCGGCGGCGACGCGTCGGGAACGACGCGATCAAGCGGCAACGAAGAGTCCAGGAAGAGCGCGGGAAGAGCCCATGAAGAAGCCACGAAGAAACCACGAAGAAACGGCGGGAAACATCTGCACGGCATTGTGTTGCGTCTTGGCGCGCGCAGGCGGACTACCATAGGCCGGCGCGCAAGCCCGCCGGACGCATGGTCGGGCGCGGCCTGCGCCTTATTTTCCGAGAGGTCGCCATGAAGAAAACCATCGTTTCCGCTTTCCTGTTCGCCGTCGCCTGCACGGCGGGTCTGGCGCAGGCGCAGACCGCCGCGCCCGCCAGCCAGGAATTCCAATACCCCAGCGTCCGCTCCAAGGACGGCAGCCTCTCGCCGCCCTCGACGCTGCGCATCACCGTCACGGGCGAGGCCGGGGCGCAGGCGCCGGCGGCGATCAGCGATACCCCGGCCAGCAGGTCCGAGTACGAACGCTGCCGCCGGGTCTCGGACCGCGCCGCAGTGTCCAACGCGCAGATGCAGACCGGCGTGGCGCAATGCCTGCGCGAGCTTGAACAGCGCCGCCAGCAGCAATAGCGGGGCGGCCAGGACGGCGGGCCGGGGCGCCCCGGCGGACGAGGGCGGGGGCGGGCAAGGAGCGATCCGGCGCGGGCAGGGTACACTTGTGCGCCGTTTTGCCCCCAAGCCTTTGAATTCCATGATTTCCTCCGCATGCGGCGTCGACTTCGGCACGTCCAATTCCACCGTGGGCTGGAGCCGCCCCGGCCAGCACGCGCTGCTGTCGCTCGAGGACGGCAAGCCCACCCTGCCGTCGGCCATCTTCTTCCATGACGAAGACAACGAGGTCAGCTATGGCCGGGGCGCCATCGCCGACTATCTGGCCGGCTACGACGGGCGCCTGATGCGCTCGATGAAGAGCCTGCTGGGCAGCTCGCTGATCGACGGCTCCACCGAGGTCCAGGGCCGTTCGATTCCGTTCCGCGTGCTGCTCACGCGCTTCATCGCCGAACTCAAGCGCCGCGCCGAGACCGCCGCCGGCCGCGATTTCCAGCGCGTGGTGCTAGGCCGACCGGTGTTCTTCGTGGACGACGATCCGGCCGCCGACCAGACGGCGCAGGACACGCTGGGCGAGATCGCCCGCCAGGTCGGCTTCACCGATATCGAATTCCAGTTCGAGCCGCTGGCCGCGGCCTTCGACTATGAATCGCAGATCGACCGCGAGGAACTGGTGCTGGTCATCGACATCGGCGGCGGCACCTCCGACTTTTCGCTGATCCGGCTGGGCCCCGGCCGCGCCGGCAAGGCCGACCGCCGCGAGGACATCCTGGCCTATGGCGGCGTGCACATCGGCGGCGCGGACTTCGACAAGCAGCTGAGCCTGGCCCACGTCATGCCGCTGCTGGGCCTGGGCAGCCAGCTGCGCAGCGGCAAGGACGTGCCGTCCACGCAGTACGGCAATCTGGCCTGCTGGCACACCATCAACCAGGCGTATACCCGCAAGGCCGCCGAGCACTTCGCCTACATCCGCGCCGAGGCCGGCGATCGCGCCAAGATCGACCTGCTGCTGAATCTGGTCAAGGAGCGCGCCGGCCACTGGGTGGCGGTGCAGGTGGAAGAGGCCAAGATCGCGCTGTCCGAAGCGCCCGAGGCCCGCATCGACCTGTCGCGCGTCGGCGCGGGGCTGGCCGTGGACGTGACGCGGCCGTCCTTCGACGCCTGTGTCGGCCGGCTGATCGAAAAGGTGGAAACCACCGTCGGCGCGCTGCTGCGCGACGCCGGCGTGGCGGCGGCGGACGTGGACACCGTGTTCTTCACCGGCGGCTCCAGTCGCGTGCCCCGGCTGCGCGAAAGCGTGTCGGCGCTGGTGCCCGGCGCGCGCAGCGTCGAGGGCGACCTGTTCGGCAGCATCGGCGCCGGCCTGGCGCTGGACGCGTTGCGCAAGTTCGGCTGAACGAGGTATTCGGCGCGCCGGTCTCGCCGGCATTCTCTACCCCCTGATCCGCGCGGGTACGCGCGAGGCCGTCCCCGCTACGGCGCCAGCATCGCAGGCACGCGCGCGGCCAGCGCGTCGATCGCGGTGCGGGTCTTGGAGGGCAGGTGGCGCGCCTGCGGCCAGACCGCGTGCACCTCGTGGGCGGCCAGCTGGTCGCCGTGCATCAGCACCTCCAGCTCTCCCGTGCCGACATAGCGCGCCAGCATCCAGCAGGGCAGCCAGGCCAGGCCGGCGCCGGCGATGGCCGCGTCGGCGATGGCCTGCAGGTCGTCCAGGCGCAGGCTGGGCCGCAGGCGCAACTGTGTCGCGCGGCCATCCTCGTCCTGCATCGTCCAGGCCTTGTCCTGGCCGCCGCGCGCATAGATGATGCCGGCGTGCGCCTGCATCTCCTGCGCCGTGACGGGACGGCCGTGAGCGGCGATATAGGCGGGCGACGCGCCGATGCCCATTGTCTGCAGGCCCAGCCGGCGGGCCGCGAGGCTGGAACTGTCCGGCAGGTCGCCGACGCGGATGCCCAGGTCATAGCCTTCGTCGATCAGGTCCACCACGCGGTCGCTGAACGAGATGTCGACCTCCAGCTGTGGATAGCGGCCCGCCAGCTCGCGCAGCACCGGCGCGACGCAATGCCGGCCAAACACCAGCGGCGCGGTGACGCGCAGGCGGCCCTGCGGCTCGCGGCGGCCGCTGTCCAGCTCCGCCTCGGCCGCCTGCAGCTCGGCCAGCGCGCGCACGCAGCGGTCGTAATAGGCCTGGCCGTCGTCGGTCAGGCTTTGCTGGCGCGTGGTGCGGTGGAACAGCCGCACGCCCAGCCGGGCCTCCAGCCGCGCGATGGACTTGCCGACGGCCGAGCGTGTCAGGCGCAGGCGCTCGGCCGCCAGCGCGAAGCTGCCGGCCTCGGCCGCCTGCACGAAGGCTTCGATGCCGTTGAGCCGGTCGTGGACATTGCGGGTATTCATGGCAATCCTTGATTGGTGCCTTTCGGGAATCATTGAAAGGAAAAAAATGCGCCACTAGGGATATCTATTCCCCTATATCTTAGCGATACCGGGCGACGCCGGCACGGCGCGCCTTCCATTACGTATCGCAAGGAATCTCATCATGCAGGCCTATCACGTCACCGGCGGCAAGGGCATCGAATCGCTCAAGCGCGTCACGCTGGAATCGAAAGCGCTCGGCCCGTACGACGTGCGCGTGCGCGTTCACGCCGTGTCCCTGAACTTCCGCGACCTGATGGTCGCGGACGGCATTTACCTGAAGGGCAGCGGCGCGCCCGTGATCCCCGCCTCCGACATGGCTGGCGTGGTCGCCGCCGTGGGCGAGCGCGTCACGCGTTTCCGCGTGGGCGACCGTGTCATGGGCGCCTTCATGCCGGACTGGGTCGATGGCGAGCCCACGCCGGCCAAGACCGCGCTGGCGCCGGGCGCGGCCACCGATGGCGTGCTGGCCGAGGAAGCCGTCTATGCCGAACACGGGCTGGTCGCCACGCCGGCGGGTCTGTCGGACGAAGAGGCCGCGACCTTGCCCTGCGCGGCGGTGACCGCGTGGAACGCCCTGTTCGTCGGCGGCCGCGCGCAGGCGGGCCAGACGGCGCTGCTGCTGGGCACGGGCGGCGTGTCGATCTGGGGGTTGCAGCTGGCCAAGGCCGCCGGCCTGCGGGCCATCGTCACCTCGTCCAGCAACCGCAAGCTGGAACAGGCGCGCGAACTGGGCGCGGATGTGCTGATCAATTACCGCGAGACGCCCGAATGGCAGGTCGAAGCGCTGCGCCAGACGGGCGGCGACGGAGCGCACGTCGTGGTGGAAGTGGGCGGGCAGGGCACGCTGGAGCGCTCGGTGGCCGCCGTGCGCATGGGCGGCACGGTATCCATGATCGGCGGCGTCAGCGGCTTTGGCGCGACGCCGGTGGCGCCGCTGGCGCTGATCGGCGGCGCCAAGCGCCTGGAAGGCATTTTCGTGGGCAGCCGCAAGATGCTGGAGGACCTGGCCCGTTTCGTCTCGGTCGCCGGCATCAAGCCCGTGATCGACCGGGTCTTTGGCTTCGACGAGGCGCCGGCCGCCTTCGCGCACCTGGCGTCCGGCAGCCATTTCGGCAAGGTGGTGATCCGGGTAGCGCCGTAGGCGCGGGGCCGGGCGCGCGGCCCCGCGGGACCGTCGCGGCGCGATGGTAAGCTCATGCACTCCTGCCGGGCGGACGGCGCAGGCCGCCGCCCTCCCGGCCGCCATCCGCACGCGCCATGACGACCAAACCCGAATCCCATCTGCACGAAGAGCTGGTTTCCAGCGTGGCGGCCTATGACGGCCGCTTCCTGAAGATCCGCAACGACACCGTCCGCCTGCCCAACGGCAACACCTCCACGCGCGAATACGTGGTGCATCCCGGCGCCGTGGTGGTGATCCCGCTGCTCGACGACGGCCGGGTGCTGCTGGAGCGGCAGTTCCGCTATCCCATCGGCCGCGTCATGACGGAGTTTCCCGCCGGCAAGCTGGACCCGGGCGAGGATCCGCTGGCCTGCGGCAAGCGCGAGCTGCTGGAGGAAACCGGCTATACCGCCGCGCAATGGGCCCACGCCGGCGCGCTGCACCTGGCGATCGCCTATTCCACCGAGATCATCCACATCTTCTTCGCGCGCGGCCTGCGCGCCGGGCCGAGGCAGCTGGACCAGGACGAGTTCCTGGACGTGATCAGCGCCCAGCCGTCCGAGCTGTATGAGGCCTGCGCCCGGGGAGAAGTGACGGACGCCAAGACCCTGACCTGCACGCTGTGGCTGCAGAACGTGCTGTCCGGCGCCTGGCAGCTGGACTGGCGCGACGACGCGGCCGGCTGAGCCCGTCCGCCTTCCGCCATGCCCTCGCATCCGGTCCTGATCCAGCCCTCGGGCCTGCGTTTCGATGCCGACGAGGACACGCCGCTGCTGCTGGCCGCGCAGGCCGGCGGCATCAAGCTGCCCAGCTCCTGCCGCAACGGCACCTGCCGCGCCTGCATGTGCCTCATGCTGGAGGGCGAGATCCGCTACCGCATCGAATGGCCGGGCCTGTCGCGCGACGAGAAGGAAGAGGGCTGGATCCTGCCCTGCGTGGCGCATGCCGTCACGGCGCTGGAGATCCAGTCCTTGCAGGCCGCGCCGCTGGAGCCGCCCGCGCCCGCGCCCGAGCGGGCGCTGACCGGAGCGCGACGCTAGCCGGCGCATGCCGGCGTGTGGCGCGTGGCCGGCGCGGGCCTATTGCGGCGGGCCGCCCGCGTCAGGCCCGCTTGCGCCCGCTGTCGCTATTCATGTCGGTGCATGGCCGATTCGCGGCGCGTGTCGCGCATGGTCGCGTACACCAGCAGCGACAGGAAGATCACGCCGGCCAGGTAGTAATAGAACCATTGCTCATGCCCCTGCTGCTTGAACCACAGGGCGATGGCGGGCGCCGTGCCGCCGAAGATCGACACGGTCACCGCATACGGCACGGCCACGCCGGTGGCGCGGATGTTGGTCGGGAACAGCTCGGCCTTCACCACGGCGTTGATCGAGGTGTAGCCGGCCGTGAAGACCCAGGCGCCGCAGATCAGCAGGAAGGCGATGAAGGGCGAGCGCGTCTGCGCCAGCGTGTACAGGATGGGCACGGTCAGCAGCGCGCCCGCGACGCCGAAGAACACCAGCAAGGGCTTGCGCCCGATGCGGTCGGACAGCGCGCCATACAGCGGCTGCAGGATCAGCGCGAAGATCAGCGAGGCGGCGATCACATAGGTGGTGACGATGTCAGAGAACCCCGCCGTCTGCCGGACGAAGGTCTGCATGTAGGTGGTGAAGGTGTAGAAGGCCGCCGTGCCGCCCGCCGTCAGGCCCACCACGATGGCCACCTCGCGCGGGTACTTCAGCAGGCCGCGCAGCGAACTGGTGCGCGGCTGGGTCTTGCTGGCGGCCTTGTAGGAGTCGGTCTCGGGCATGTCGCGCCGCATGAAGGCGGTCACGATGGCAAGCAGCGCGCCGATCACGAAGGGGATGCGCCAGCCCCAATCCACCAGCTGCTGGTGAGTCAGGAACACGTTCTGCAGCAGCAACAGCACCAGGATCGCGCTGAGCTGGCCGCCGATCAGCGTCACATACTGGAAGCTGGAATAGAAGCCGCGGTGCTCGGCGTCGGCGATCTCGGTCAGGTAGGTGGCGCTGGCGCCATATTCCCCGCCCAGGCTCAGCCCCTCGATCACGCGCGCCAGCGCCAGCAGCGCCGGCGCGGCCAGGCCGATGGAGGCGTAGGTGGGCGTGAGTGCGATGATCAGCGAGCCCACGCACATCATGCCCACCGACACCATCAGCGACAGCCGCCGGCCGTGCCGGTCCGCGATATGCCCGAACAGCCAGCCGCCCAGCGGCCGCACGATGAAGCCGGCCGCGAACAGCGTGGCGGCATTGAGCTGCTGGACGACGGGATCGTGCGAGGGGAAGAAGGCGGGGGCGAAGTACAGCGCGAAGGCGGTGTAGGCGTAGAAGTCGTACCACTCGACCAGGTTGCCCATGGAGCCGACGAAAATGGCCTTGATGCGGCGCTTCGCGTCGGCGACATCCAGATGCGTGTGCGTCATGGCGGTCCTTGCTGCTTGCCGGAATGGGAAACGCCGGCGCGGCCGCAAGCGCGCCGCCGCCAGCATGTCCCTATATTGCTCCCGGCCGCGCGAAATTGCACGCGCCGCCGCGCCATCGTTCAGCTTGCTGTCATGATTGGAGGGCGCCCTGGACGGTGCCTGGCGGGCGCTACTTGCCGCGCGGCTTGATCGGCTCGCAGGGCGCGGCCTTGTCCGTCCCGCGCGCGCCTTCGCCCAGCAGGGCCTGGGCGCCGCATTCCGAGCCGAACATGTTCTTGCCGTCGTGGCCCACGCCGCGCACTTCGTAGCCGGCGCGGTGCAGCGTGACCGGCTTGCCGCCGCGCGACGCGAGCAGGAACTCGTATTGCAGGTAGGCGGTGCCGCGCGCCAGTCGCGTGGAGCCCTGGGCTTCGGCGCCGCAGGTCTTGTCCAGCAGCCGGTGCTCGGGGTTGTTGTCGGCGCCGCCTAGCAGGTAGGTGACGTCGCGCGCCGCGTAGCGCACGAACAGCCGGGATTCCTCCTGGCCGCGCGCGTAGGCGGGCAGCTTGTCGGTGCCGTACTTGTACTGGTTGTAGGTGGGGCAGATGCCGCGTTCGTAGGGCGCGTAGCCCTTGCCGTCCGGGCGTGGCCGCTCGTTGGTCAGGTACAGGTAGGAAGAGGGATTGGCGATCACGTAGCGCAGCGCCAGCCCGTCGCGGCGCAGCGGGCCGTCGACGTTGTTCAGCACGGCGTAGCGTTGCACCAGCTGCGCGCCGCCGGAATGGCCGGCCAGCACGATGCCGGCCAGCGCGGGCAGGCGCTGGCGGTCGTCCAGGCTGCGCAGCAGGTCATCCAGAACCTGGAACGAGCTGACCGGCGCCGGCCGGCCGGCGGCCTGCACGCTGTCCTCGCCTTCTTCCCAGCTGGCCTTGCGCCACGCCGCCATGCCGGCGAAACCGGAATCGATGGAACCGGAAAAA